>NZ_OX458932.1:1238335-1547919 GCF_949774925.1 Candidatus Methylacidiphilum fumarolicum
GATATTGGCTCTATCTTTTATATCCATTCGATAGAGGGAAACGCCGTCGAATGTCATCGGCTTAGGGAGTTGGGATTTTGCGAAAAGGCAGAAGTGGTGAAGATTGCTCATGGAGCGATGACGGTTTGTTTGGTCTGTGGCTCGAAGATAGGACTAAACAAGTTGTTAGCAAAAAGAATTTTTGTTACTTCTGCCAAAAAAGATTCGGCCATTTAATAGCATACAGCTTGTCTATTTTTTTTGTTTAAGTGAAGTAGTTTTTAAAGCGTTCTTTTTGTTTTTATTAGCTTGTTATTATGGCATTGTTAAAGAAAGATGAGCGGGTTTTCAAATCAGAATCAGCCAGTAAGCTTTTCACTTTTGCTCTTGTAGGCAATCCAAATAGTGGAAAAACCACTTTATTTAACGCCCTGACCGGCTTAAGGCAGAAGATTGCAAATTATCCGGGAGTCACCATTGAAAAAAAAGTGGGGATTTTTTACACACTTTATGGAGAAAAATGCCAACTGATCGATCTGCCTGGAACTTATAGCCTTCTACCTAATTCTCCTGACGAAAAAATCACGACTGAAGTGCTATTGGGATTGAGAGAAGACACTCCTAAACCTGACGGCATTATCTGTATTGTTGATGCTTCAAATTTGGAAAGGAGTTTGTATCTTGTTAGCCAGATTCTGGAATTGGACAGACCTGTGGTAATCGTTCTCAATATGATCGATGAACTTGCGGCCAAAGGATGGGAAGTGGATTGTCGGATCCTTTCCCAAAAGTTTAACTGCCCTGTGGTTCCCTGCCAGGCAAATAAAAAGAGTGGTGTAGTTCAGTTAAAAACGGTGTTGAGTAAAGAAATCGCTCGATCGAAACCTTTTGTTCTGAATTATCCAGATTTTATAGAAGAAGAAATTACGACTCTTGAAAATCAGAGTGAAATTCAGGGAATAGGCCCAATTAGTAGAATAATGCTTCTTCTTCTTTTGCTTTCTCCAGATCCAGAAACAACAGCAAAGTTGTTTCGCATGGATTTTCTCATTCAGTCAGTAAAACGGGCTCAGGAAAAAATCGGGAAACTAAAGCCCGACTGGAGGGATGCCGTGGTTAGAGAAAGATTCCTAACTTTGCAACATCTTGTGAAAGGCGCCGTAAAAAAAGGGGTGCATCTTTCTAGAGGCTTAAGTGATATGATCGACCGTTATGTGGCACACCCCTTTTGGGGATGGTTGATTTTTTCTATGGCGATGGCATTGATGTTCCTAGCGGTTTTTGGGATGGGATCTTATCCAAAAGACTTAATAGATGAAGGAATGAGAGCTATTTCAGAAAAGTTTCAAACGGTTTTTCCTCCTGGAGATCTAAGGGATCTTATATGTCAGGGAATCATTGGAGGAGCTGGCAATGTAGTTGTCTTTTTGCCTCAGATCCTTGTGCTTTTTTTCTTCATTGGCTTATTAGAAGATACGGGCTATATGGCTAGAGCGGCCTTTTTAATGGATAAACTCATGAATGCGGTAGGTCTTCATGGAAAATCTTTTTTACCTTTACTTAGCAGTCATGCCTGTGCGATTCCAGGGATCCTAGCCGCTAGGACAATAGATAATCCTAAAGATAGGCTTTTGACTATCCTCATAGCTCCTTTTGCTAGTTGTTCAGCTCGCCTTCCCGTTTATGTTCTTATGTGTGGCGTGCTCTTTTCTCAACATTCCCATCCAGTTTTATGGAGTTCCTTTACTATTTTCTTTCTGTATATTTTGGGGATAGGAGGTGCTTTTTTCTTTGCCTGGATCTTTAAAAAGACTCTTTTTAAAGGCAAACAATCCTTTTTACTTTTGGAATTGCCCCCCTATCGTCGCCCATCGATAAAGTCGATTAGCTTGCAAATGTACGAAAGAGCTTTAGCCTTTCTCAAAAGGGCTGGAACGATCATTGTTTCGGTTTCTATTCTATTGTGGTTTTTAACTTCTCATCCAAAATTTCCTGGAGAATCTAATTCTCAAGCACTTTCTCATAGCTTTGCTGGAAGAATAGGGCATTTTATTGAGCCGGTCATTAAACCTTTAGGTTTTAATTGGAAAATCGGCGTAGGGCTCTTAAGTGCTCAAGCTGCCAGGGAAATGTTCGTCAGCACCATGGGGGTAATTTATACAGGAGAAGAAACCAAGGAGAATATTCTTCCTTTGGCTCAAGCTATGCGCAAGGATAAATGGCCAGATGGAAAAGAAGTGTTCAGTCCCTTAAGCTGTTTTTCGTTGATGATCTATTTTGCTTTTTCTTTGCAATGTTTAAGTACTGTTGCTGTTGTGAGACGAGAAACCGGCTCATGGAAATGGGCGCTTTTTCAGTTTGCCTATATGACTTCCTTTGCTTATTTTTGTGCTTTCCTATTTTATCAAATAGGTTTATTATTAGGTTTTAGTTAATTAGATGAATTTAGAGAACTATTAAATGAAATGGCAGAGTGTTATTAGTGGTATCCTTGTATGCATGGCCTTGATTTATCTAATATGGATATACAGGAGAAAGGGCAGTGGTTCATGTGGCTGTGACAAATGTATAAAAGAAAAAAAGGTAGATCCATTCTCTTGAGATCTAGCCTAACCGTGACAGCTCTTGATTTTTTCTTTATTCCTAATTTTTTCTAATAAGAGGCATTTTTTTAAGGAGCATTGAAAAAAGGATAAGTTATAAAAGTTATAATAAGAGAGGATAAAAATGGTAGAAATGACTTTAGCGTCGATTCCTGATTTTGTAGAAGGAAGCATTGTCAAGGGAAAAGTTGTAGACAAAAATTCTAAGGAAGTGGTTGTAGACATTGGCTACAAATCCGAAGGTATCATTCCCCTAAGTGAATTTGAAGAGCCCGAATCGATACAGGTTGGACAAGAAATAGAAGTTTTATTGGAGAGCTTGGAAAATGAAGAGGGAATGGTCGTTCTTTCTAGGCAAAAAGCCGCGCAAAAACAGAATTGGGATAAGATCTTAAAAACATTTGAAGAAGGCGGGACGATCACTGGGAAAGTTAAGCAGGTTGTTAAGGGAGGATTAATGTTAAACATTGGAGTGGAGGCCTTTTTGCCTGCCTCTCAGATCGATGTAGTCCCACCCAAAAATTTGAAGGAATATGAAGGAGCCACGCTAACCTGCAAAATCGTCAAAATTAGTGAAGAAAGAAAAAATGTTGTTTTATCAAGAAGGGAAATTGTAGAAGCAGAAAGAAATCAAAAAAGACTTCAATTTTTGGAAAAAGTTCATGTTGGGGATCTTGTAAAAGGAGTAGTCAAAAACGTTACGGATTTTGGAGCTTTTATCGATTTGGATGGCATTGATGGGCTTATTCATATTACGGATATGAGCTGGGGTCGAATCAATCACCCTTCTGAAATTCTTAAAGTGGGTCAAGAAATCGAGGTGGTTGTCATCGATGTGGATAGGGAAAAAGAAAGGGTTTCTCTTGGACTAAAACAGAAAACGCCAAATCCCTGGGAAAATATTGAGGAAAAATATCCTGTAGGCACAAAGGTCAAAGGGAAAGTAGTCAATCTTGCTCCTTATGGAGCGTTTATAGAACTTGAACCTGGAATTGAAGGATTGGTACATATTTCAGAAATATCATGGACGCAAAAGATAACAAAACCAAGTGAAGTCCTTTCTATGGGGCAGGAAGTAGAAGCGATGGTTCTTGATATCAATAAAGCAGAACAGAAGCTTTCTTTAAGTCTAAAGGCTTTGGAAGTAAATCCATGGGATAAAGCCTCTGAACTTTACCCTCCTGGTACTATTGTCAAAGGTAAAGTGAAGAACTTTTCAGCCTATGGTGCTTATATTGAATTGGAAAATGCTTTAGATGGTTTCATTCATGTTAATGACTTGTCTTGGACACGAAAAATCAACCATCCTTCCGAAGTCCTTAAAAAAGGAGAAGAAATAGAAGCGAAGGTACTAGAGATTGACAAAACTAATCAGAAAATACTTCTTGGAATCAAGCAGTTGACAGAAGATCCATGGAAAGAAATTGAAAAGAAATACAAAGTAGGAGAAATAGTTAGCGGAAAAGTGAGTAAAATTGCCAGTTTTGGTGCATTTATTCAACTTGCTGATGAGATCGATGGGCTAGTACATATCTCTCAGATAAGTGCGGATCGGGTGGCTAAAGTGAAGGATGTGCTGAAGGTTGGTCAGGAGGTGAGTGCTCGAATCATTAAAATTGATAAAGAGGAACGTCGCATTGGCCTTTCTATTAAAGCTCTTCATTATACGCCTGAACAGCTTGAAAAAGAAAGAGAAAAAATGGAGTTTAGTAGGCCAGCAGAAGAGCTTGGATCCTTGGAAGATGCATTTAGCAAAGCTGAAGAAGATTATCGGCCTGGAGAATCAAAAAAGAAAAGCTAACAGACTTCTCTTAGCGCCCAAGTTGGTTAAAAATAGGCATACCGAGAAGGTTTTTGGGCTTGTCCACACTCTTGCTACTAAGCGCCATTATTCTTGAACAATAGGATATAAGACTTTTAGACAAGGCTAAGAAGAAGCAATCAACAACAGTATTTTCTCCCTATAAGTAGAGAGTGCTTTTTGCCCTAAGTTCTTTTCTATCGATTTCTTGATAAATCATGCTGTCAATAGAGAAATAGAAAAAACATATTTAATCGTGCCCATATTTTCCACTATGTTATGCATAGGGGAAAAATAGTATTACTTTTTAGAAATTTCTTCTCTATTGTTTTTTTTAGTTAACTACTTTATCCTAAAAGAATAGAATCTTTACTTTTTATTTTTAGAATAAAGAGGACATATCATGACAGATCATGATACAACTTTATCTGGACAAAAGGAATGTCAAACGGGATTGACGGGGATTGTTCTATTTTATTTTTTTATGCTTAGTTTAATCTCATTCTTGGGATGGGGCTCTTTAAATATTTTTCTTGAGGGGATGGGCAAACCCCTGGATGGTTTGTATGCATTGATCTGGCTTGTGGTTTTTTTCGTGGTTGCTGGATTTTTTTCTAGGCAGCTCCGTTGTTCACTATCAGAAGAGATTGAAAGTTAATTTTTCAAAAAGGAGAAAAGTATGAGCGAGGCTCAACTAAAACCAGGGCAACAGCAAATAGCCCCTGAAAAAAAAATTCCTCCTCCGGTTGGAACTCTTTTTGTTTTGATCCTCTATCTTGCCATTCTTGTTGGAATGTGGCTTTTCATGTTTTTTGAAATGGTGGAAAGGAGGTAGCTCAGATGGAAAAACTAGAAAAAATTTATGTCTGGCTTTCTATAGGCATTCTTTTGGCTTTCATAGTAGCTCTTATTTATGCTTCGGTAATTTTGGCTGTAAGAGTTCCTACTGATGTTGGTCAGATTGTTCCAAATCCTGGAGAGGCTTTGGCTTCGGCAACTATGCGAACCCCCCCATTTGATCAGCCAGGAGTTCAGGAAGTGGCTCCTGGAAAATATAAAGTCGTAGTGCTAGGACAAGCATGGATGTTTAATCCTCCTTCCATAGAGCTTCCTATAGGAGCTGATGTTACTTTCTATGGGACTAGTTTGGATATCGATCATGGTTTTTTCATTCCTAATACAGATGTGAATATGATGCTTTTACCTGGACAGGTTTCTATCCTTAGGCACAAATTTGATAAAGCTGGAGTTTATCGAATTATTTGTCATGAGTACTGTGGTACCCTACATCATCTCATGACTGGAACTATTACCGTAAAATAAAACAAGAAAAACAAAAATGAGCGCTATTGTTCAAGCCCAAACCGAAGTAGTCCAAGACCCAAAACATTTTGAACTTTCCCCTGCAAACCGCCGCTGGATTTTATGGTCTATCCTTTTTGGCTTCGCTGCGCTGGCCTTTGGGGTTTTTCAGGGTTTTGTTCAAGGATTGAATTATGCAGGGATTAGCCTTTTTACGTTTTTGCCTGGAATGAAAACCTATTATGAAGGGTTGACAGCCCATGGGGTGCTTAATGCTTTTATATTCACTTTTGCTGAAGCCAATGGATGGCTTTCCTTGACTACAGCTAGAGCTTTAGGCAGAAATCTAAACTCAAGGTTACTTGCTTTATCTTTTGTACTTTTGGTATTAGGAACAGTGTTTGCTGGAATTCCTATATTTCTTGGTAAGGCCAGTGTGCTTTATACTTTTTATCCGCCATTACGAGCGCATTGGGCATTTTATTTTGGAATCGCGCTAGCTGTAGTTAGCACCTGGATTATTTCCGCTGCCCAACTATGGGCTCTAGCAGAATGGAGAAAGGAACATAAAGGTGAGAGGATTCCTCTCATGGCTTATGTTTCAATAATGACCTATATCATGTGGGATATTTCTTCTTTGGGCGCAGCAATTGAGGATCTTTTCCTTTTGCTTCCTTGGTCCTTGAATCTTCTTCCAGGCTCTGATCCACTGTTGAGTCGAGTACTCTTTTGGTATACGGGTCATCAGATCGTCTACTATTGGCTACTTCCTGCTTATGTTTCATGGTACATCTTCATTCCCAGGATGGTGAATGGTAAACTCTTCAGTGACTCGCTTGCTCGGATTGCCTTTATAATGTTTGTGGTCCTGGTACCAGTAGGATTCCACCATCAATATACTGATCCAGGGGTAGGTAATTACTTCAAGATTGCTGTTCTTATTCTCACTTTTGGCATAGCTTTCCCTAGTCTTCTCACAGCATTTTCTATCATGTATGCCTTAGAAATTGGAGGCAGAGCCAATGGAGGCAAGGGGATACTTGGTTGGTTCTTAAAACTGCCATGGAGTAACCCTGCTGTGAGTGCTCAGGTGTTGGCCATGATTGCTTTTTTGCCTGGAGGAATAACTGGAATCATGAATGCTAGCTATAATATGAATCTTCTGATCCACAATACGACTTTTGTTCCTGGACATTTTCACCTTACCCTTGGATCGGCTGTTACCCTTTCTTACTTTGGAATTGCTTATTGGCTTATTCCTTATTTAACAAGAAGGAAGTTAGCTTTAGAAAAAATCGCAAAATGGCAGCCGTGGGTTTATTTTCTTGGTATATTGATTTTTGCTCGAGGAGAGATTTCTGGTGGAATACTGGGTATGCCAAGAAGAACTGCCTTAGCTATTATCAATTATGAGCCTTTACCTGGCTGGAAACTAGCTGGTGCGCTGACTGGAATTGGTGGAACCATTATGTTCATTGGATGTGTTTTATTCTTTCTTGTTATTTTCTTTACTCTGATTCAAGGCAAAAAAATGGAAAGCACAGGGGATTTGCCATTTACTGAAACCTACCTAGGGGCTGCCCCATCAGGTTGGCAACTCATACTCGATAAACTCTCTTATTGGGTTTTACTCTCTTTCATTTTAATTGCTCTGGTCTATGGTCCTTTTTTGCTTACACACCTGCCGCCAAAATTAAATTCCCCACCTTTTCAGGGATTCTGAAAAAAAAGAGCCTACAGTAGAGCTCCTTAGTTTTTTACCTCAATCTTTTATTACTTTCTGTTGTTGACATCTTCCTCCCTGTATCAATGTTGGTGATTTTTACTGTGTTAAAACTAAGCCATCTAATCACCCCTACATTGCGCTAAAATGGATCCTGTAGATCACAACAAAAACAGTTGCTCATTTCTTTTGACCGAACAGGGGAAAAAAATTGCTATGCTCTTATTAACTATTCATTTTTCAAACCAAATAACCTTTTCCATCCACAGAATTTTTTTTAAATATCAGAATATTTAGACTAAAAAAAGAATGAAATGGCTCCTTTGCTTATAGAATCAAGAGTCCTGAGCAATGGAATTGTAACAAAAATGTAACGTGCAAGGAACTATTGATTTTGTTAAAAAAAGGAAGCGGGGGATGAGCTTTAAAATAAAAAAAGACGGGAATAAGAAGGTCTGGAATTTGCTTTTTATAATAGGAGAGTAGTAAGAATTTTTGCTAACAGTTAAAAATGAGGAAGAACGATCACAAGAGGTTAAAATGAATCCTTTTTTTTATAATTGTAAGACAAATCGCTATTTCTGGCGAACTTTCTTTTGGAACCTGTGCCTAAGTATTTTACCTTTTTGTTTTCTTGGTTTTTCACTTTATGGACAAGAAATACCTGTTGTGGATACTAATCAGCCAGTTACAACTCAGGAAAATCAGACAGAAGAAAATGCTACCCCCATAAAGGATGCTTCTTCAGCAAGCTTAAATAATAGTGCCTCTACCGTTTCTTCTGATACTCAGGCTAGAGCCGAAGGAGACGCTGAGAACACTTCTCCTCAACAAGATACGGCTTCTCAAGCTCCATCCCAGAAAGAAGGAAATGAAATAAAAAATCCAAAAGAGATAAGTAAGGAAGAAGCTCTGGGTCCAAAAACTGGAATTTATTTCGGTATTTTTGGAGGTGCAGCCTTTCCAATGAGTAATGGAATAAGTGCTCTGAATTCTCCACCCTTGTTTTCTGCTGGTGGGAAAACACATGGGGATACTGCTGGGGTAGGAGGAATTCAAGTTGGTTATAACTTTTCTTCCTACAAGCTAGATTCTCATGGCGATTATTGGCTTCAACCGGCTGCTCAATTTGAAGCTTATTATATAGGTCAAGAAAATATTTCTTCTACTTTAGTAGGAGGAGTCGCAGGCACCCCCATGACTAACACTCCGTATGGATTTAATTCTCAATTAAATATGGGTATCTTTGTTTTTGATGGCGTGATTCGATTTGTGAATCCTACTAAGATTGTTCCCTATATAGGAGGAGGTATTGGTGGGGCTTATCTCGATTCTTCAGGAACTAATTTTATTGCTCCGGGTGGGATAAATTATCTTTCCGGTCATAGCTACTCTCAGGGAGCCTTTGTAGGGCAAGGTCTTGCTGGGGTACAATACAATTTTACCGATCATTGGACTGCTTTTATTGAATATAAAATACTTTGGATAAAAGAAACTGAATTTTCTTATCAAATGATCAATGGGAATACCATGTTAATAAAATATCCTCAGTCTTTCAACATGGCCCTTGGAGGGATCAGATATAATTTTTGATAAAAAATAAAGAATTTTAGCTGAGCATAAATTGAAACAACGTCAATATAATCACTTTAGCGCTTCATAGCTGGAGTAAGGTAGGTGCTTCTTCGTTGGATCTTTCCTTTATATTCAACTTATACATCCTGAACTAAAATTTTTTCTTTTGGCTATTCTTTTAATGGATGGTGCGATAGGAGACTTTTTGTAATAGCCGAGAAAATTCGCCTGTGAGAACCCATCCGATCATAGAAGCTCTTCAATAGGAAAGGAACTGTACACTTATCTGCATTCCTTTTCGACGACAATGAAAAATATGATTTTTCTTTAGCTTTATTTTATTACTGCTCCTAAAAACATCCTTGAGCCCTGCTTACGCCTGACCCAAGTTCGTTCTTTTCGCCTTGATTTTGGACCGGGATAACCCGGAATTGTCAAGACCGTTTCGTTCTCCTGAGGAACGGTGTGTTTTGATGGATCGACAACGGGCGATCCACCGACGCTCCCACGAGTCGCGATGGAACCGCTCCCGCTTCGCCTCCATCCGCTGCGGTTGGCCGATGCCTGGAGTCGTCCGCTCTGGAACAGTCTCCTTCATTGGGATTCCAATCGGGCAGTATCCCACTATTACGGGTAAACCTCTCCAATTGCATCGCATGCAGCCAGTTCTGCGGTGTCTACAGGGATATCTCCGGATCCCTGATCCCTTTTTTGAAGTTGCATGCCCCAACCCGATCCATACGGCTCTCGTACCCGAAATGCAGACATGCGAACCGGTCTCTGGCGCTGTTCTTTGGAATGGATATACCCGCACCGAGGACAGAGCCCAAAAGCTATAGGCTGGATGGACCTCTCTCTGGTCGAGAACCTCCCCCTGTCAACAGCAATTCGATTCGCTCCCGAAGCGCCTCGGTCCGCATCTGGATGATGCACCGGGAATGCTCTTTACTTTTGGCGTTCCCATATTATATGTAGGACCTCAGAAACAAGTACTGAAGGTCTTCGTAATATAAGAGGAAGGCTTAGGCTTGTATTTATTTGCCGCTCGATTGTCGACTGCATCTTGCGCAGCCGCATTCAGCGCTTTTCTCCGCTCAGGTTGTTTCTGCCGATCCACCTGGTCTTAAACGAGCCCTTGGCATTCCCCCGGATCGCCTGAAGCCTGCCCCGCTTCTCTCCCTTCTCCTAGTGAACGCAAGACAACCGGACGAGCAGCTCACCGCAGCTTTTCCCATACCGCTTCCCATGATCGTCGGTGAAGACTTTGGAGAGACCGGCTTCGATGCCACCGGCTTCGCCTTCCCGTCGCTTCGAAATCTTCACTGCCGCTGAATAATGGATCTCCACCCGCCTCTCGTTCAGAACGAGGCGGATGTCGCCCCGAATCTACGACTTGCCGCTCTCAAGACCCATGAGGGAGATATACTGTACTCTCCCTTCTCCTCGAAGGTCCGGTACATGCAGGTGTTGAAACTCGCCGAGCGGCTCGATCATTTCTTGGCAGCCTTCCGATGAGCTTTCGTAAGTCCCTGCGCAGTCACAGGAGAATGGCACTTACCTTTCCCAGGAAACCGGAAAGGCTGAGGCCTCGACGGCTTCTCCTCGCAGAAGCAGGGAGATTCGCCTGGCAGAACGCAGCGTCTAAAAGGTAAATCGCTTTTTGGTTTCTGTCCTTCCTTCCCTGCGGCAGATCTTCGAACCGATCACCGCCAAGGAGACGAACAGCCACTTATCAACCGTCTCGTAGGCATCCTGGAGCGCCCGCTTCCATATCCGGTCCTGCAACCCGTTTGGACTAGCATGGTCTTCCGTCACAAGCTTGTCCCGCTCTCCGCGTTCGCCGAGGCTTTCCACGAAGCGGTTCAAGCCAAAGAAAGAGGCGAGAAACCGCTCTTTTTCGGCTGCGGAGCGAAGGCAGAGATCCTATAGCATCTTGCGCTTCTTCCGGTTGAGCAGGCAGGCTTTCTGCTCGGGATCGTTCGGCACATCGTCTTATCCGGCCTCATTGGCTTTCCCTATTGCTCCCTGGTCTTTTCTTTTGTATTTGAGCAAACCGAAAAGAGGGCTTGGGAAAGTAGGGAAGGATCACAAGGAGCTCTTTGGGCATTTCTTCCTGTGGAAAGAGGGACTTGCCCGTTCATGACGGGAAGTTTAGTCCTAAGAGAGAAGCAAGACTTCTAGGGGCCATTCAAAACCGAACCGGAACAGCCGGTCCTTGTGGCGACAATGATCCCGGAGATCTCGGCCCATTCCTCCAGCTCCATCAGACGTGAAAAAATTCTTTCTCTTGTAGTTTAGTCCGCTGCTTTCAATCCCCAAGCCGTTCAGCCACCGTATTGCTTTGTGACAGGCAGAACCGTTCCAGCGCTTCCCACTGATCCTTCAGATCCTCCTTTTGCCCAGAGCTTGAGACTTTTGTATGCAAACTGGTGCGACGTTCTCGTCGTGTCTTTTGATTGATCCCCCGCAAGGTAGTCCTCGTGGGGGGAATACCGCCGGTTTGTCGGGGTCTGTTAGGCAAGCAACACCCTTCTAGACGATAATCATTGCTGCCTGTTTAGGCTCTAACCAATCAGCACACCAAACTTCTTCGGCGAATAGATGTTCGCCTTATCTATTTATAACTAGATTGGCAGGCAATAGCAATAACGATTCTTTACTTTTAAAAAGCAATTCTTTTGAATTGGAAAAGTAAATAGTTTGTCGAGAAAATATTATGCCTTGTATTCCTGTATTCCAGTAATTTTTCATGGAGAGAAAGATCTACATGGGAAGAAAATGGAAAAATGTTAGATAGAAAGAACAAATAGCGTTTTACTGTAGTTTATTTTGTATAAAAGAGATGATCCAGAAAAAATCGATTGAAAGGACTTTTGATAGCCCTCAATCTTTATTTATTTCTTCTACAAGTTCAGAATTTTCTAAGGCAAAAGATCTTCTCGTAATCGACATTGGGGGGCATAATGTCAAAGTCTATTGTTCAGAAGTAGACGACGTGAAAAAAATACCTTCAGGGAAGGATTTTACGCCTAAAAAACTTATCGAAGCAGTCCAGCGAGATGTTTTGAAAAAAAAATACTCTAAGATTGCAATCGGTTTTCCAGGGCCAGTTAAAGACAACAAGCCAATAGAAGAGCCAAAACATTTGGGGTTAGGTTGGAAGAATTATGATTTTACAGCTGCTTTTGGGTTACCTTGCAAAGTAATTAATGATGCGGCGATGCAGGCATTGGGAAGTTATTGGGGAGGAACTATGCTATTTTTAGGTCTTGGGACAGGACTTGGATCGGCTCTTATTGTTAAAGGTACTTTACAGCCTCTTGAACTTCAAGCTTGTCCCTATCGCAGAGGCAAAACGGTAGAGGAATATGTGAGCACGGAAGGATTAAAAGAATTAGGTCATAGAAAATGGAATCGGCATGTTCTTAAAGCGATTGAGCTTTTCCGATATATGCTTCAAGTCGATTATGTAGTCGTAGGAGGAGGAAATTCAAAATTTCTTAATGATTTACCTTCAAATACATTTTTGGGAAGCAATCAATTTGCATTTTTAGGAGGAATTAGGCTTTGGGAAGGCATCCCTAAGGAATTTTGTTCAAACATGTTTTTTCGCCCTAAGCACTAATTTATAAAGAGCTTTTCCAAAGAATTATGATGAGCTTACATGTATTGACATGGGGGATTATTTTCATAAATTCTTAGAATGAAAATAGTAAAAGCATTACTTGTTGTTCTAGCGTTTATATTGCTGTTTTTTGCTCCACATCTGACCCATCTTTTCGAAAGGACTCAAAGGCAAGTTGTAGAGAATAAAGCTATTGAGAATGGATTAGAAAGGATGCAAAAAGAGCAGCAGGCTAAGATTCCTTCTCCTTCTCAGCCTTAGGTAAAATGTTATAATACAAAATTAAAAATATTTTGCCCATTTGGAGGAGATGGTTATTCAGCATAGAAAATCCGGTAAATGATATTATTCCCATCATCAGCTAAAAGAAGACTTCCATCCGGCAAGAATAATAGGCCACATGGTCTTCCCCAGGTTTTGGAAGGATAAGAATTAAGCAAAAAGCCAGTCATAAAGTCTTCGTAATATCCTTTAGGCCGATGGTTTTCTCCAAAAGGAACAAAAACAATCTTATATCCAGTCGCCTGCTTTCTATTCCAAGAGCCATGAAGAGCTACAAAGGCCCCGTTTTTGTAATGTTCTGGCAAGTTAGAATCAGGGGGAGGAAAGGCTAAACCAAGAGCTGCAGAATGACTTTGAAAGAGAACATCAGGAGTTTTTGTCGATTGTATAAGCTCCTTTGCTTTCGTTCCTTCAATTCTATTTTTCCAACGTGGATCGATAAATTCAGGACTTAAATAACAATAAGGCCATCCATAGAATGCCCCTTTTTCGACTCGTGTTAAGTAATCAGGCACAAGATCATCACCAAGCCAATCTCTTTCGTTTACTGTAACATAAAGATCCGAGCTATGAGGATAAAAGGCGAGCCCTACCGGGTTTCTTAAGCCTCTAGCATAAATCTCTGAGCTGTTTGATTTTATCTTCAAGGTTACGATGGATGCCCTAGGAGGAGGATCTTCATCTACATTGGTTTTTGAACCAACAGTAACAAAAAGAACTTGACCATCAGGTGACAAAGCTAAAGTCCGGCTCCAATGATTGCCACTCCCTGGCAGAGAAAGAATCTTTCTCCCTCTTCCTTCTAGTTTTTTTTGCCCTTCTTTGTAAGGAAAGACAAGCACACCATCGGTGTTGGCAACATAAAAAGAGTCCTTAGAAAATACCATTCCAAAAGGTAAGTGGAGACCATTGGAAATATCAGCAAAAATTGAAATTTTATCTACAACGCCATCTTTGTCGTTGTCTTCAAGCAACATGATTCGGCTTGAGTAGGATTCAGCAACAAGAACATCTCCTGTAGGCGTTAGGGCAAGCCATCGAGGATTATCTAAATCCTTTGCATAAATGTTTACTTTGAATCCAGGAGGAAGATGAAGAGTGGCTTTGGCAGGTGGTGGAACAATTTGAGGCCAGTTGTTTGAACCATGGACTACAGGCTTTGGAAGTTTTTGAAGATCAATCGTAATTTTCTGAGGACTCATGTTTTCGCTGATGAGTAAGGCATGGCCCTCTTTTATCCACAACAAGCATAAAAAGACAAAGAGAAGGACTGTTATTTTATTACAGACATTCATTGCAGCGAGTATTTTTTATAGATCGATTATCTAGAAGCAGCGAAAGTCCCCATCAGCTCGGCAGAAGCAAGGACATGACCATGGATTTTTTTTAGTAAATCGCTTTTGGTGGATCCTTTCGGTAAATTCAATATTTGGTCGAGCGCATAAGCCCGAAAATAATAACGATGAACTCCAGATGGGGGAGCAGGACCGTCGTATCTGGTATTACCAAAATCATTCCTGCCAGGGACAGCGCCATCAGGTGTTTGTCCCTTTTTTATCGTGTGGACATCAGGCGGTATATTCCATAATACCCAATGTACCCAAGTTCCTCGTGGAGCATCAGGATCATCCATAACGAGTGCTAAGGACTTCGTGTTTTGTGGAACATCTTCCAATTTCAATTCTGGAGATTTATTTTCAGCCCCATAAGCACAGAAAGAAGGTAATGGCTGACCATTTTCAAAATCCGGTGAAGACAACTTCATAGACAATCCTTTGTTTATGTAAAAAGTAAAGAAGACAAAAGAAAGGAATAACCACTTAGCGGCCATAATTTTTTTTAGCTGGTAGCTGCTTGAAAATCAAGTCCATTGAGAATAAGAATAACAAAGGAAAGAAAGCAAGTTGAATACAAAGAATGAATGGAAAGCTATAGTCTGGTTGATAGTTCTCCTTTTTTTCTTTATCCCCTTTGGCCGAGGGCAAAACTCAAAAATCGATTTTACTGCCCTTGATAAGGAAAGTGAAGAAATTGAGATCAATCCTCAAGACCCCTGGAAAAGGGATGAAGTTATCACTCCACAAGAACTTGTCGAAGCTTTGAGAAAAAGCGACGAAAAAAAAGATCTTGTTATTTTCCATGTGGGATTTTCTTTTCTTTACAAGGCTAGCCATATCCCAGGATCGATTTATGTTGGTTCAGGAAAGGACAAAGAGGGGATTGCTAGTTTAGAGAAAAAAGTCTTTGGACTTTCTAAGAATCAACAGATCGTTCTTTATTGCGGATGCTGTCCATGGAACCAATGTCCCAATATTCGGCCAGCATTTAATGCTCTCAAACAAAAGGAATTCACAAATCTTAAAGTTCTATTTATTCCTCATGATTTTGCTCAAGACTGGATTAGGAAAGGCTATCCAATAGAAAAGGGATTATAAAAATGATATCTTTTACTATTTTTAATAGTTGAAGGAAATCTATTTTCCCCTTTTATTATGTATACTATGAAAAGAAAAATTAATTTATCTTTTCTTCTTGCTGCTATTTTTGTTGTGATTTTTGGAGGGGAGTCTGCAAGAGCGGATATAATGCTTACGACAAAAGGGTATCGGCTCACAATCCTTCCAATTATGGGGGCAGAAAAGGTGGTAGTTCCAGAAGGAAAAGTCAAGGTAAGAGAGCTTGCCGAAATGTCCTTCGATAAGAAGAAATCTTTTTCAAATACCCAAAAAGATTTTACTAATAATAGAATGGGGAAAAAATGCCCTTATATTGTTTTAAAAAATAAGGGCATTGATCAAGTAACGCAGCTGACATTAAGGTAACGGATGTTATTTATTTTGAGCCGTAAAGGGGGATATAATGTTTTTAATCTCTGCAATTCGATTGGCTGGAAATCCTCCTTGAGCTGCATGTTCTCGAATGGTTTTTTCATCTGGAGCGATATAGATACAATAGATTTTATCTCCAGTAACGTAACTTTCTATCCATTGAATTTGTGGACCCATTTTATCTAAAATCGAACAGGATTTGGCGGATATTTTGGCAAGTTCTTCATTTGATAAGTTTCCTGCTCCAGAAATCTCTCTTTCAATAACATATCTAGGCATACCGTTCCTTTCTTGTTAAAGATTGCATATTGTAAATTACAAGAAAGAATTAGCCTATTCGATTACTTTTTGGCAATCATTTTTTTTCAATTGCCTGAGATAACCTAGCTTTCTAAGCGTTTATTTTTGTTTTTACCAATCCTTCAAATCTCTAAAGAGATTTGAAGGATTGGATCAAAATTCATAATATTCTAAAAACGCATTAGCGATGTAAACCTATATTCAGGACTCAACGAAGCAACATGCTCTCTACAGAAAATGGAAAAAGAGGATCAATTGCAGATGGCACAAAAGTAAACGAATTGAAAGATTTCTTATCTTCTTAATCTTGGGCTAGTTTGGTTTTCATATAATAGACCAAAAAACAAGGAGACTACGTTATTAAGCTCTCTAGTGGAAAATTATTCGGCTTTCATGTTAATTGCTTTTTGACATCGGTTGTCATACATGCTGAAAGCATGCCGAGTGAAAAGAGCACAAAAAAGGGCTTCATTGGGAATGCATGAAGCCCTTTTAACTTTTACAAAGAGGAGGTAGGTAATATATTAGATTGAATAGCCTTGTTCCCCGTGCTCAGAAATATCAAGCCCTTGAGTTTCTACTTCTTCATCAACTCGTAATCCAACAAGAGCTTTTACAACAAAACCAATGATAACTGAAGCCAGGGTAGCAACAACAATTGTGATCAATATAGCTTTTAACTGAGCTATCCACAAAGTGCCACTAGTGACACTTGCTGCTAGACCATTTTTCTTTGCCACCGCCTCACTTAACAAATTGGCATTGACTGCAGGATCGACAAAGACTCCCGTTAAAAACGCTCCAAGCATACCTCCTACTCCATGAACTCCGAAAGCATCGAGAGCGTCATCGTATTTTAAAAGTGGCTTAATAACTGAGCAGGCAAAATAAGGAATAATCCCTGCTGCCAGTCCGATTATCACTGCTCCTGTGCTATTAACAAAACCGCAGGCAGGAGTGATAGCCACCAGACCAGCTACCGCTCCTGTGGAAAACCCAAGAACTGTTGGAGTTCCCTTTAGAGTATATTCAAGCATGGGCCAAGTAAGAGAAGCTACCGCCGTGGCCAGTGTTGTAGTCATGAAAGCGTTAGCAGCAATTCCATCCGCTGCCACTGCACTACCAGCATTAAATCCATACCATCCAATCCAAAGAATGGCTGCTCCAACCATACAGTAAGTCATGTTATTAGGAATTATAGGTTCTGTTCCAAATCCCTTTCTTTTGCCAAGCAATAGAGCCAAGATCAATGCTGACCATCCTGAGGTCATATGGACCACCGTTCCTCCAGCAAAATCAATAGCTGGAATCTTTGCTCCTGAGTTAAATACCCCATTCATCATACCGCTTGCTCCCCAAACCATATGAGCTTGAGGAAAATAGACAAAAAGCATCCATAATGTTATAAAAATTAAAACAGCTGAATACTTCATCCGTTCTGCAATGCCTCCCATGATTAAAGCAGGAGTAATAACAGCAAACATCATTTGGAACATGCAATAGACATTTTGTGAAACCCAGAAGGAATAGTTTGTATTCGGGGCTGAGTCGACGCCCTTAAGAAAGAAATATTCTGTCCCACCAAGAAAATAACCAAGTGGACTACCTGAAAAATTCGTTCCAAAAACAAGACTATACCCTATTGCCCACCAAAGCACAGTTACAAGCCCTGTAATACCCAAGCATTGAGCAAGCACTGAAAGAATGTTTTTTGATCGTACTAGTCCTCCATAAAAAAGAGCCAGACCGGGAAGGGTCATAAAGAGGACCAGCGCGGTAGAAGTCAGAAGCCAGGCATTGTGTCCTGGTCCTGAACTTCCCGCAATCTTGCTTCCAGACGGGTCAGAATTGGTGATATATGCTTCGAGACCTGCAACACGTTGTTCCAATGTTGGAGGTGGAGAAGTAGCTTGCGCGGCTGCGGCCGGGCTTTGTTTATGTGTAAAAGCAATGCCCATGGCTATTAATAGAATGGCAGCCAAGATCCCCAAAAAAATAAATGCTTCCATTCTGGGACGACTTCGATCTATAATGACAACAGAAGAAGGATTTTTCATCGAAAACTAATAAGCAAAATCCATGCCAAGATTCTTAAATGAGATGGCCTAAAAAATTGATCCTTGTTTTTTTTCTTTTTTTATACTACACAACAAATAGTATTTTTAAAAAATATATATACATTATATAGCGTTTATTGTGTTTGGAAGAAATAAATGCAGACAATTAAGTTTGATATAGTATTTTTCCTAATTTCAATATTAGGAGGGCGATGATGGATCACCAACAGCTTTTTTTTCTGGGTTTGATTACGGTCTTTCTAATTTGTCGATCGTCAAAAGAGATGGTCGAGTGGTCCCTTTTGATATTAGTCGAATCTATGCTGCCGTTGAAAAAGCGTTTTGGGCGGAAAGAAAGAAAAGGGCAGGGGATAATCTTTCCAGAGAAGATCTTTTAGCTATCGAAGAGATTACCAACCGAGTGGCGATAAAATCAGCAGCACTAGCCAATCGAGGAGAAAGGCTTGAAGTAGAACGAATACAGGACCTTGTTGAACTGACGCTTATGGAGCTGGGACACCATACCGTAGCTAAGCGTTATATCCTCTATAGGGCAGAGCGAGGCAAGGCTAGAACTATACAGAATAGAGAAGGGGCATCGATCCACATGATCGATAGACGTGGGAATACTGTTCCATTGGATTTGGCATGGATACATCGAATGCTTATGGAGGCTTGCAGGGGTCTTGAAGATCGCTGTTTGTGGAGGGATCTTGCTGAAGAGACGGTTCGAGGTCTTTACGACAACATAAAAGAAGAAGAAATCCTGCAAGCTATGATTCTTACGGCAAGGACATGGGTAGAAAAAGAACCTGCTTATACTTATGTGGCTGCGCGACTGATGTTGAGTAAAATCTATCAGGAAGCTCTTTTAATCGTTCCTAGTATCCATGAGACAGCGGCCTACCATAGGGCTTATTTTCCTATTATGTGCAATACGGGGTAAAGATCGGGCGATTGTCTCCACAATTGCTTGAATTTGATCTTGAAAGACTGGCTCAAGCTCTCAAGTTGGAAAGAGACAAACAATTTACCTACTTAGGCTTGCAGACCCTTTACGACAGATATTTGCTCCATCATGAAGAAAGGAGATTTGAAACACCTCAATATTTCTGGATGCGGGTAGCAATGGGCCTAGCATTGAACGAAAAGTCAGATAAAGAGTCTTGGGCGATTACTTTTTATGACACTCTCTCAAGCTTTCTTTTCATGTCCTCTACTCCTACCCTCTTTAATTCTGGAACCGTGCATCCGCAGCTAAGTTCTTGTTATTTGTTGACTGTAGAGGATGATCTGGAAAGCATCTTCAAGGTTATTTCTGATAATGCTAAGCTTTCTAAATGGGCTGGAGGGTTAGGCAATGATTGGACCAATGTGAGGGCGACTGGTTCATTGATTCGTGGCACAAATGGGAAAAGTCAAGGGGTAATCCCTTTCTTAAAAGTGGCTAATGATACGGCTGTTGCTGTAAACCAAGGCGGCAAAAGAAAAGGGGCCTTGTGCGCTTATTTGGAAACCTGGCATTTGGATATAGAAGATTTTTTAGAGCTTCAAAAAAATACAGGAGATGAGAGATGGCGTGCTCATGATATGAACACCGTAAATTGGATCCTAGATCTTTTCTTTCCATTGATTTAAGTAATATATTTGTTTATAGTTTTTAATTTTAAATCTGAAGTTATTATTTTTTGTTAAGGAAAAGTAAGCAAAAGGATTGTGATTTTTTCAGCCACCTTTCAAAGCAAAAGAGTGATCATGCCATTCATAAGAATGGATAGGATAAAGGACCCTAATGGCCGAATGGAGGCCAACCATGCAAATGTAAAGTTACACCTGACTTCCGGTGATATTTGTTTCCAATATATTTCCTGCTCCTACTAATTCACATAGCCTTTTGGCATGTTCAATAGTGGAACTGACAACCGAAACAATAATGTTTAAACAGTTTGAGAAACTACATCGGCTAACCGTAGCTTCCATATTTGTAGCAATGACGATACCAAGAATACCTGGGTTCGCTGCAAAAAGATCAGATATTATTTAACAAAGCTCTTGTTCCAGATGCCGTATGAGATCTTCGAAAGATTGGCTTTTTTTTATTGGCCTTTTTTATGCTCCTCAATCATAACCTGGGACAGGGCTTCATAAGCCTCTGTCCAGGCTTGTTCCAATTCTTTTGTCCATTCTTTCCCAATGATATTTCCAAGTGTCCAAATAAGAGTGTGACCAACCAACGGATAATGTTCCACTTGCACACCATACCTAACATGCCGACGGGCTAATTCTTTTGCACCACCAAAAACCGTATCGATATCTTGAAGGTTTAAAACGATCCAATTTATGACATCTATTAATTTTTTACCTTGTTTTTCAATATTCTCTTTAAAAAGAGATCGTACATTAGGTTCTACTTCAAAAAGCCTTTTGTAAAAAAGGCGTCCGGCTTCATCAGCCTTGTCCATTACATAGAGCCAACTTTTTTGGATTAGTTTTATTCGTTCTTGAGTCATAGAAAGCAAAATAATTCATAATTTTTGTGAGAGATTTATAAAAAAAACTTCATTTTCTTCAAGACTTTTTTAATTTTTTTTAATGTATTAGAAAGCTTCATACCAATGTAGTCCTCTATACCCTATTGCCCACCAAAGCACAGTTACAAGCCCTGTAATACCCAAGCATTGAGCAAGCACTGAAAGAATGTTTTTTGATCGTACTAGTCCTCCATAAAAAAGAGCCAGACCGGGAAGGGTCATAAAGAGGGCCAGCGCGGTAGAAATCAGAAGCCAGGCATTGTGTCTTGGTCCTGAACTTCCCGCAATCTTGCTTCCAGACGGGCCAGAATTGGTGATATATGCTTCGAGATCTGCAACACGTTGTTCCAATGTTGGAGGTGGAGAAGTAGCTTGCGCGGCTGCGGCCGGGCTTTGTTTATGTGTAAAAGCAATGCCCATGGCTATTAATAGAATGGCAGCCAAGATCCCCAAAAAAATAAATGCTTCCATTCTGGGATGACTTCGATCTATAATGACAACAGAAGAAGGATTTTGCATCGAAAACTAATAAGCAAAATCCATGTCAAGATTCTTAAATGAGATGACCTAAAAATTTGATCCTTGTTTTTTTTCTTTTTTTATACTACACAACAAATAGTATTTTTAAAAAATATATATACATTATATAGCGTTTATTGTGTTTGGAAGAAATAAATGCAAACAATTAAGTTTGATATAGTATTTTTCCCAATTTCAATATTAGGAGGGCGATGATGGATCACCAACAGCTTTTTTTTTCTGGTTTTGATTACGGTCTTTCTAATTTGTCAATAGTCAAAAGAGATGGTCGAGTGGTCCCTTTTGATATTGGTCGAATCTATGCTGCTGTTGAAAAAGCGTTTCGGGCGGAAAGAAAGAAAAGTGCAGGGGATAATCTTTCCAAAGAAGATCTTTTAGCTATCGAAGAGATTACCAACCGAGTGGCGATAAAATCAGCAGCACTAGCCAATCGAGGAGAAAGGCTTGAAGTAGAACGAATACAGGACCTTGTTGAACTGACGCTTATGGAGCTGGGACACCATACCGTAGCCAAGCGTTATATCCTCTATAGGGCAGAGCGAGGCAAGGCTAGAACTATACAGAATAGAGAAGGGGCATCGATCCACATGATCGATAGACGTGGGAATACTGTTCCATTGGATTTGGCATGGATACATCGAATGCTTATGGAGGCTTGCAGGGGTCTTGAAGATCGCTGTTTGTGGAGGGATCTTGCTGAAGAGACGGTTCGAGGTCTTTACGACAACATAAAAGAAGAAGAAATCCTGCAAGCTATGATTCTTACGGCAAGGACATGGGTAGAAAAAGAACCTGCTTATACTTATGTGGCTGCGCGACTGATGTTGAGTAAAATCTATCAGGAAGCTCTTTTAATCGTTCCTAGTATCCATGAGACAGCGGCCTACCATAGGGCTTATTTTCCTAATTATGTGCAATACGGGGTAAAGATCGGGCGATTGTCTCCACAATTGCTTGAATTTGATCTTGAAAGACTGGCTCAAGCTCTCAAGTTGGAAAGAGACAAACAATTTACCTACTTAGGCTTGCAGACCCTTTACGACAGATATTTGCTCCATCATGAAGAAAGGAGATTTGAAACACCTCAATATTTCTGGATGCGGGTAGCAATGGGCCTAGCATTGAACGAAAAGTCAGATAAAGAGTCTTGGGCGATTACTTTTTATGACACTCTCTCAAGCTTTCTTTTCATGTCCTCTACTCCTACCCTCTTTAATTCTGGAACCGTGCATCCGCAGCTAAGTTCTTGTTATTTGTTGACTGTAGAGGATGATCTGGAAAGCATCTTCAAGGTTATTTCTGATAATGCTAAGCTTTCTAAATGGGCTGGAGGGTTAGGCAATGATTGGACCAATGTGAGGGCGACTGGTTCATTGATTCGTGGCACAAATGGGAAAAGTCAAGGGGTAATCCCTTTCTTAAAAGTGGCTAATGATACGGCTGTTGCTGTAAACCAAGGCGGCAAAAGAAAAGGGGCTTTGTGCGCTTATTTGGAAACCTGGCATTTGGATATAGAAGATTTTTTAGAGCTTCGAAAAAATACAGGAGATGAGAGACGGCGTACCCATGATATGAACACCGCAAATTGGATCCCAGATCTTTTTATGAAAAGGGTCCTAGAAAACGGCAGTTGGACGCTTTTCAGCCCCAGTGATGTGCCTGATCTGCATCATCTCTATGGAAAGGCTTTTGAGAAAAGATATCTCGAATACGAACAAATGGCAGATAAAGGGGAAATTAAACTATTCAAAAGGGTTTCAGCCATGACCCTTTGGAGAAAAATGCTTACCCTTCTTTTTGAAACAGGCCATCCTTGGATTACCTTTAAAGATCCCTCTAACATTCGGTCTCCTCAAGATCATGTGGGGGTTATCAATAGTTCTAATCTTTGCACTGAAATTCTTTTGAACACTAGTGCCGAAGAAGTTGCTGTTTGTAATTTAGGATCAGTGAATCTTCTAGCTCACTTGGACGAGTCGGATAATATAGATGAAAAAAAGCTCGAAAACACAATCAATATCGCTGTCCGAATGCTAGATAACGTGATTGATATCAATTTTTATCCAATCCCCGAAGCCAGAAATTCTAATTTAAAACACAGACCGGTAGGTCTTGGCATTATGGGATTTCAAGACCTGCTCCATAGGAAAAAAGTTCCTTATGCTAGTGTTCAGGCTGTAGAACTTTCAGATCGGCTTATGGAGATGATTTCCTATTATGCTATTCTATCTTCATGCAATCTAGCAAAGGAGCGGGGAGCGTATCCTTCTTTTCGTGGTTCGAAATGGGACAGAGGATTATTACCCATCGATACTATTGAATTGTTGGAACAGGAAAGAGGAGGATTTGTAGAGGTAGACAAAAGCAGAACAAAAGATTGGGATTTTGTGAGGAAGAAAATTAAAGAGCATGGACTAAGAAATAGCTGTCTGTTAGCTATAGCCCCCACAGCAACAATATCCAATATTACGGGAGTTTCTCAGTCGATAGAGCCAAGTTACAAAAATCTCTATGTCAAATCAAATCTTTCTGGGGATTTTATTAGTATCAATCCTTACTTGGTTGAAGACCTAAAAAAACTGCAACTTTGGGATCAGGAAATGGTCGATGATTTAAAGTATTACGATGGATCGGTCAAACACATCGAGAGAATACCCGAATCCCTTAAGGAGCTATATGCCACTGCTTTTGAAATTGATCCTTCATGGCTTATCGAATGCGCTAGCCGTAGACAGAAATGGATCGATATGGGACAATCCCTAAACCTTTATATTGATGAACCAAACGGCTGGAAAATCTCTCAAATGTATATCATGTGCTGGAAAAAGGGTTTAAAAACAACCTATTATCTAAGATCAAGGGCAGCAACAACTGTTGAAAAGTCGACTCTAGATATAAATGTTCGAGGCATTCAGCCACGATGGATGAAAAGTAGGAGTCCTTCCTCAAACATTAAAGTAGAAAGAGAAAATAAAGAAAAAAACGCATGTGCTCTTGATTCGGAATGCGAAAGCTGTCAGTGAGCATGCATAGCCAATTTGAAAAATAGATATTGGAGGAACATTATGAGCTGTTGTGTAGGTGGCGGTGGTCAACCTTATGATCTTACCAAAAGAATCAATGTACAGGAAAAAAGATTGATTAATTGTAAGGCTGTAGATGTGAACCAGCTAATGCCCTTAAAGTACAAGTGGGCATGGGAACACTATCTGAATGGATGTGCGAACAATTGGCTTCCTTCGGAGGTCCCTATGCAAAGGGATGTGGAACTTTGGAAATCCAATAGGCTTTCCGATGAGGAAAGGCTTGTCATTATGAGAAATTTGGGATTTTTTGCTACTGGGGAAAGTCTTGTTGGCAATAATATCGTCCTAGCGATCTTCAAGTTCGTTACCAATGCTGAAGCAAGACAATATCTTTTAAGACAGGCTTACGAGGAGGCTGTCCATACCCATGCTTTTCTCTATATTGTCGAATCTCTTGGGCTCGATGAAAGAGAAGTGTTTAACATGTATCATGAGGTTAACTCCATTTCAAATAAAGACCAATTTGAGATGGCTCTTACCGAAGATATTCTTCGGAGCGATTTTAACACTGAAAGTGTGGAAAATATCCAAAAATTTGTAAAAAATCTTGTCGGTTTTTACGTTATTATGGAAGGAATCTTTTTTTATAGTGGTTTTGTCATGATTTTATCTTTTCATAGACAAAACAAAATGACGGGGATTGGGGAACAATTTCAATATATCTTGAGGGATGAAACCATTCATCTTAATTTTGGCATCGATCTAATCAATGGAATAAAAGAGGAAAACCCTGAAATATGGACAGTTGATTTTCAGAAAGAGATCGAAGCGATGATCGATCAAGCCGTTTTGCTTGAATATGCCTACGCGAAAGATTGTTTACCACGGGGAATTTTAGGACTTAATAGTGCGCTCTTTAAAGATTATGTCGAATATATCGCAGATAGAAGACTAGAAAGAATTGGGTTTAAAGCTAAATATGGCTCTAAAAATCCCTTTCCGTGGATGAGCGAAGTAATGGATCTAGTGAAAGAGAAAAATTTCTTTGAGACTCGAGTAACGGAATATCAATCAGGGGCTGTTTTAAATTGGTAATTGTTTGCTCCTATTTTTATTTTCCTAAAACGATGTTTCTATAGTTTTTATAAAAAAAATATGCATCATTTTTATTATAGAGATTCTGAGTTGTATGTAGAAGATGTTCCAGTTTTAAGTCTTGTCAAAGAGTTTGGAACTCCGCTTTATGTCTATTCTGCTCAAACAATTATTGATCATTATACTAGATTTGAAAAGCTATTGGAACCTCTTGATCATTTAATTTGTTATGCTGTCAAAGCCAATTCTAATCTTTGGATACTAAAATTGCTTGCTAACCTGGGAAGCGGCTTTGATCTTGTAAGTGGGGGAGAGCTCTATAGGGTTCTTCGTGCCGGAGGTGACCCGAAAAAGTGTACCTTTGCTGGGGTTGGAAAAACTCGATCTGAAATTGAAGAAGCTCTGCGTGTAGGTATTTACAGTTTTATTGTAGAAAGTGAAGAAGAGCTTTTAACGATTGATGCAATTGCAAAGAAACTATCAATACAGGCTCCTGTAGCCTTTCGAATTAACCCTGACGTGCAAGCTGCAACCCATGCAAAAATTACTACGGGCAGTGACGTAAATAAATTTGGAATTGCTCTTTCTCAAGTGTCGGACCTTTTTGAAAAATGCTCCAAGCTTGATGGGGTTCTGCTTAAAGGCATTCAAATCCATATCGGTTCGCAAATACAACAGGTAGGTCCTTTTTTGCAGGCGATACAAAAAGTCCTTCCTCTTGTTGAAAAGGCAAGGCAAAAATATAGAGTGGAGTTTTTAGATATTGGGGGAGGTATTGGAATAGTATATGAACAAGCAATAGAAAGTGGCAGAGAAGATTGGTGGAAAGAAAGAAATGAATCTTTGACGCTGGATCGATATGTTGCATCGATCCTTCCTTTGGTCAAACCGATTGGCATGAGACTCTTGGTTGAACCCGGAAGAGTTCTTGTTGGAAATGCAGGCATATTGGTCAGCCAAGTTCTTTATGTTAAAAAAGGGGGTTCTAAAAAGTTTATAATTGTTGATGCGGCAATGAATGATCTTGTCAGGCCTGCTTTTTACGAAGCGTATCATCAAATTATTCCATTAAGAGAACAGGTGGATCCGATGATGGAAGTTGTCGATGTTGTGGGTCCGGTCTGCGAATCTTCTGATTGTTTTGCAATCGATAGACCTTTATCCAAAGTGCAGGCCGGAGATTATCTTGCTATCTTCAGTACTGGTGCCTATGGGTTTTCCATGGCTTCTAATTATAATTCTAGACTCAAACCTGCAGAGGTGATGGTTTCAGGTAAGGAAGTAAAATTAATTAGAAAACGAGAAAGCTACCAGGACCTGGTTGCCCTGGAAGAAGGGTCGATTTAAAAAGGGGTTGTTAAAAGGTTGGGAATAAAATAAATAAAAAGGATGAACTGGCGGATTGAAACAAAAAAAACAGCTCTTCTCTTGATCGATCTTCAGGATAAGCTTTTGTCTGTGATTGAGAATCGGGAAAGGGTTGTGCAGAAAGCTGTACAGATTGTCAAATTAGCGAAATTATTTTCATTACCTCTTTATATCTCCGAGCAGGTGCCTGAAAAATTAGGGACAACTTGCAAGGAGATTCTTGAAGTAGCTGGAGATGTTCCTCGGCTTTCAAAAAATACGTTTTCGGCAAGCCCCATTTTGCCTGCTGATATTCCCAAAAATATTCTTGTATGTGGAATTGAAACTCATATCTGCGTACGCCAAACAGTGTACGATCTGAGAATGAGAGATAAGACCCCTTACGTGTTAGGAGATGCTATCGGTTCAAGAAATCAAATTGACCATCAGTTGGGGATAGAAGAAATGAGGCAGGATAGAGTTTTGATTACTTCAGTTGAAGCGATAGCATGGGAAATGATTGAAAAAGCTGAAGGAGCCTTTTTCAAGGAATTTCTCTCTATTTTAAAATAGAATAGAGCTTTGGGATAGCTGTGAAATATTTTTCTTTGCCAAGGAGCTAGGGGTAACGATCAGATAAACCCTGGAGATAGGAGTAACGGTTATTTTGCCACCTGTGTTTTTGTCGATGTTTATAATGTTATTGAGTGCCATAAGGATCGTTTGTAGCTTGGTTTTGGGGACAACAATCTCTAGTTTATAGAGTGTTTTTAATACTGGAAAATATTCGTCTCCTCTATATTTTTCGATTTTATTTTCTTCTTCCTCTAAACCTTTAACTTTATAAATTGTAATAGAAAAGATCTCTTCTTTGAATAAACTTTTTCTTATTTCCCCTAGTTTAAAAGGTTTGACGATCGCCTCTATTTTTAGCAAAGAATCCATAAAAGTAAAAGAGAGAAATTTAAGTCAATCGTAACTTTTAAAAAGCAATAATTATGCCATAAATCAGGCAAGAAAAGCGGTGGAAGACAAAAATTTATGGATACTCAAGAATCAAACTATTTTTGTGAATTAGAAATAAGAAGTGCTAAACATTCACAATTTCTAAGTTTAACAGATAAGATTGAAGAAGAAATCCAACATCGGGGTTGGTATGATGGTCTTTTGCACATTTTCATTCCTCATACAACAGCCGGGATAACAATTCAGGAGGATGCAGATCCCGATGTCATAAAAGATATTCTTTATGTTCTAGACCGGATCGTCCCATGGCATGATCCTTCCTACTGCCATACTGAAGGCAATGCTGCAGCTCATATTAAAACAGCTCTTTTAGGGAACTCAGTACATTGTAATGTAAAGGAGGGACGGTTAAGACTGGGGAGATGGCAGGGGATTTTTCTTTGTGAATTTGATGGTCCTAGGACAAGAAAAGTTCAACTTACCTTCCTTCCTTTCAATAAGTAAGCTTTTTATAGAGAGGCCGTGGGAGAAATACCTATTCTTTTGAAGGGATGTGATGAAAAAAAGCACCAATATAGAAATCATCCTTTTTGAGCAATAGGAAAGGGTCATATGCTCTGGATCATAGGAAGTTGTAATATCGATGTGACAGTCAAAGTAGAAAGGTTCCCTAAAGAAGGCGAAACTGTCCTAGCTCTGGAGTCACATATTTCTATTGGGGGAAAAGGAGCAAATCAAGCGGTTGGAGCAGCTGTATGGAAGATCAAGCCAAAGCTTATAGCCTCTGTCGGAAGTGATACTTTCGGCAAGCAAGCATTTCAGACACTCCAGCAATATGGAGTGGATACTTCCTCTATTATAGCATCTGACAAGCATCCTACTGGCATGGCGTGGATAGAAATAGACAAAAGAGGCAAAAACCGGATCACTGTTGTTCCAGGAGCTAATGCTGATCTCCTTGCTGGACAGATCCTCCCAAACTTGGTTTCTTTAAAACAGACCGACTATGTATTAGCTCAGTTAGAAATTCCTGTGAAGTCCGTCGAATCGGCGTTTTCCTATGCGAAAAGAAAGGGAGCGACAACTATTTTGAATCTTTCTCCCTCTTTCGAAGGACTGGAAGTTCTCTTATCTTTAACTGATTTGCTTGTGCTAAATGAGAAGGAATATTGTCAATTGACTAAGATTTCTTCGTTTTTGGAAGCAATGGAAGAAGCTAAAGCCCATCTTTTTCGCTATGGAATCACTGCCTTGGTTGTAACAGCAGGAGAATTAGGTGCATTTCTGTCTATGAAAAATAGTTCCTTTGTTCATTTCCCAAGCCCTAAAGTACAGGTTATTGATAGTTCTGGTGCTGGAGATGCTTTTTTAGGAACATTCAGTGCTTGGATGGAAATGGGAAAATCCATAGAAGAAGCTCTGAAAGCTTCTGTGATTTCTGGCTCTTTAGCCTGTTGCCGCTTAGGAACGATGAATGCTATTCCAGATCCCAAGCAAGTGTTGCAACTTTTGAAAAATGATATATAGTTTCTTAAATCTATATTAGAAAAAGTAATATGGAGGGAAAATGATCACATACGTTTATGAGACTATTCCTACAAAAGAAGGAGAAGAAATAAAACGATACGAAATTGAACAGAGTATTGCGGATAAACCATTAACCCATCATCCAGAAACAGGCGAACCTATTCAACGGATAATTTCTGGAGGATTAGGGGTACTTACCTCCGCTAAAAAATCCTCGGTTTCTTCCTCTTCTCATCCATCCTCAAGTTGTGGGTGTGGAGGAGGATGTGGTTGCTCCCATTAAAAGAGATACATCTTTTTTTCTGTAGCCCAGAAAGGGCTTCTTTTTTAATTATTTATAAGTTTTTCTTTTTATCTAACGTAAAGAAAATAACATTATTGACTTTCTATAATTTCTGATTCTAATTCTACAGATCCTTTTAAAGATTGAGTAATCAAGCAATTTTCTTCTGCTTTACGCAATAACCTACGAGCTTTTTCTTTATCTGTGCCTGGAGGGACAAAAAGTTTGGTTTTCAGGGAAAAATGGACAAAATACCTTGCCCCATCTTTTCGATCGAGTGTTCCATCAGCTTGACATTCAATTTTATGCCAATGAAAATGATTAGCTTCAGCAACAGAATCGAATGTTAAAATCAAACAGCTGGATAATGAGGCAGGCAAAAGGGTTTCTGGTGACCATGTGTTCTTAGGTCCTCCATATTGTACTGGAGCGTTGATTTCAATGGGCGGCAAATCCTCATCTATACCTTTTGCAATAAGATTTCCAAAAGGACCTCCTGAAGAAACAACTTTATAGTGGTGGGGTAGTGGATGCATGTCATCACAATATCAAAATTCTTTGTTTCATCAAATAATTTCTTGGTAATGTCTCAGCAAATAGAAGAAAATCTTATTTTCTAAAAGAAAACGTTTCCATTTTTCAAGCTTCATATCATAAGAAAAAAGATTAAATGATATTTGTATAATATTGATTTACAAAGAGATAATAATTTTACATATTTTTTTTATAAAAAGGGGAATCTTATATTTTTTAATTTTCTATCTTCTGATTAAAACGTATTAACCACAACATAATTAATATTAATAATATGCATTCTTTTAAAATTTTAAGTAAAATTGTTGACATCTATCTTTATTTTTTTTAGAAGAATAAGTTTTAAATAAAAATTATTTAAAAGTGATTAAAATATTATGTTTTTTTTATTTTTCCTCTTTTCTCTTTTTCCTTTTCATAAAAAAGCTTTTTCCTATATGCCAACGGAGGTTAGGCTAAGAGGACTGGCTTCTTGGTATGCGGAGCCTGGTCATGTGGGAAGAAAATTTGTAAAAGAACATAAGTTTACAGCTGCGCACAAGACTTTGCCTTTTGGAACCTATGTTGAAGTTCACAATTTAAAAAATAATCGTACAGTCATTGTTTGTATTGATGATCGGGGACCATTCATCAAAAACAGAATTATTGATTTGTCAAAGCCTGCCGCTGAAAAGCTAGAAATGATCCATTCGGGCATTGTTCCTGTGGAATTGAAAGTGATTCGATATACTGCTTATTGAACAAGGATTGGAACTTTTTATCCATTAAAGATTCCATGAATCATAAAATGGAAATCAGAGATTTGTTCCACAGTAAAGGAGAGATTTTTAGATTGGATTTCTCGACGTATCTCCTCAATTGTAAAGGAAGCAAGTAGGGAATTAAAAAAGTCTCTTTTTAAAAGAAAGGGGGCATTTTGAACATAGCTTTCAGTCAACAGCCTGGCTTTTTCTATTGATTCAGGTCGGATAAGATCCACGAAAAAAATAAAAGTTCCTTTTTTAGCATACTTTTTGATTGCTTGCCATGCTATTGTTAACCTTGGCAAATGATGTAATAAGCTATTGCTAAGCAGAACATCAAAAGGAGCTGGATAGGACCAATTTGGAATTACCCCCTCAAAAAGTTGAATGGAATGGGAAAGATGGTATTCTTCGATTCTTTTTCTCCCAATAGAGAGCATTGAAGAGGAGCCATCGACACCGATAATTTTTGCCTTTGGAAATCTTTTGGCAAAGCGAATGGAAATGTCAGCTGTCCCACAGCCCATGTCGAGAACTAATCCTTCATTAAATGCAGAAAAAATGGCGGCAAATCGATCGATAACTGCCTGATGAGCAGTGGAAAAGTCAGCCGAAGCATAGGCTAAAGCTTGATGAGGATCAAGCATTAGTTCAGGCTCAAGCGTTCTTTCCATTGATTTTAGGGATCTATTTATTTATGGATTTTTTAAGTTTGAAGTTGTTATCTTTGTTAAGGGAAAGTGAGCAAAAGGGTTTTGATTTTTTCTGCTGCCTTTCGAAGCAAAAGAGTGATCATGCCTTCGTAAGCATGGGTAGGATAAAGGATCCCAATGGCCGAATGGGGGTCAGCCATGCAAATGTAAAGTTGCACCTGACTTCCCGTGATCTTTGTTTCCAATATATTTCCTGCTCCTGCTAATTCACATAGCCTTTTGGCATGTCCAATAGTGGAACTGACTACGGAAGCAATAATGTTTGAATAGTTTGAGAAACTGCATCGGCTGACCGTAGCTCCCTTATTTGTAGAGATGACGATACCAAGAATATCTGGGTTCGCTGCAAAAAGATCAGATATTATTTGAGAAAGCTCTTGTTCCAGATACCGTACGAGATATTCGAAAGATTGGCTTTTTTTATGCTCCTCAATCATAACCTGGGCCAGCGCTTCGTAAGCCTTTATCCAGGTTTGTTCCAATTCTTTTGTCCATTCTTTCCCTATGATTTTTCCAAGCGTCCAAATAAGAGTGTGACCAATCAACGGATAATGTTCCACTTCCACCCCATACTTAACATGCCGACGGGCTAATTCTTTTGCAGCATCCAAAGCCGTATCGATATCTTGAAGGTTTAAAACTATCCAATTTAAGACATCTATTAGTTTTCTACCTTGTTTTTCAATATTCTCTCTAAAAAGAGATCGTACATTAGGTTCTACCTCAAAGAGCCTTTTGTAAAAAAGTCGTCCTGCTTCATCAGCCTTGTCTATCACATAGAGCCAACTTTTTTGAATTAGTTTTATTTGCTCTTGAGTCATAAAAAGAAAAATAATTTACAATTTTTGTAAATGAAGCTATATAAAATAAATTTATTTTCTTCAAGATGTTCTTTAATGTTCTTGATTGCATTGGAAAGCTTCATACCAGGGGAGTCCTCGTAAAAAGTAAAAGGATATTTTTCTGAAATTAAGAATCTAAAATAAATAACTTAAGGTTCCTTGAATCCAAAAAGGCATTCCTGGAACAATATTAGCGTAATCAAAAATTCTTGCCGCTTGAATTCCTACCCCAAAAGGTAACCAGTATTTATTATCTGTTGTGTTGAAAAGGTAAAGGGAAAATTGCCAGTGAGGTAGGGAGTAAAAAAGCCGTGTTCTAATAATAAATTCAGGAGGAATGGAATCAGCATAGTTATACCCAAGAAATTGTCTACTAAACCAACTAAACCCAACCGCAAATCCTAATCCTGAAGAGGAAGTATAATTGATCATGCCATCTATAACATTTGTTGGCCAGCCGATAAATGGATAAACGCCAGCAGGGAAAAAAGCATTGTTGTTCAGAGGTAAAGAAAATAGTAGTGCCTCACTGGTAGAGTAAGTCTGAGTTTCTAAGGGCCCATGACCGACCTTTGTCCAGTCTTCAATCCCATATTGGTATGCATAGCCTAGCCGGCAGAGTAATGATTGGTGAGGTTTATAAGAAAAGTCCAATTCAAAACCACTCACTGCTGTCTTTGTAGGTGTCAATCCTACATTATCGATCCAAAGGTCTTGGGAAAAAATTGTGCCATCAATAAACAACCGCTTGTTTAGAATGTTTAATTTTATGCCAGCTTCATAGAGCTCGTCACATTGATGGAAGGATTGGGAATTAAAAAGAGGAGAGTACCCGCCAAGGACTGCTGCATCAGTAGTATATTCAAGGATGTATGTAAAATAAATGTTCATCCACTCAAATGGCATGTAACTAGGACTGATTGAGAAGAGGGGGAGGGATTGTGTTGTTTTTAATCCCTTAAAAAGCATTGGAGGAGTTCCAGGAGGAGTTTGAGCCTGTACAAAGTAGTTGGTATCTCTTAGCCCTAGAGAAAGTCTCCAAGATTGGTTTAAGCTTATTGTTTGCTGTATAAAAGGAGCTATAGAGCAAAAAAAACTATTTGTAGATCCTCCAGAACCATTTAAAGGATTAAAAAAATAGCCATTTGGGGCTCCAGGAATTGGCCAAAGCCCCCCAAATTTTGCATGGGGATTCATAATATTCTTTTGGAAAAAAGAAGAAGAAATCATATTCCAACTAGTAGGGAAGCTTGAAACCATATCCCAACTATTTGCCCCAAAGAAAGAGGTGGCTACATAATCGAGATTTCTTTGGATATGCCATTCAATGCCACTATCCATCAGATCAGTGAATGAAAAAGTTGAATTAGCTTCTGAAAATTCAATATTGGCAACACACTCCGTTCGGTGCCCAATTTCATAATCTCCCCTACTCGAAAGACAATAATAAACAGGTGGTTGCAGGAGTTGTTCCCGATTATACCACACCAAGGTATTGTCTAAAATCGTTAACCGATCATTAATTGAGAATTTCTGAATCAACTGTAGCATTCCTAGCATAGCCCGCGCCCCACCTTCAGGATTTTGAAGGAGGAGCCTACGACTGATTGGAAGAAGAGGACCGGCATAGAGGGAATAGGGAGGATTATTTATTTGTCCTACATTGATTAAGGAAGGCGGAAGAGATCCAGAAGAATAGAGACCATTTTCAATTAAGTTTTCCGTTGGCCTATTCATCCACATAAAAAGTGGAGTATAGTCATAGGTTCCGAAATCGCCGAGAAAATCGACTTGATAGTTCTCTGGAGAGTGAATTCCTACATTAAAATAGAGATTTTGTTGATCATTGTGAACATATTGATAATAATTTCCATTTTCCATGCCTTGATAACTGATTCTATAAGCAATATTTGGAGAGATTGGTCCTCCAAAGTCTATGAGCCACATATATTTTTCGTACATCCCAGTAGTCCATTGAGCTGTTCCACGAAAAGAATCAAAATAGGGTTGTTTTGTTAGATAGTTGGTCACTCCAGAGCTTGTTTGGGTGGCTCCAAAGACTGCTTGTGAGGGACCTTCGATAAAATCTAACGATTCAATCATATTCCAGTTCATAGGAATTCCTTGGAAGGCACCGTTTTGGATGTTCATTTCAATGCCATTAATATAGGGAATAGAAGGATAGCCTCTTGAGAAGGGAGCTATCCCTAGACCGTAGTTTACCGATGAATAAGCAGAAGGGATATAAAAGGCCATGCTCAGAGGATCTAAAAAAGGCTGCAATCCCATCCCTAGCGCCTGAATCAGTGTTTTGTCTATTGTAAAAACAGTGCGAGGTGCATCTAAAATATCCATTGGTCCAAAGCCTTTCGAAGGTGAAAGAAAAAAGGAAGACTTTTCCTTTGGTTCTATTGGCACTTGCCCTTTGACTTTTATTGGTGGAACGGCTAAAGCATCCTCTGCCACAGCATCGGCTGTGGAACCCATTCCGTTATCAGGATAAAGAGAAGTGATTAAAAAAAGGGGAGTCAGATAAAATACAATCTGCCTCTGGTTCATTTTTTTCTTTTTTCTATTTCCCCTTCCTCTTTGGATCCAAAAGTTAAAAAAGGGAAGAAAGGGAATTTCTTGCTTTTATACGGACTTTCCAAAAAAGGATTTGGAGGGAAAGGTCTTTTGACTTCTGACAGCAAGACAATAGAGAGGATTCCGCAAATTAAAAAAAAGAGCGAAAAGAGTATGAAACCAAAAGAGCAAGAACCAAAAGACTCTTTGATTTTTCCAAGAAAAATAGGTAAGAGAAAACCGCCAATGCCTCCTGCAGCTCCTACAATTCCTGTCGTTAAGCCAATATGGGAGGCAGTTTGCGTGCCCACCAATTGAAATATGGCCCCATTGGCTAAGCCAAGACATCCCATCATAAAAAATATTGGAGTTAATTCTAAAAGCAGAGGAAAGTAAAAGGAGGGAAGAAAAGCAAAAAAGCTGCCTAAGCTAATTAAAAGAAACAATACCTTTATTCCGCCCAATTTGTCGGCTATTGCTCCACCTAAAGGCCTTAAAAGGCTTCCAGAGGCAATGAGCAAGGTTTGAAGCCCTCCCGCCTTCACTTTCTCTACTCCATACTCATCGACAAGAAAGAACCCCAGATAGCTTGAAAAGCCTATAAAACCACCAAAATTAAGGCTATACAAAAGGGAAAAAAGCCATGTCTTTTTCTGACAGAGCACTCGAATGATACTTTCCCCAGTAATTCTTTCATTCTGGGGCCGAGGAGCATCTTCAGCAAAAAAAAACACGAAAAGGAAAACAATGAATAGGAGCAGGAAGAAAAAGCCGAAAACCGAATGCCACCCGTATCTGTGTGCAATCATAGGACCGAAAAGTGTACTAAGAAGCGTGCCGCTATTTCCGCTTCCAGTCAGTCCTAAAACAAGTCCTTGATGCTGCGGCAAAAACCACCTACTTGCCATTGGAATGGCGACAGCAAAACTTGCTCCAGCAACTCCAAGAAGGATACCAATGAAATATATTTCTTTAAGAGTATGGGCAAATGCAAAACCCCAGACGAGAGGGATAAACGAAACTCCCATGGCAATAAGAGCCGTTTTTTTCCCTCCAAAGCCTGATTCAGCTATTCCCAAGGCAATTCGTAAACTGCTCCCTGAAAGAATAGGTAAAGCCACCATAATCCCTTTTTCAACCGGTGTCAGCTTTAATTCATCTGCTATAAAGGTCCCCACGGCCCCTAGAATTACCCATATGGCAAAACTGATGTCGAAATAGAAAAATGAAGAACAAAGGGTCAAAAGGCTTTGTTTATTGACAAAGATATTGGAAAAAAAGGGCTTTTTCATGAGAGATATTACGTAAGGCTATCGTTGTTTGAAGCCATGGGGATTTTTATAAAAATCTGCTGGTTTTTTACAAAGGCAGGATACACTTTAATTCGAAACTTTTCAGAGATTGTGCAGTTGCCCGTTTCAAAAGAAAAAGGGTAAGCATGTAGTGGACAAATGAAGGTCTTTTCATCATAGAGAGCTTCAGCAATTGGCCCTCCTTGATGTGGGCATTTGCCTTCAACTGCCCATATTTTTCCCGAACGGGTTTTAAAGAGGGCAATTTTTATCTTTCCAATTCGAAAGCATCTACCTATGCCACTGACCAGTTCGTTGAGGTGACACACTTGATAGACCCTCTCATTATCCAGCATATTGCCATTCATTATTCGTTCTCCTTTTAGGATTTTAGGAAATGGGATTGGGACAGCTTGTTTCAGAAGCAAATTGATAAGGAAATTCTTCCTGTTGCGCAGCTTTCCAAGGATCCTCGTAGGCTGCTATCGCCTGTTCTATTTCTCTGTCCAACCTGTTTTTTTCGGCTTCAGGAGCTGAGAGTATTGCAGTTCTTATTGCTTCGATTCCCAGTCGTTCAACAAAACTATAGCTCCTTTCTGCATATTTTGCGTTTTCTCGATAGTATTGAATGAACCGACCAATACATAAAAGCGCTTCCTCATGATCCTTAGCGATTGTGAGAAGATCTCCAGCTCTAACCCTTGACCCAGCAGCTCCTCCAATATAAATTTCCCAGCCTGTTCCAATAGCTACAACCCCAATGTCTTTGACAGTGGCTTCTGCACAGTTCCTCGAACAACCACTTACGGCAAGCTTGAGCTTCGCTGGAGCTTCTATTCCCTGAAATCTCTTTTCAATTGCTATCCCAAGCTTAGTAGAATCGCCTACACCAAATCGGCAAAATTCGATTCCTACACAGGTCTTGCAGGTTCTGAAAGCTTTCGTATAGGCATGACCGCAATTCATTCCCAGCTCTTTCCATACCAAAGGCAGTTGCTCTTTTTTTAGCCCAAGCATGTCTATTCTTTGGCCTCCTGTAATTTTTATCATGGGGATCTTGTATTTTTCGGAGACATCAGCAATTTTTCGTAGTTGTTCAGGAGTGGTGATGCCTCCATAGATTCGGGGAACTACCGAATAGGTCCCATCTTTTTGGATATTTGCATGAACTCGGTCATTGATGAATCTCGCATCTGGTTCTTCTTTGTATGATTTACCCCAGATAGTTCTTAAAAGGCTGGCTAATGCCGGTTTGCAGGCAGCTTCTTCTTTTCCTCCTGCTAGTTGCTGAAAGACAGCTGAAACACTTCGTAGTTGTCTTTTTTTAATCTCTTCGATCAGTTCCCTTTTTCTCAAAGGAATGCAAGGTACATAATAATGAATGGAAGGATCATCAGAAATTGACTTTTGAGTTGTTTTTTCAAAAAGTCTTTGCACAAGACCTTTGCAACTGCCACATCCAGTTCCAGCTCGACTGATGGTCATAACTTCTTTGAGGGTAGAAGAGCCTTTCTGAATAGCTTGTAGAATTTCTTTTTTCGTTACTCCATTGCAGTTACATACTTGAAAATCCTCTGGTTTGTTTTCTATTGGTTTTTCTTTTGTTGTGAAGGTTCCTTCGGTTAGAAGATCTTTTGGAGCACAGGTTAGGGGGAGGGATTTTTCGTAGAATTGCAGAGCTTCTAATGCATGGGATGAAGGCCCAAGGAAAATCCCCCCAATTATATTTTTTTCATTTATCACGATTTTTCTATAAATTCCTCGGTTTGGTTCGGCATAGAGCACAATCTCTTCCCCATGTTCTGGTTCAATGCGACCAAAAGAAAGAAGGTCGATTCCGGCAACTTTCAATCGAGCAATCGGCAGAGAACCATTGTAGCCTTGTGTATGGGTTTTGCCTAAGAACGATCGTGCGGCTATAGCAGCTTGCTGCCAAGCAGCGGCAACTAAACCGTAGGTTTGGCCATTAAACTCGATGCATTCACCTATTGCAAAGATCCCTGGATGAGAAATCGATTCCATACGAGAATCGACAAGAATGCCTTTGTTTACAGCAATACCGGAGTTTTTAGCCAAAAGGCAGTTTGGTTCAATTCCTGTAGCAATAACAACAAGATCTGCTAGGGCTTCTTTGTGGTTTTCAAATAAGATGGCCAGGCTATTGCCTTTATTTTCTATGCCGATCGTTCTTGTTTGTATCAAGACTTGGATATTAAGTTTTTCTAACTCCTGTTTTAAAATAGCTCCCGCCATTCCATCCAGCTGCTTTTCCATCAAATGGCCCATAAGATGGACAAGACTAACCTGTAGCCCTCTTTTCTTTAGCCCATAGGCTGCTTCTATCCCTAGAAGTCCCCCACCGATAACGATTGCCTTTTTTGCGTCTGAAAGAAGCTTGAGAATGTGGTTACAATCGTTGATTTCTCTAAATGTGTATATTCTCTGAGCAAGTTTTCCTGATTGATCGAAAATCCCAGGCAGTTTAGGGATCGATGGAACACTCCCTGTGGCCAAAAGAAGTTTGTCATATGGAATTTTTTCTTTTTCCGTCCATACTCTTTTTTGGATTGGATCAATGTGTAAGGCTTCACAACAGGGTCTGACCACAATTCCATGCTCTTGAAACCATTGTAAACTTTTAAGTTCAATTGTCTGAGGCTCCGTTTCCCCAGCGAGCACACTGGAAAGTAAAATTCGATTGTAGCCAACCCTGCTTTCCTTTCCAAGCAGAGTAATCTGATAGCGCTCTGTTCCTCCGATTTCGACCAGTTCTTCAAGGAATCTTACAGCGGCCATTCCGGCACCAATGATGAGGAGTTTTTCTTTTTTCATTATTTTTTTTCCTTTCTTATTTCAGTATGTTCAGTATGCGGGGTTTGCTCCGTAAGGGATTGAATCTTAGCTGCACACAGCTTGAATGAAGGCATTTTGGAAAGTGGATCAAAATGAGATATAGTCAGCGCATTGGCTTCTGCCTGTGCGTTGGAATAAAATGGGATAAAAAGAGTATCGAGCCGTAGGTTGGGAGAAAACTTCGCTTTGAAGTATCCTTTACCTCTTTTTGTTTCCACTAAGACATATTGACCATCCTTAATTCCAAAATGACGAGCAACGGCTGGGTTTATCTCAACGATAACAGAAGGTTCCTTTTCTTGGAGTTTTTGAATAAGCCGGGTCTGAACCCCTGTTTGGTAATGATGTAAGGTTCTTCCTGTTGTTAGGTAGAAAGGATATTCGATATTTGGTTCTTCAGGAGAAGCGGTGGGATAAACGGGATGAAATTTTGCTTTCCCCTTATCTGTAGGGAATCTTTTGGTAAGGAAGATATCTTTTTGACCTTTGCTTAGGAAAGAATGGCACGGCCAATAAAGCTCTTCTCCTCTAGAAAGCCTTTGGTAGGTAATGGCAGAATAATCTGCAGCTGCTCCAGCGGTAGCTCTTCGAAGTTCTTCAAAGATGGCTTGTGGATCTGAAGAAAACCTTAATCCATAGCCAAACTTTTCAGCTAGTAAGTGAATGATTTCAAGGTCTGTTTTAACGTTTTTCGGAGGATCTAAGATTTTTGGTCTGAGCAAAACACGGCCTTCGAGATTGGTGACTGTACCTGTTTCTTCAGCCCAAATCGCTGTGGGCAAAACAACATCAGCCATCGCTGCCGTTTCGGAAAGGAAAGGATCACATACAAGGAGAAATTCCAACTGTGGGAAAAGCCGCTTGAGCTTTGAATTATTTGGAGAAGATACAATAGGATTGGCTCCAAAGACGAGCATTGCTTTAATACCCTGAGGCTTTTCAAGGGACTCAAAAATTTCGGTTACACTTTTGTCAGAGGATGGCAGATCCTTTTCATCGATTTGCCAGAGACTAGCGATATAGTTCCTGTCGAAAGAATCAAGATTGCTTCGAGCGCCTGGAAGTTGATCAGGTTTGAGCCCTAATTCTCTGGCTCCTTGCCCATTGCCTTGACCAGTCAAAGTCCCAAATCCAGAATTTACCTTTCCTACAATCCCAAGAGCTAGGGAAAGGTTGATAAAGGAAAGAACATTAAAAACCCCTTGGGTTTGCTGTTCACAACCTCTACCAGTAAGAATGACAATGTTCTTTTCAGTTCCTAAAAGTTCAGCTACCCTGAATAGCTCTCTTTGAGAAATACCCGTCAGAGTTTCAACTTTGGCAGGCCAAAAAGAAGAAACAGAGTTGAGGATCTTTTCAAATCCAGAAGTGTAATTACGAACAAAATAGTGATCGATCTTGTTCTTTTGGATCAACAGATAGAGCAAACCATTGGCCAAGATTCCATCGGTTCCGGGTTTTATTTGCAGATGCACATCAGCATAGGTAGCTGTTGGGGTAGGCCTTGGATCAATAGCTATGATTTTTTTGTTCCTTTTTTTCAAGCAGTCAAAATGGCTCCGAATGGGAGGCATGGTTTCCAGTGGATTTGTTCCAACGAGCAAGAGCAAATCAGTATGGGCAATATAGTCGATGGGAAAGGGTAGCCCTCTATCTATTCCCAAAGCCATTTCAAGAGCTTTAGATGCCGAAGCCATGCAATATCTTCCGTTGTAATCGATTGCTGAAGTTTGCAAGGCAACACGGGCAAATTTTCCAAGGAGATAAGCTTTTTCATTGGTTAAACTACCGCTCCCATAAACGAATATAGAACTATTTCCCCAACGAGATCGAATCTGGGAGATCTTGTCCACTGTAAAAGAAATAGCCTCTTCCCAATTAGATTCCCTGAAGGCATTATCTTTTTTGTATCGGATAAGTGGGTTAAGAACTCTTTTAGGATGTCCAATTAAGGCAGCGGCATGCCATCCTTTAATGCAAATTTCTCCTTTATTTGTAGTAAACTCTCTTGGTTCTACCCTGAACCCATGGCTATCTTGGACAACCCATATGGCACATTGATAACTACAAAAGGGACAATGCGTTGGATATTTTGCATAGATTCTATCTTTTATATGCTTTTCTATCATATTTCTTTTGAAATATAAAAAGCAATAAGTGTTCTTTCTTAATCAAATTATTCAAAATTATCCATGAAACCTTTGCATTATACGTATTATAAAAATGCATAATATACTCTTTATATATGTTATATTTTTATAACATGTGGATCTCTTAGAGCTTGGCCGTTTCGTATAGTTTTCTAGTGGAGATTGCTATGGGGTCTTGGTAGTTTTTGATTGAATAGAGGGAGGATGAGTGGAGAGAGACAATGTTGCCTTTAAAGCTGGATGGGTTATAGGAAAGTTATAGTCTTAATGAAAAGGGATAAGATTCCATCAAAGAATGGAATATGATCTTAGAAAAAAATCTTTAAAAAAATTCTCGGCTAATTTATCTTGATTCAAACTATTAGCGTTCTTCCTATTGGCAGCCATAGTTCTCTTTTTTCTAGAATAGTTTAAATGGAAATGGGAAGGGTATTTGCTTTTTGTTGAGCCACTATTTTTTCGGCTTGCTTATAAATTTCAGTATCAAAAAACGATCTGTTTTTTCTTTCTTCTCTCTTTAATAATCCAGCATCCACCATTTCATTAACAATCCATTGTTCCTTTTCTTTTGAGGGGCTATTGGCATTACCTTGACTAAAGACATGAAATGCCTGTCCTGGAATAAAGATGTTTTTTCCCATTCGGAAAGGTCCGATAAGGCTATGTTGAAGCACCTCTAGAGGCTGAGCAATCCATCCCCCATAGTGCAGCATTTCGGCCAAAGCTTGCCTGTTAAGAGGGCTGTCTGCCCATTGGCAAGCTTCTATAAGACAGCCAACAATCCGTATATGTTCTTCCCTTTTTCTTTCTTTGTACTTTGCATTTGCAAGCAACACTTTTTCGGGATGTCTAGGGGCTAGGTCAAGACTTGTAGCCACACAATAACCCGTTTTTTCGAACAGTGAAACAGAATTCCATGGTTCCCCAACACAAAAGCCATCAATAAACCCTTCTTTGAGGTGAATAGGCATTTGAGGAGGAGGCAAGGGAACAAAGCGAATATCTTTTTGTGGATTTAGGCCTATCTTTTGAAGCCATCGGCGAAGGAGAAAATAGTGGCTAGAAAACGTGGAGGCTACACCGAAAAGGAGAGGAAGGCCGCTGGTAGCTTTTAAAATCCTTCCATAGTTTTCAAGAGATTCATTTTCTAAGATCGAGCTATATTTTTTGGAAAGAGTGATCGCATTGCCATTAAGATTCAAAACAAAGGCTGTTGAGCATCGACAGGGAATCGATTTTAAACCATAGTTCAAGACGAGGGGTAGACCACAGACGGCTTGAGCAAAATCTAGCTCTTCATAGACAATCTTCCCTCGGATCGTTGCCCAGCCAGGCTCAGGACTAAGTTGAACGTCAAAACCCCACTTTTTAAATAATCCCATTTCTAAAGCTACGACCAACGGAGCACAATCGATTAAAGGAATGTAACCAACGGTTATTTTAGATCCTATTCTCAAGGTTCTACCTCCTTGTGTTACTTCCCCCCTCTTCATACTTTGTCTCTTTTCTCAAGCAGTTAGGATGCCAAATAGGGAGACAAATTTATATTGAATAATATGTATAAATAGAATAGGATTTATAAAATAAATGTATGGCTTATCCAATCGATAGTCGTGCTCTTTACATTTTTGTCAATACCGCTGAATCCGAAAGCTTTTCTCAGGCCGCAAAATCATTGCATTTGAGTCAGCCGGCTGTGAGCCGAACAATTCAATCGTTAGAAGAAGAATTAGGATGTAGACTTTTTGATAGGGAAGGAAAGAATCCATCGCTTACGGCGATCGGTAGAGAATTTTTAATCTTGGCAAAAGAAATATTGGCAGGAATGGAAAAAGCAAGAATTGATATAGAAAATCTTAAAAGGGAGGGACCCAAAAAAATTGTTTTTTCAACAAGCTCGCTCAGCTGTCAATACTTCATTCCACAGCTTTACAGAGAATTCCAAGAAAGTTTTCCAGACTGTCTTTTTTCAATCATTCCAGCCGATTCTCCTTTGGCGATCGAATTGGTCGAACAAAAAAAAGTAGATTTCGCCCTTTCCATTAAGCCAATAGTTCCCTTTGATGGATTGGCTATGCTAGAACTTTTCCAGGATGAAATCCTTTTTTTAGTTAGCTCTTTTCATCCCCTGACTCGAAAAAAGGACATTTCTAAAAAGGAGATAGAAACTGCTCATTACTTGATAAAAAATAAGAACGATACTACTTTTCATATAGTAGAGAGGGCATTTGCTGAACAATCTTTGTATCCAAAAAATTTCATCGAATTAGCTGAAACTGGCTCCATTAAAGAGATGGTCAAAATGGGTCTTGGGATTGGCATTTTACCAGGTTGGATTGTCAAAGAAGAACTAAAAAAGGGCAAGCTTCTCTCTCTTTCTTTAATTGCTAGGCCTATTATCAGAAAATGGGTTTTCGTATATAGAATGGGAAGAAAACTTAGCCTTTTAGAAACCACTTTTTTAGAGCTGTGTAAACAATTCTTCCTAAAAAGTAAGCTGAATAAAGTTGGTTGATCTCCTTTTTTCTTTTACTCTTCTCTAAAACTAAAAGATCTTTTTCATAAAATTCATAAAAAAATCAAAGGAGCAGTCTATGAATCTTGCTAATGAAAAAAACGAGCGGGCATTCGACTTCATTCCTCTCAATGAAAGAGAACAGAAACCTAGAAAAATTGGCCTTACTGAAATCCGAGGCCCATATTACACCCCTGTTGGTAGGCACTATCTAGAAGATTTATTCGACACAATGGGTAACTATATTGATATTCTTAAGTTTGCTGGAGGCTCTTTTACATTGATGCCTAAAAGAGCCCTTAAAGACATCATAAACCTTTGCCATAGCCACAATGTCTTGGTATCCACGGGAGGATTCATCGAAAGAGTATTGACGATGGGGTCAGAATTGATTGATAAATATTTGAACGAATGCAAATCGATCGGTTTTGATATTGTTGAGGTTTCTGCTGGCTTTGTTACCGTTCCTTTTGATGATTTGCTTCGGCTCGTTGAAAAAGTGCAAAAAATGGGGTTAAAAGCAAAACCTGAGGTAGGGGTACAATTTGGAGCCGGCGGGGCTACTAAAGCTGAAGAACTAGAGGCAGAAGGAACAAAAAGTACAAAATGGGCGATCAAACAGGCAAAAAGTTTTCTAGAGGCCGGAGCCTATCTGATAATGGTAGAATCAGAAGGGATCACTGAAAATGTTGCTGTGTGGAAAAGGGAGATTATAGCGGAGTTTATTGATCAACTAGGATTGGAAACATTAATGTTCGAAGCAGCTGATCCAGAGGTATTTTCTTGGTATATTAAAGATTATGGTCCGGAGGTGAATCTTTTTGTCGATCACAGTCAGATTGTTCAATTGGAATGTTTACGATCAGGGATTTGGGGAACGAAAAGCACTTGGGGTAGAGTAGTGACATATAAAAAACCATAAAAAAAATCAAAAAACTATTTTTTAGGATAGCTGACCGTGTTTCTGGAATCGCCTATTGGTATACAAATGAAAAGAATTTAGTCGTGAGAAGTTCTTGGCGGTTCAACGGTTACTAAAGTGATGATGAAGTTTTTTTCTGAATTTTGGACAATGGCAGCGACTTTTGCGGGAGTTGTCGCAGGTATGGAGAATGTTGCTGGAGCTTTTTTAATGAGGTTACTTAGTGATTTTTTAGGACTGACAATTAAAACAAATGTTTTTGTTCCCTTCATACTTTGATTTGAATGAACTTTAGGAGTTTCTTCTAATGTTTGGAATTTAGATCGTAAGGGAATCGCTTCGATGACTTCAGGAGCAATGACTGATTTAAAGGCAAATTCTCCATAAGACCAAAGGTTCTCACGGAGTTCCCCTTGGATATCAGCCAGTTTTGGGATTTCTTCAATTGGAACTAAGTGGGAGTTTTCTTTACTAAAGCCAAGTCTTTGATATTCTTTCAGAGCCGTATTTTTCTCTGTCGCATAAGAAAAAGAGAAGAAGAAAAAAAATATCCAAACAAAGGATAAGACTACATGTTTCATCGTTTATTCCTGGGATAATATCTGAGGAGGGGAAATCATTTCTAACTCCATAAGATGATATCCGGCATCCGTTTTCATATTTACAAGGACCCTTGCAGGAGCCTCTGGAGAAATATAAAGAATGGAATTCTTTTTGATTGGAGGGCAGCTCGAATGAACGACTAGAATCACATGATCGAGATGCTTGCTGCTGAAAAATGCTGGAACGCCTATCAATGGCCAAAAAATGATACCTGCACCCACAGCCATCCCAGAAGAACTGGCAATTCTCTTAGTCTTATCTCCAGCTATTAAACATACAATTAAACCATCCTGTGGACTACTTTGTGCTTCAAACTTTCCATAGACCCAAAGATTGGAAGGACATATCCCTCTTTTTTGTATCGCTGCCGAGCGAAGGCGTTGAACTTTAAATAGTTCTTTTTTATTTTCAGTCACATAGCCAGTCTCTCCCTTTTTTTCGGTTATCTTCTTTAGAGTACCCTTCTTGTTTATCTCCTGATTGTCAGCGAAGGCTAGGGAAGAAAAGATCAAAAAAAGGGTAGCAAAAGAGACGATCCAATATTTTTGGAAAAAAGACATGAAATCTACCAAAACGGTAGCTAACTATATAAAAAAAAGAGCCCCCATCAAGATTAAAATAGATTTTTACTGAGGAATATAACTTGTCTGATAGTATTTTTCATTGGATGGAAGAGGAGAATCATCCAGTTCGAACGTTACCGCTTCTTTAATGACCCGACTGACATGCAATGGAAACTTCCAATGGGAATCTATCCAATCTTTTGCTGTTTTGTCGAGGAGGGGATATCCAGAAGAGCGAACAATTTGAGAGTTGACGATTTTTCCTTTCCGTACATCGAGCATAATAACGACCGTTCCTTCCATATGACGAAGACGGGCTTCATATGGATAAGGGGGTGGAGAAAGAAAGGCAGTGGACAAAGAATATTGAATATACTCTTTGTTAGGCGCATGGAAAGCGCATCTTTTTGGATGAGATTGAGAAATAGCTCGAGGACTATTCAGCAGGATGTTTTTCGGTCCTTTCGGATTGGCTGGCAACGGAGAAGGAATAGGGGGAAGGGGAGGTTTTGGTGCTTCAGCAATAGGAAGAGAAGAAGAAAAATGCTCTTGATTTGAAACAAGATCAATAAAGGAAGAAGAATCTGTTTGAGAAAAACAGCTACTTTTTTCTATTTCAGAACTTTCCTTGTTTGGAAGAGAAATCAATGCTAGCAATCCATGAACGCTGGCAGCTAAAAACATACAAAGTAAATAAGCCAGCTTATCTTTTGAAAAATAACTAAAGGCTTTAGCAATCATTTCTTATTCTTTCGTTATTTTATTAAAGCAAGAAGTATGCCAATTTATAAGTATCTGAATACAAATGATTTATATGCTGTTTTTCTACTTGTCTTTTAATTGCCTAAGTCATGAGCTTGCCAACTGCAGAAAATGGTTTTAGGCTGTTGGAATTGGAAAAAAAATTCCGAAAGGAAAAGTTGGGAATATAAACTAGCTGACTGGTAAAGAATACTAAAGAAAGGCATTACTGGAGGACATATGATGGGTGAGCTACCTGTTTTTTGTGGCAAAGAAAAAGAGCTTAAAGAGGCAATTCAAAAACAAGAGAATATTACTTTAGAAGCCACTGGAATTGATTTCGAGCAGATACAAAGTGCCGCATCCATTGCTCTTCATATGCATCAACCTTTAATACCTGCTGGCGGTACAGACTTAAGATCTGCTCAGATAATCAGTAATTTGCAGTTTATGCTTGAACATTTGGGAGATGGAGATAACCATAATGCGCCTGTTTTTCAGTGGTGCTATCGACGAATGGGAGAGTTTATTCCTGAATTACTCTCGCAAAACAAACAGCCTAGGGTGATGCTCGACTATTCGGGATGCTTGCTTTATGGCTTTGAACAAATGAGAAGCAGAGATATCCTGGATGCACTTTATACTCTTTCTAATGATCGTTCTTGTCGAAAAGCAGCAGAATTTCTCGGAACAGCCTGGGGACATGCTGTAGCTCCTTCCACTCCAATTCAGGATTTTCGTTTGCATGTTGAAGCCTGGCAACAACACTTTGGCAGTCTTTTCGGCTTTGAGGCTTTGTCTCGTGTCAGGGGTTTTTCTCCACCAGAGATGGCCCTTCCCAACCATCCTGATGTTGCCTATGCTTTTGTGAGAACATTGTTAGACTGTGGATACAAATGGGTTTTAATTCAAGAACATACAGTTGAAAGACCTGATGGTCATCCTCTGTCTTTTAAGCACATTCCTCATCGACTTATTTGTGTAAACGCCAACGGAGAAGTAGCTTCGATCATTGCTATTATAAAAACTCAGGGATCCGATACAAAGTTAGTGGGTCAAATGCAACCATGGTATGAGGCTAAGGGACTTAACCGTATTGAATTTTGTGGCAAAGCACTCCCCCCACTCGTTACCCAAATTGCTGATGGAGAGAATGGAGGAGTCATGATGAATGAATTTCCCTCGAAATATTTTGAAGTTATAAGAGAATCTTCTTATAGTCCTACCCCGGTTGTAAACGTTAGCGAATATCTTGCTTATCTCGATCAGTTAGGAATAAAACAAGAAGACTATCCCCCTATTCAACCGATTCATCAACATTATCTTTTTCAAAAGTTCGAACCAGGGGATGGCACGCGAAAACTTTCCGAAACAATCGAAAAGATAAAAGAAGAAAATCCTCGCTTTTCTATGGAAGGAGGAAGTTGGACGAACAACATTTCTTGGGTGAAAGGTTACGGAGATCTTCTTGGTCCAATGGAACGATTAAGTAGCCTTTTTTATGAAAAAGTTCTTCAAAAGGGAATTTCTTCAAATGAAGAGAAGTACAGGCAAGCATTGTTTTATCTGCTAGTGAGTGAGACAAGTTGTTTTAGATATTGGGGTACAGGACTGTGGACTGAGTTTGGAAAAGAAATTTGTAGACGAGGGATCGAATTTATAGAAAAAAATTTCTAGAAAAAATCAGTAGCTTTATAAAGATCCTTCAAGGTTATTTTATTAAAGGATTTTCTTAGTTTCGCCGACCTTGTTTGTATAATCTCCCTTGTCAATTCTTCTAGGTAAAAATTTTATCTTTGTTCTGAAAGAAGGTCTTTGTTTAAAAACAGATAGCTTTTCTCTTCTTTTTCAGTCATCAAAGAAAGCAGCCTTAGAGTGGAAAATCAAAATTTTCCCATTTCTAAGTTCCAACACCAATTTTTTTTTCAGAGAAAGAGTAAGTTTTTGGGAATAAAGCCTTCTGCTTTTTGCTTGTATCTTTTTGAAGAGCCATTTTGTCATGAAAAAATTATATTTATTTTTTCCTCACGTTACTTGTTGTATTTGTGTCTTAAGCCTTTGGTCTTTGGGAGAGTTTTGTTTGGCAGGCAACGAAGATGATGGCGTTGTTATTAATAAAACAAAAGAAGAGCATCAAGCCTTGCCGAATGCTTCTCCAACTGAGATTTTAAATAACCTATCCAATAGAAAAGACCCATCTTTAAATACTCAAAATATTTCCACTTCAATAGCTCAGGAAACGGTTGTTTTAGGTAGAGAACCTTCTCTGCTTCTGCCCTGGGAAAATAGCAAAGTAGATTTAGATTCTCGAGAGATATGGTCGGACAAGATAGCAGCTAGTGATGCTCCAGCTGGCCTAATGGGAACCGCTCATATGCATAGGAAGTACCAGCCGATGATTGGTTTCTGGTGGATGTATATGAACATGGGGCCAGATTATTATCAGGGAAGCAATGCAATGAATCTCAATGGATTAGAAGCCATACGCTTTGCTGGTAAACCCGTGGCTATGGGTGATGTTTCGATGTTTATGGAACAGTACATGCCGATGCTCATGCTTGGATTGACTGACAATCTAACCTTTATGGCAATGTTTCCCATATGGAATAAGCAAATGGATATGGTAGGATTGCCCATGGGTGGATTTATGTCAGGAGGAATGCATGGAATGGGGGGAATGCATACTGGTTCTGGAGGATTACCTTTACAGCCCATGCCCCCAGGCAGCCGCATGTCTATAGCAGCTGTTGGCCTTGGAGATGTTAATTTTCAATGGATCTATAAACTGTTAGATTTCCATAGGCATAGGCTTCAAATGAACCTTGGTTTTTCAGTGCCTACAGGATCGATTGATGAAACAATGTCTGATATGGCTGGACACCGTGTTTATCCTTATGATATGCAACTTGGCTTAGGTGTTCCTGCTTTCATCGGGGCATTAACGTATCTTGGACAAAGCGAAGATAGGCATTGGGGCTGGGGAGTACAAGGTTATACAACTGTTCCTGTTGGAAGAAACTCTCAGGGGTATGCTTGGGGAAATTCATTTTTTGGAAATGGCTGGGTCTCTTACAATTTTACCAATTGGGCTTCCATCAATTTTAGTGGTGTTGGTTCCTATCAAGGTGGGATTCATGGAGCTAACCCTGTTAACGAACTTTCAATTCGAACAGCCCCTTTTATTGCAATGCCTGACATCGTTGCATCTTGGACAGGTGGTGAATGGGCTGGGGCAGCCTTAGGTGTGAACATGAGAATGCCAGGTTTCGCAAGAGAAGGTTTCCAAAAAGTAGCGACCTCTCCAGAAAGTGCTCTGCAAGGAAATTTTCTTACGGCTCAGATTGTCAAACCCGTTTATCAATCTTGGAATGGTGTTCAATATGGAATGAATTGGATGGCGACTTTATCGTGGCAATGGTGGTATTGAAAATTCTCCTTAGGACGCAAGCATGATTCTTGCCCACAAGTATCGTACTTGTGATTTGAACATGAGGCAGGCAATATCTACTGTCCGTGGATGGGGGGGGCCCGTTCCCAATCTTTCTTTGCCATTTACCCTCCTGTTTTCTGCAATTTCAAAAGAAAAAAGAACACGATAGGTTCATCACGCACACCAATGATCAATTTCGGATCGAAGTAGTGCGCAGGCTGATTCCGAAGCTTAGCTAGGTACATGGTTGCTTAAACAAATACGATTTGGTGACAAGATTCTTTTGACCACGATTTATCTCATAGCTGATTGGGGGCGTATCCCCTTCGCCGTCAATGTCAAGGCCGTTATACAATTGGTCACCGAGAGTCAAAAACCATGGCGAAGTAACTGGTCGCCTACAGAAGCATAACATGGATAGAAGGCACTATTTTCGTTACCGTCGAAATCGAAGGATCTGAATGCCTGCAACATGAGCAAGCACAAGCATTTGGCCATACCCATTGCAAACATGTGCTTCTTCAAGTTTAAGCGCTAATTAAAGAAGAGGTTGAAAGGCTCAACGCTATCGTTGTCCAACCTGAGGGTGAACAGCATCATCGTGGTGCAGTGGAAATAGCTCATGCGTTTCAGCCTTAATGTTGGAATCTGGCAACGTATGACATACTTGATGAAAACCTAGGAATATTATCGTGGTGCGGGATTTGGCTGTAAGCAGGTAATTAAAAATTCAAAGTTGATCTGGTACAGAGTCTACATATATTTGGCCGAGCTTGAACAGATTCTTGCCAACGAGGGAAAGTAGTATGGGATGCTAATTGGTGAAGACGAACCTAAATTTTCGAATGCCAAAATGTAAGGACACTTGCAGTCTGTCCTAAGGCAAATGAAAACAGATGTTCTAAGGTATGTTTATGTGCTCACTTTTTAGCGGCAACTAAAAGCGGAGAATGATAGCCAATATCATGGTAAGTAAATTTTGTGAATCCAACTTCTCTTAGCCATTCTTCGTATTCTTCTGCAGAATAAATACCACCTTCTTTTGTATTTACAAGCATGCGCAGTCCAAAGAGAACGGCTTCTACTGGTTCAGTGCGCTGACGGTTAGGTAAAAATTCCAAAATGGCAATTCGGCCATCAGTATCCATAATTTTTGCAATTTTTTTTAATAATCTCCGGCTCTTGATTTCCCCTTCCGAATGGAGGATATGACCAAAAATTACAAGGTTGAAATTTTTCTGAGGATATTCTATTTCCTCAATGTTTCCTGCTAAAAACTCATAGCGATCTTCCATTCCATGTCTTTGAACATAAGCTTGAGTATAAGCAAGGACTCTGGGAAAATCCACTGCTGTAACCTTTGTTTGTTTATTAGCCAAGGCAATAGCAAGACTCCAGACAGCCGATCCACAGCCTATATCTAACACTTCAAGCATATGAGAAGAATTAGCTTCTCCAATAATTGCTTGCGCTGCCTTTACTGCAGGATTACGATGAACAATATGAAGAAACCTAATAAGCTTTGGGAAAAACTCCTCAGCTTTACTTTGCGTTTCTACTCCCTCGGGAGGGCCTCCTTTGAGAACAGCTTCGGTCAATATTTTCCAATCTTCATTTAGAAATGAATCTTGTAAGAAATCACCAATATAATCTTGGCTCTCCTCAACTAACAACTCTTTGGAAAGGGAAGAAAGTTGGTAGCTTTCTTTATCTTTTTCAAGAAGGTCTAATGCCGTAAGACCATCCAGAAAAAAACTAAGGCCTCTTAAGCTTGCTCCCGTGATGTTGGCTATTTCACTAAGAGACATTTTATGACTGTTAAGAATCTTAAAAATATGCAGTTGAAAAGCAGTTTTTAAAATATGATTTGCTCTTGTATCATTAAGAAATGTAAAAAGATGTAAAGGATTGAAAGGAAATTCAAAAGCTGTTTTGCTCATATGATATTGGGTTTACTATTTTTTTAAAAAAAAGGCAAATCTAATAGAAAGAACGGTAATTATAAACGGCGCGGGAATACCTATCCCCTTGAGGAGATTGGGATGAGAGCGCTGCAAACGGCTATTTGCCTTGGCATACTGTGATGTAACGACGAATGACTTCCGCCGATACTGCCTCAGCCGTTCCCACACAGTAGGCTGCGTCTATAAGTGTTCCCAGCGATACCCAATGTTTTTGAGCTTCGGAAACCTTTTTCGAGAACCACCCGGAACATGTAACTCTTGAGGAATCCCACGATCGATGAAGTCGCTCAACGAGGCGGGGCCGATACGAAGCAATGCCCCTGGTCGATGTCCGTTCTCAAAACTGGCAGCCGAAAGCCGTGCTGCCGTCAATATTTGGCGAGCAGAGCCTTGCAGGCTGCGTTCACCTCGCCAGAGTGGATTCTGCGTTGGTATTTTAGTATCCATACGAAGGAATAGGCGAGCTGATAATGCACCCATTGCGTTTTTCCGGTTTGCCGTGGATCAGTCATAATGCTATGCATAGTATCTGTGGAAGGGGTCCGCCTCCTATCCCTGAAGTGTATCTCCAAAAGAGAGGCTCCCCATCATTCAGCAAGGCCAGTTGGATGCGGCCAAGGTCTGGGAGACGTGTCGGAACGTGCATTTCAAGGCTCGCAAGACGAATGCGCTATGGCCTGGACGCGGCGAAAATCAAGAAGCCACCGCCGGAGGCTGCTACGTCTTGCATGCCCAAATGGTCCAACAGATCTTTCGCGCCTTCGACGCAGCCGTGGAAGTAGCTCGCAGGAACCGCCGCGATGGCCGCAGAGAAATACGTTATCCATACAAGGATAAACGCTTTTTCCCTCTCATGTTGGCCGGCCTAACCAATGGGAATAAAGGAAAAGCAAATCGTTCTCCCTATGGGGCGAGGAGGATCGTTTCTGATATTGCCGCGTCCCGCTTGGCTTTTGCATAAATCCGCTTGCCTGATCCTCTGGAATGACCTGCCCAACGAATGGCACATAACCCTTGTCGAGTTGGCAGACGATCCGAACTTGCAAGAGCCCACGGAACAGTGTGCCACGGTGGATTTCCGGCCAAATTCACCAGGCCATCATTGTCTCCAACAACGGGATCACTCTAGTCGTTTCCGGGCAAGGCTAGCGCACCATCAAGCGGTTGTACAGCAAGCAACTTTGCGAAATCCAGAAAAAGTGGTCCCGATGCAGGAAGGGCAGCCGGCGAATGCGCAAGCTCAGACGAGCCAGAGCGAAGCGCACACTGCGTCATAAACGCAGGCATCTCGACCTGCGCCATAAAGACATCCGTAAGGTCGTAAACTTCTGCCTGTATCATGGAATTCAATCCATCTTCGCTGGTAACCCGGATGGAGTACGTCGCGGCGCCTGTAGACGCCGTCCCAACCAGCGGATGAGCCAGTGGAAATACAGCAAGGGAGTAGATTATTTGATACAGAAGTCGGGGCAAGCCCGCATCATGTGCTTCACTGGGGACGAACGGGGCAGGTCCAGCCAGTGTCCAGAAGGCGGTCAGCGACATAAACCCCATGAGCGGAATTGGCGATGGTCGAAATGTGGCTTTTAGGGCCACCGGGATGAGGTCGGAGGTGTCAACCTGCACCCGTTGACCTTTAGCTTGGTGGTGCTATTTCCAATGCATATCATGTATCTGCGACCCAACCCTCTGCAAGGAGGGATCGCCGGGATAAACAGCCGGCAGCCGGGAGGCATTGGTAGCCTAGACAGGGGCCAAGGTTGTCTATCTGAAGCCCGGCCTCAAGCGCTGCCGGTTCGCCGTCGTATTCCTCATGGGAACCGTCCACAGACCGTGCATAGTAGCTAGAAGCTCATCCGCTTTAGCGGGTTGAGAGTGTCACCAACACATACGAATTTGTCTTCTTTCTGCTTTTGGATCTATTTCAGGTAGCATTTTTTTATTAGTTTTTTTAAAACAGTATACTCTTTCTAAGTATTCGAAGCATGGCGCAGGTTGATTCCGACGCTTGGCTAGACACGAGGATGGATAAAAGACTACGATTTGGTGGCAAGATTCATTCGGTCACGATCTGCTACTGCGGCCGACAGCTTGGATTCTGTTGCTGGCTGTGTGCAAGACGACATAGCTTGCCGGTGGAGCAATCCATCATCACGATCTTAATGCAGTGATCAATTTATGGAAATTGGACATGAGTTCCCCTGTCTTTAGCCTTTGGCAAGAAAGCTCTAGCAAACAACGGCATGACGAGCATGCACCGACCACGACGAGCTTGCCAGTCAGCTTTGAGTCTGTTGAGACAGGTTTAAGGAGGTCCTTTGGGAACGGAAGACTCCTCAAATAGACCAAAAAGTCTATCTCCAGCATCCCCTAAACCAGGAAGGATAAAACCGCTGGGATTGATTTCGCGATCCACACACCCAGCGATAATTTCAACATCGTCAAAGGTCTGTTGGATTCTTTTAATTCCTTCGGGACTTGCAATACAACAGACGACTCTGATAGAAATAGCCCCACAATCTTTTAAAAATTTAATCGTTTTGATCATCGTATGCCCTGTAGCTATCATGGGATCAAGTATAAAGATATGATGATGGGGCTTTATACTGGGGATTGGCCCGTGATAAAGGGTGCTTTCTAATGTCTTTTCATTTCTTACGGCTCCTAAAAAAAAGACTTGGGATTCTGGAATAAGCGACTGAAAACTTTTTAGCATGCCAAGACCCGCACGAAGAATCGGGGTAAGGATGATTTCTTGACCAAAAATAAATGTCGAAGTTTTTTCAAGAGGAGTCTCAATTTCAGTAGGCTCTAAGGAAAGACTTTTAGTGGCAAAGGTAGCTAATATAGAAGAGACTTGATCCATGTAAAGTCCAAAAAGGCTTTTAGGTGTTTTCCTATCTCTGAGCCGTGTTAACCGATCAATAAGTAAAGGATGTTCTATTATCTGTAATGACATTTGATTTTAAAGCTGTACTTTCATCTAATAAAAGCAAAATTCTTTCCACCTTTACTAGATTCTAAGTAATATTTAAAAGCTATGAAAGAAAAACAACTCGATCTGTCGAGAAGGCCTAGAAGATTTAGAGCTAGCAGGCAAATTCGCAGCTTACTTACAGAAACACAGCTGACAATAAGTAATCTGATTTGCCCCTTGTTTGTTCAGGAAAAAAAAGGTAAGGAAGAGATTGGCTCAATGCCTGGCATTTTCAGGTATTCTTTAGAAAACCTTTTAGAAGTCTGTTCGGAACTCCGAGAAAAGGGACTTAATGCTGTGGCTTTATTCCCATATGTTCCAAAAGAAAAAAAGGATGATAGTGGCTCTCTCGCTTTGGATCCAGAAGGATTAATCCCAAAAGCAGTTTCGGCAATCAAAAAAAACATTCCTGAGCTTCTTGTTATCACAGACATTGCATTAGATCCCTATACGACCCATGGCCATGATGGATTATGGAATGAGCACTTAGGCGATGTGGATAACGATGCGACTGTCGAAATATTAACAAAGATGGCGGTGATGCTTGGGAAAATGGGAGCTGATTTTGTAGCTCCTTCAGACATGATGGATGGAAGGGTCGGTCAAATAAGAAAAGCTCTCGATTCCGAAGGATTAACGAAAACAGGCATTCTTGCTTATTCAGCAAAATATGCTTCAGCCTTTTATGGACCATTTAGAGAAGCGGTTGGTTCTGCAAAAAAAAGGGGATATTATCTTGATAAAATGACCTACCAACTCAATCCTTCCAATAGGAGAGAAGCATGTTTAGAAGCATTACTCGATGAAAAAGAGGGTGCCGATATCCTCATGGTTAAGCCAGCTGGACCCTATCTTGATATTATATATCAAATCAGACAAAATACCCTTTTACCCGTAGCAGCCTACCAGGTATCGGGAGAGTATTCGGCTATTGTAGCTGCTGGCTTAAACGGTTGGCTAGATCCTAAAAAAGCTGCTATTGAATCGTTAATAGCTATTAAACGGGCGGGGGCTGATATGATATTAACTTATTTCGCTCAATCATTGGCAAAAGATCCTTCTTTTAATCTTTAGTTTGGAATGTATGGAAAATTTTGGTCGGTTTGCAAACAAAGACTTAGCGTTGGAAGCTTTTCAGGATTTTTCGGAGTTTGCTAGAACTCAATTCAAAGCTCATCCTGAATGGGAAGAGTGGCTGAAAAGTCCTGAAATTTCTGATCCTACCCATTACCGAGGTCTTGGAAGACTTAAAATCGATTGGGAAGAACTGGCAAATTGTTCTTTAAACTTAGAAAATCGTATAGACGCTTTGAAAAAGTTGAAACAAAGGGAAATTCTCCGAATCGGTTTTTTCGATTTTGCCCTTGTATGGAGTCTGGAAGAAGTATTAAAGGCTCTTTCTTTGCTTGCTGATTTTTCCATAGAGATCATTTTGGATCTGGCAAAAGCACAATTGGGATTTCCAGCCTTTCCTTTTGCTATTTTATCGATGGGAAAATTGGGTGGAAAGGAACTCAATTACAGTTCAGATATTGATCTCTTATTCCTTCATAATGAGTCTAATGGCCATCATGATATGGCAAATCGACTGGGGAAAAAAATCGTTCAGCTCTTCTCAATGGCTTATGGCGGTTTCTATAGAATAGATCTCCGACTAAGGCCTGATGGGAATAGTGGGATACTTGTTCCATCGATCAAATATTGTGAATACTATTATTCGGCTTTGGGTGAGAGTTGGGAAAGAATGGCTTTGATTAAAGCAAGAAAATCGGCTGGAGACAGTGCCTTGGCTTATGAATTTGAAATTCTTCGTTCCCTATTTTCTTTCCCCAGGCATATCACTGAGGAAATGTTTGAAGAGGTTTTTGAAATAAAGTCGAGGATAGAAAAAGAACTTTTGGATGAATCTACCAAAAAAAGAAATATCAAACTTGGAGAAGGTGGAATTCGAGAAATAGAGTTTATTGCCCAGTCCTTTCAAGTGGTATATGGAGCACGCTATCCCATTCTTCAGAGTAGGTCTACCCTTGAAACTCTGGAAGCATTGACTGAATGCCAACTAATTCCAAGAAAGGAAATGGAAGCACTTAAATTAGCTTATTATTTTTTTAGACAAGTGGAAAACAGACTGCAAATGGTTGCGGATCTTCAGACACACTTGATTCCTGAAAATATTGTTCAAAAAAAAGCTATTGCTTCCTCTTTGGGTTTGGAGCTTGAGCCCTTTGAAGAGAAACTAGAAACATATCGAATGACTGTTCGAAAGTTGTTTTCATCAATTTTCCCACTTTCAAAAGAAAAAGGAGAATCTATCTTTCATTTTGAAATCTTTCCTGATCCTCAAAAAGCCTATAAAGACATTCAATCTTTATTGGATAGTGATCCGATCAAACCATCCGCACGTGTTTCGAAATCTTTAAAAAGGCTCTATCCAATCCTAGAAGAGACATTGAAAAAAACTGTAGATCCAAATCTTTGTTTAAGCCGATTTGTGCAGTTCGCAGAAAAGTATGGAACAAAGGCGATGCTTTTCGAATCCTTCGCATCAAGCCCTAAGGCACTGGAACTGCTTTTGCGGCTTTTTGATTCGAGTTCTTTTTTTACGGAAATTCTTTTGTCGCAACCAGACTTGTTTGAGGAAATATGCCGAAGCGATGGGCTTTATACAAAGAAGACAGTCGAGGAATTTTTCAACGAATTGGGCCGGATCGAAAAAGATCACCGGACCAAATACCGCCTTTATAGAAAAGGGGAACTTTTCAGGATATTTTTGAGAGACATTCTTGGAATTGCTTCTCTTATTGACATAGAAGAGGAATATACGGCACTTGCCGAAGCTATTCTTAAGCATGCATGCAATCTTTGTCATGCTCAGTCTAACGCAATCATTGGAGTAGGAAGGTTTGGAGGAAGAGAACTTGGATATGGTTCGGACCTGGATTGTCTCTTTATAGGGAATAATTTGAATGGAGCTTTGGAACTGAATCGTTTTCTTTCTGAAATGCTACCAAGTGGCATTCTCTACAATTTTGATTTTAGGTTAAGGCCTCATGGAGAAGGTCCCATTGTACTCGAAGAGGAAATGTATGAACATTACTACCGTTCTGTAGCCATGTTTTGGGAAATTCAAGCGTTACATAGAGCTCGCTTTGTTTGTGGAAACGAAGAATATGGAAGGAGATTTATCCGGTTTGTTGACGACTTGTGGGTAGATTGGAGTAGGAGAATCCCATGGAAGGAATTTTTTGAATTACGCGAGAAGATTCAAAAGGAAAGGGACAGTTCTGTACCTGTTGAATGCCGGATCAAAACAGCACCAGGGGGCCTTATGGATATTGAGCTTGGACTCCAGATTTGGCTAATGGGTAAGCAAATACGAGAACCAAGCATGTGGAAAGCTTTTTTACTATTGGAAAAAGAGGAGGGACATACTGCTCGGTTAGCTAGAGAGGGCTATGTCTTTCTTAGGCGAATAGAATCGGTTATGAGACGAGAAAGAAATAGCCCAATATCGGTATTGCCTATAGATGAAGCAGCAAGAGAAAAACTAGCTCGGATGCTTGGCTTTGATTCCAAAGCCAAGTTTATGGAAGCCTATTTCACGACTCTTGAATCAAATCGATTGGTGTTTGAGAAATTAACTTCTCAAAAGCCTCCTTAGCAGCTCGAAGTTCAGCTTCTTTCTTGCTTTTCCCGGATCCTTTACCTAAAACTTGATTCTTCCAAAGAACCTCCACTTCATACCATTTGTTATGTGCTTCTCCACTTTCCATAACAATTCGGTAGACGGGTAGTTCCATTCCCTTTTTTTGTAAAAATTCCTGCAACAAGCCTTTTGAATTTTCATATTCTAAAAAAGCAGAAGGGTCTTTGTGTAATTCTAAAAATAATGGCGAGAACAGTTGGAAGACGAAGGACTTTGTCTTTTCCCACCCCCCATCAAGATACAAGGCTCCTATAACTGATTCTAGGGCATTAGCCAGATTCGAAGGTTTTGTTCTCCCTTGATTTTTTTCTTCCCCTTTTCCCAGCCTTAAATATTTACCGATTCCCAAAGAAGAGGACAATGGAGAAAGAACTTTGCGGCTTACCAATTTTGCCCTGAGTTTGGTTAGTTTTCCTTCATCAAAAGAGGGAAAAATTTCATAAAGCTTTTCAGTGATCGCAAGCCCCAAGACAGCATCTCCTAAAAATTCTAATCTTTGGAAATCTTTGCCGGTCGTTTTCATCGATTCAACAAAGTAGGAAGGATGTGTTAAAGCTTCTTCCAGTAATTGATTATTTCTGAATGTATGACCGAGTCTTTCTTCTAATTCCGCAAGATACATCGATGCTAGGATTGTTTTTTTGTGATTAGTTGCTTTTATATTTTTTCATTGGCTCTAGGATGACAACGGAGATGAATCTCTTTAAGATATTTTAAATTCACATGAGTATAAATTTGCGTGGTTGCTATGTTCGCATGACCAAGCAGTTCTTGGATAATCCTTAGATTGGCTCCGTTTTCTAAAAGATGGCTTGCAAAGGTGTGTCGAAAAAGATGAGGATAAACCTTTTTATCAACACCAGCCTGATTAGCATACTGGATAACCAACTGCCGGATTCTTGATCGAGTTAAGGGTTTACCAATGCGACTTAGGAAAATTTCACCCCCAGACTTCTTTTTCACAAAAAAGTTTCTTCCTTTTAAAATATATACATCCAAAGCTTCTTTTGCACATTTTCCTACAGGAATGGCTCTTTCTTTGTTCCCTTTTCCTAAAACCCTTATTTGAGAACGTTCTGGGCTGTAAGCTTCTAACTTCAAGCTAATGAGTTCAGAAACCCTAAGACCCGAACTGTAAAGAAGCTCTAAAATGGCTTTATCTCTCCATCCTAAAGGATTGTTAGGAAATTCTAAATTAAGAATTTTTTCAATTTCTTTCTTTGTTAAAAACTGCGGCAATCGAGATTGGATAGAGGGGAGTTCTTTTTTGTACAGTGGATTTTCCTTAATCTCATTTCGGTCTTTGAAAAATTGAAAAAAATGACGAAGGGCAATAATTATAATTTTTATGGAACTCTGAGACAGTCCCTTTTTACTCTCTTCTTTCAAAAACTGTTCCACATGACAGCTTTGGATTTTTTGAAGGGTTAGTTGTTGAATAGCAGCCCAAAAGGCGAATTTTTCTAAAACTTGTCTGTAGAGTAGTTGCGTATTTACCGAGTGGCTTTTTTCTATAGCAAGATAGGCTAGAACTTTTTCTATTTTTTCATTCCACCTATCGATAACCGTATTTTGTTTCACAGTTTTTACTCTAAGAGTTTAACGACCCTAGTGTTTGTGGATCTCTTACGTCTACACAACTACCAGCTATTAAAAAGCCATAGAGTTTGCCATGTTGAGAGAACATTCTTAAAGCATCTGTCAGTTCATATTCTCCGCGGGGGGAAAGACAAAGGCTTTCCATAAAGTCGAAAATCTTTGGGCTTATTAAATAGATGCCTGCGTTGTAAAAGGCTCCTTTAGAAAGAGCAGGGTCTTGAGGTTTTTCTATAATATCAATAATTTGACCATCAGAATCAAGAAAGACAGCTCCTCCCTTGGAGAGGTCGTTTCCATCAGTCAATCCCACAAGCCCATCCCCTTTATATGCGCGAATCATTCGACCATATTCTCTACAGTCGCCTAAGAGAATGTCTCCATAAGACAAAAAGAAAGGTTCATTTGAGATCAAATCCTTAGCAACAAGTGGGGCTTTGCCTGTCCCATCTTGCTTCTTTTGAAATCGGTAATCAATCTTTATGCCCAAAAATTGACCATCTTTAAAATATTCCAGAATTTTTTCTGCTTTGTAGCCAACGACAATACAAAAATGTTCGACTTTCGCTTCCTGATGCAGTCCCCGAATAATCCATTCTAATATGGGCTTTCCTTTAACCATAAGCATCGGTTTAGGCACGTCATGGGTTAACGATCCCATTCGGGTCCCTTTACCGGCTGCCAGAATAATCGCTTTCATTACCACTTTTTTTCTTCAAGAAAAGCCTTTAATTGCTGACAAGCTTTCCCACGATGACTAATCATATCTTTTTGTTGTTCAGTCAGTTCTGCCATTGTTAAAGAATATCCTTGAGGAATAAAAATAGAATCGTATCCAAATCCTCCATGCCCTTTTGGTTCCGTTGCTATTATGCCATAACAAAAAGCAGTCGTTTCAAAAAGGATTTTTTTTTGTTTGACTAAGACCAACGAGCAAACAAATCTTGCAGTCCTATCTAAGGATTTTGCACTCTGGAGATTGCGAAGTAGTTTTGCAATGTTTTCTTCGCTATTGGCCTTTTCTCCTGCATATCGGCTTGAGCGAACCTCCGGTTCGCCCTTAAGAGAGTTAACTTCTAAACCAGAGTCATCTGAGACAACTAGACCACTATATACGTCAGACAATGCCATGGCTTTAAGCCGTGCATTTTCTAAGTAGCTTGTGAAAGATTCTGGAGGAAAATGTCGTCTGAGCTCCTCAGGCGGTAGGACAACAACATTTGGGTATAGGAGTCGAGAAAATTCCTTCCATTTGTATAGGTTCGAAGAAGCTAAAAGGATTTTATTCATGGTTAAAAAATCTTTTCCTTTCTTGTTTCTATCATCATAATATAGTCATATATTTTCTTTAGTCCTTTTACACATAAACGTATATTATAGAAAAAAATAACATTCTTAAAAGAATTATCTCTAAATCTTATTATAATAGATTCTCAATTAAGATGTTATTCAAAAATACTGATATAAAGATATTTGTCTATGGAACATTGAGAAAAGGGCAATGTAGGAATTCTATTTTGAGTTGCTGTGAGTTTATAGGATTAGGTACTTTATATCATTTCGTTATGTATGATCTGGGAGAATATCCTGCTATTATTCCTGGAAATGGAAAAGTTAAGGGAGAACTCTATATTGTTAATAGAAAAATCTTGAAAGAACTCGATTATCTTGAGGGAGTTCCTTTTTTGTTTAAAAGAGAAAAGGTAAGTATAAGCTTGTTAAGCTCTGAATATCATCAATTGGAAGCTTATGCATATGTATATTGTAATGAGATACAAAACAAACCATTAATCAAACATGGAGATTGGATAATATATCAAAATAGTCCTACATAAATATGGGTTGAATATATTCCACAAAAATGTATTCTTAAAAAGATATGTGTTCTATATATTTTCTCTTTTATTCTTTTTTATTCGCATTGTCAACAATAATTTCAAGAATACAGGCAGGCTTCATCAGACTATGAGCGTTTTTACTCTTTTTTCTGAATAATAATTTATTTATTACATTCTAAAACATGATAGTTATACTAAACTCTTCTTTTTTATTTGCTGCCTTTTTTCTGTCCGATTCGCTTCCAACTCAAAGATCCTAACGCTTTTTCCTAGAAGACCCTTTCTTCACTGTCTCTTACACATTTCTCTCTGCTCTAGCCTTAGGATTTGTTTCTTTACTTTGCTTTGGTTCTTTTTCGAGTCCAAAAGCCTTGCTGTTGACTTTTCTATTTCCTCTGGCTTTCCCCTTTGCTTTTCTTTCTGCAAGATCTCCTGTTGGTCTTTCCTTGCGGCTACTGCTTTTGCTCTCATATAATAATGGTTGAAATGGGAGCGGGCAATAGAGTTGGTCCATCAACGCTTCGATTCTCTCCGAGGCTATCTCTCCAAAAATTTGTTCACCCCCATTCCAAATACTCCTCCAGCCATTGTCCCAATTTCAGGAAAGAGCAGTGAACATAAGCTCGCTCCTGCTAACCCACCAAGACTGCTTCTCATCAGAATAAACAATCGTTATTGCTATTGCCATGCCAATCTAGTTATAAATAGATAGGGCGAACATCTATTCGCCGAAGAAGTTTGGTGCGCTGATTGGTTAGAGCCTAAACAGGTAGCAATGATTACCGTCTAGAAGGGTGTTGCTTGCCTAACGGACTCCGACAAACCGGCGGTATTCCCCCTCCGAGGACTTCCTTGCGGGGGATCAATCAAAAGACACGACGAGACCGTCGCACCAGTTTGCATACAAAAGTCTCAAGCTCTGGGCAAAAGGAGGATCTGAAGGATCAGTGGGAAGCGCTGGAACGGTTCTGCCTGGCACAAGGCAATACGGTGGCTGAACGGCTTGGGGATTGAAAGCAGCGGACTAAACTACAAGAGAAAGAATTTTTTCACGTCTGATGGAGCTGGAGGAATGGGCCGAGATCTCCGGGATCGTTGTCGCCACAAGGACCGGCTGGTCCGGTTCGGTTTTGAATGGCCCCTAGAAGTCTTGCTTCTCTCTTAGGACTAAACTTCCCGTCATGAACGGGCAAGTCCCTCTTTCCACAGGAAGAGATGCCCAAAGAGCTCCTTGTGATCCTTCCCTACTTTCCCAAGCCCTCTTTTCGGTTTACTCAAATACAAAAGAAAAGACCAGGGAGCAATAGGGAAAGCCAATGAGGCCGGATAAGACGATGTGCCGAACGATCCCGAGCAGAAAGCCTGCCTGCTCAACCGGAAGAAGCGCAAGATGCTATAGGATCTCTGCCTTCGCTCCGCAGCCGAAAAAGAGCGGTTTCTCGCCTCTTTCTTTGGCTTGAACCGCTTCGTGGAAAGCCTCGGCGAACGCGGAGAGCGGGACAAGCTTGTGACGGAAGACCATGCTAGTCCAAACGGGTTGCAGGACCGGATATGGAAGCGGGCGCTCCAGGATGCCTACGAGACGGTTGATAAGTGGCTGTTCGTCTCCTTGGCGGTGATCGGTTCGAAGATCTGCCGCAGGGAAGGAAGGACAGAAACCAAAAAGCGATTTACCTTTTAGACGCTGCGTTCTGCCAGGCGAATCTCCCTGCTTCTGCGAGGAGAAGCCGTCGAGGCCTCAGCCTTTCCGGTTTCCTGGGAAAGGTAAGTGCCATTCTCCTGTGACTGCGCAGGGACTTACGAAAGCTCATCGGAAGGCTGCCAAGAAATGATCGAGCCGCTCGGCGAGTTTCAACACCTGCATGTACCGGACCTTCGAGGAGAAGGGAGAGTACAGTATATCTCCCTCATGGGTCTTGAGAGCGGCAAGTCGGAGATTCGGGGCGACATCCGCCTCGTTCTGAACGAGAGGCGGGTGGAGATCCATTATTCAGCGGCAGTGAAGATTTCGAAGCGACGGGAAGGCGAAGCCGGTCTCTCCAAAGTCTTCACCGACGATCATGGGAAGCGGTATGAGAAAGGCTGCGGTGAGCTGCTCGTCCGGTTGTCTTGCGTTCACTAGGAGAAGGGAGAGAAGCGGGGCAGGCTTCAGGCGATCCGGGGAAATGCCAAGGGCTCGTTTAAGACCAGGTGGATCGGCAGAAACAACCTGAGCGGAGAAAAGCGCTGAATGCGGCTGCGCAAGATGCAGTCGAAAATCGAGCGGCAAATAAATACAAGCCTAAGCCTTCCTCTTACATTACGAAGACCTTCAGTACTTGTTTCTGAGGTCCTACATATAATATGGGAACGCTCAAAGTAAAAGCATTCCCGGTGCATCATCCAGATGCGGACCGAGGCGCTTCGGGAGCGAATCGAATTGCTGTTGACAGGGGGAGGTTCTCGACCAGAGAGAGGTCCATCCAGCCTATAGCTTTCTGGTTTTGTCCGCAATGTGGGTAGGTCAATCCGAAGAACAGCAGGGGGGATAAGTTTGTATGCCGGCATCGTTAGTTTATGAGCTGTGCGGATACGGTTGGCGCATACAACCTCAAGAAAAGGATCGGAGATCTGGAGATAGGTCTGTGGACGCCGAGGAACCGGCTGTATGCGATTCTTTTGGTGAGGTTTACCTATAATAGCGGACTACCGACGGATTGGGAAATCGATGAGAAGAACTGTTCCGGGGCGGACGACTCCAGCCAGAGCGGGAAGATATCCTCTTTGATTGTTAAGATGACACGTTAATTCTATCCCGCCCCCCGGAGAACGAAATAGGTTTGGCAGTCTTGAGACCTCTCGGTACAATACCAAGGCGAAAAGAACGAACTTGGGGTAGGTATAAGCAGGTCCCGAGTATGTTTTTAGGAACAGTGACTGAGTCTAAAAACTCTGGACAAAAGCCAAAACTAAAAGAATTTTCAGATTATGAAAATTGCAAATGTTTTATGGAGGAGCAATCAGCTTGACAGCAATCAATTTCCGTATAAAACTCAGAATATCTTGTGGAGCCTTTTCCCAGATGATGTTAAGATAGTAATATCCTGAACTTAATGCCTAGATGGGATTTGCACGGCATTATTGAAGGAGGGAGCTCCACAACCTTGCACATAAGAAAATTGCGCGGTTAGCTCAGTGGCAGAGCATCACCTTGACACGGTGGGGGTCACAGGTTCAAGTCCTGTACCGCGCAAGAAAAGAAGGACCTATTACTTTATTACCGATTTCGCCTCTTAGGTTGGGCATTGAGCAGCCCTTTAGCCGTTTCGGTGAGTCCCTGTTTCTAACGATCTTACTGCACTGCTTTCTTTATAGGCGAACTAGGCATATCCTGACCTTGGAAGAAATATGGCGCCAACACTATTGGCGTTTTTCTCAAAACTGCATGCCACGCACGCAGACAATTCTAATCTCATGGACTAATCTTTCTGATGAAAGAACCGTTATTCAGCGTTTGCAGAACGGTAGGAATGAAAAAAAATAGAATAGAAAGGAACTATTTTTCATCCCTTTTGTTTCTCCTTTTTAAAAAGGAGCTTAAAAGCCTCATCCTATGAAACCAACTCAAAAACTTCACGATTTAAGACAAAGCCTGTGGCTAGACAATATTTCTAGAGAAATGCTAGATAAAGGAGTGTTAAAAAAATACATCGATGAATATTCTGTTACCGGGTTGACTTCCAATCCAACGATCTTTGACCACGCTATTGCTAGATCTCATTTCTATGATCGCAGTATCCTTGAATATTCCCACAAAGGATTAGAAGGGGAAGAGTTGTTTTTCCAATTGGCAATAGAAGATCTAAGAAGAGCAGCCGACCTTTTTTCTCCAATCTATGAACGCACTTTTGGCAAAGATGGATGGGTTTCCTTAGAAGTTTCTCCTTTGTTGGCCTATGATGCTCAAAATACACTTTTAGAAGCACAAAGACTGCATCAGATGTTTCAAAGACCAAATCTTTTTATAAAAATTCCTGGTACAAAAGAAGGTTTGCCTGCAATTGAAAAGTCCATTTTCCAGGGTATTCCGATCAATGTGACTCTTCTTTTCACACCTCAACATTACTTAGAGGCTGCTGAGGCATACATGAGAGGACTTGAAAGAAGAATAGCTGAAGGACTTCCATTAGAAAATGTTTTTTCTGTAGCCTCCCTGTTTGTAAGTAGATGGGATAAGGCGACTATGAATAGGGTAGGGGATTCATTAAGAAATCAGTTGGGAATAGCCATTGCCAAAAAGACATATAAAGCTTATAGAGATGTTTTGGAATCGGAAAGGTGGAAGCAGCTTGCCCAGAAAAAAGCCAATGCTCAATTACTCTTATGGGCTAGCACAGGGACCAAAGATCCTCAAGCTTCAGATATTCTTTATGTTAAAAATCTGGTAGCCCCAGACACAATTAATACAATGCCAGAAGAAACCCTTTTGGCTTTTGCTGACCATGGGCAGATTGGAGAAGTTTTGCCTAGAGACGGCGGGAATGCTGATGAAATTATCGCTCAGTATCATCAGCAAGGAATTAGCGTTGATGAGTTAGGCCAGCAGCTACAAAAAGAAGGGGCTGAATCATTTGTCAATTCATGGAATGATCTTTTAAGTTCCCTAAAGAAAAAAGCTTCCTTGTTAAGAGCCTTTTAATGAATATCCCTTCAATGAATTTTCCTTACATATTTGTTGGAACTACTTTATCTCTGTTGCTATACTTTTATTCTTATGCATCCATCTATCCCTTTTCTTTTAAAATTGCAAGAGATGGATAAAAAGATTATTGAAAGACGCAAATTGCTATCCAAAATTCCAGTAGAAATCGAAAAAATCCAAAAGCAGTTTAAAATCGAAGAAGAGAAGGTTGCTCAAAATAAAAAGGAGCTTTTGCAGGTTGATTTATCTATAAAAGAGATGGAAGCCGAGATCGCTGGATTGAAATCAAAAATTAACCAGTATAAAATCCAACAGCTTTCAACGCGAAAGAATGAAGAATATCAAGCATTGTCTCATCAGATTGATCATGCCACCCAAAAAATTTCGGATTTAGAAGACAAAGTATTAGACTTGTTGGAGAAAAAGGAGAGGATCTCAAAAACGTATAAGGAAGCAGACATACAATTTCATCATTTAGCTTTAGAAGTAAAAAAGAAAACTGAAGCTCTTTCTACACAAAAGGAAAATTTTGAAAAGAGTCTTAGTCAATTATTGGAAGAAAGAAAAGCTTATATAAACCATCTAGAGCCTCATACTTTACAAATCTACCAGAGAATTGCTGCTTCAAAGCCTGGGACTGCAATTATGCCTGTCATTGATGAAACTTGTGGAGGCTGTCATATGCGAATGACAAAACAAGCCTATTTGAAAGTTAAGGCATCCGACGCACTTGTTTTCTGTGAATATTGTGGTAGAATTTTATTCTTTTCGGAGTAACTTTTGAGAATTACGATGAACACATCTCCAGAAAATATCAATCAACTGTTATCTGCAGCTTTAGCAAAAGTAGAAATTCCTGAAGTTCTAGTCAACATGGTTTCAAGAAGAGTCAGATTGCTTGCAAAAGGAGCAAAGCCTCTCATTGAAACTTCGCCCCATTGGAACCTCATGCAAATTGCTCTAAAAGAAATTGCCGAAGGAAGGCTGAGTTGGACACCCATCGAAGAAGCAACAGAGGAGAAAGCTCCAGGAGAATATCCAAAAGAAGAAAGCACGCCAATTAGCTTATCATAAGCTTCCAGAATATGGACAGAGACCTTGTTATCAACCGGAAAGCAAGGCGAGATTATAACATCATAAAGACCTTGGAAGCAGGAATAGTTCTTTTAGGATCCGAAGTGAAATCATTAAAAGAGGGGAAAGGAAGCTTGGAGGGAGCTTTTGCTAGGATAGAAAACGGGGAAGCTTTTCTGTATCAGATGAATATTTCCCCATATGAAAAAGCCCCCACTTATGCGCTAAGAGATCCGAAAACACCCAGGAAATTACTGCTTCATAAAAAAGAAATAGGAGAGCTTGCGGGTGCTATTTCTAGACAAGGCAGAACTATCGTGCCTTTAAAACTCTATTACCGTAGGGGCAAGATCAAGGTTCTTCTAGGGATCGCTTCGGGCAAAAGCCAAGTGGATAAAAGAGAGAAAATAAAAGAACAGGAATCTCAAAGAGAGATTAGCAGAATCCTAAAGAGAAGAAGAGAGGTGTAATTTTAATTATCTGCTTTTCTTGCATGGAGTTGTATTACTTCTATCCATTCTGAAGTTGTGGGAAGTATGGGTCCTATTTTTTGCATTTCTTATTTTAATGGAGCTGTACAGCAGCTTTAGATTCAGAAAATTCTATTTCTGATATCACGAACCAGATATTAGAAATTATTTTTTTAAGTTTGGTGTGTTATTTAAAATCCATGTATTTAACAATTAATGATATTCTTTTTAAAAATCTTTTTTTGTGTCTTCCTAATCTTTATCCAGCACGGAGTACATTCCTTTAGAAAAAGAAGCAATCCAAACATCTTAAATTATTTTATAAGATAGGCGACTATTAAAGAAAGCTATTCTATTTATCTTCTTACTCATTCTTCCTTTTTTCTATTTTATTCTAAAATTAATGATATTTGACAAAATTAAAAATAGCTTTAAAGTATTTTTAAAATTCACACTCCTAGTTCTTCGTCATATTCATTTCTATTTCAATTCGAAATTGTTTGTTTTATTCGTGACTTAAAGTTGGAGGTATATTATGATAAAATATTTACATCTATTTATATTTCTCTTATGGAGTTCATCTTATATAGCATATGGGACACCTTATTTTCTGAAAGATCTTGAAAAAATACTAACTATAAATAATTCTAAAAGCAACAATTGTTATGTTTTGCCTAATTGCAGTAATAATGAGGAGTATTTTCTATTATCAATCATTGATTCTAGGTATAATTCTTTTCTCAGTAATTTTGAAAGAAAATTTACTAGTAGATATAAATGTATACGACTCCCCAAAGAGGTTATTTCTTTAAATACAAGATATTATTATTTAGTGGACGACGTTGGAAACTATTGGAAAGTATGCATCACTGCGTTTAGCAACCATACTACTAAAGTATCTGCTGAGCTTTTTCGAGATACTCCTACAATTCGAGGTAATGTTTTTGCTGCAAGGGATTTTTGCTTATCTTTGAATGATATGGAAAAAATAAAGTACAGAGATATCATAAGAAATTTCTTCAATTTATCTGAAAATCAAATTGCTAACGTTTATCGGGGAGTGTGACACTCTCCATCTGCTAAAGCAGGCGAGCTTCTAGCTAGTAGGCACGACTTGTGGGCAGTCCTCGTTGGGAATCCACCGACGAACTGGTGGAGGTTGAAGCTATGCTTCAGCTAGACAACTTTGGCCCCTGTCCAGGCTACCACTGCCTCTCGACTGCCGATTGTTCATCCCAACAACCCTCCCTCGCAGAGGGCTGGATCGCAGATACATGATATGCATTGGAAATGGCACCGCCAGACCAAGGGCCAACGGGTGCAGGTTGACGCCTCCGACCACATCCCTGTGGTTCTGAAAGCCCCATTTCGGACCTCGCTCATTCCGTCCATTGGGCTTATTGACGATGGTCATCTTCCGCGAAGGACGCGATGTGGGTTTGCTCCCTCTTCTGTATCAAATAGTCTACCTCCTTGCCATATTCCCACTGGCTGATCCGCTGGTCATGATCGCACCCGCAGGAGCCGCGACGAACGCTATCCGGATTGTCTGCAAATATGGACTGAATTCCATGATACAGGCAGAAGTCCACGACCTTACGGATGCCTTGGATGGCGCAGGTCGAGATGCCTGCGTTTATAACGCAGTATGCACTTCGCTCTGGCTCGTCCGAGCTTGCGCAATCGCCGGCTGCCCTTCCTGCATCGGGACCGCTTTTTCTGGATTTCGCAAAGTTGCTTGCTGTACAACCGCTTGATGGTGCGCTAGCCTTGCCCGGAAACGACCAGGCTACCCCCCCCCATTGTTGGAGACTGCGGCAGTCTAGTGGATCCGACCAAGGTTCCCCAGCGCATGCCTTTCCGTGGTCCCTTGCGAGTCCGAAGCGAGTGCCGATTCAACCAGGGCTAGGTGCCATTCGTTGGACAGATCATTCCAGAGGATCAGGCAAGCGGATTTGCGCAAAAGCCAAGCGGGACGCGATAATATTAGAAACGACCCTCCTCGTCCCATAGAGAGAACGCTCCGCTTTTCCTCCATTCCCATTGCTTAGACCGGCTGCATCAGAGGGGAAATAGCGCTTGCCCTTATATGGATAGCGGATGGCTGCTGCAGCCTACGTGGTAGCTTTGTGGTATTCTCTATCTCCAGGTCATGGTGCATTCGTCTGGTAAGCCTCGAGATGCATGTCCTGGCAGACCATCCAGACCTTGGCCGCATCCATCTGGCCTTTTCGGATGATGGGAGCCTATCTTCTGGAGATACGCTTCAGGGATAGGAGGCGGATCCGTTCCATAGGTGTTATCTTCGCGCTATGACTGATCCATTGCAAACCGGAAAAACGCAATGGCCGCACTATCAGCTCGCCTATCCCTTCGTATGGATACTAAAATACTAACGCAGAATCCACTCAGGCGAGGTGGGGGTAGCCTGCAAGGCTCTTGATCGCTAAATGCTGGCGGCAGCACGGCTTTCGGCTGCCAGCATTGGAAAAGGACGTCGACCATGGGCATCGCTTCGTATCGGCCTCGCCTCGTTGAGCGACTTCAGCGATCGTGGGACTCCTCAAGAGTTACACGTTCCGCGTGGCTCTCGAGAACGGTTCCCGAAGCTCAAAAACATTGGGTATCGCCGGGAACATCTAAGGACGCAAGCCTATTATGTGGGAACAGCTGGGACCGTATCAGGGAAGTTACCCGCCGATTCATTGCGGAACGTCAAGGCAAATAGCTCTAATTCTTGAGTGCGGCGCTCTTATATAAAGACTTACAGTGTATAATTTAATCTAGTGTATAATTTAATCTAAAAGATTAGTGTAAGAAATGGCGGATATGGGTGAATAACATAGCCATATTATGATTATTAGCTGTGTCGATGACTTCTTTGTCTCTCACGCTTCCTCCTGGTTGAATCACTACAGATGCTCCTGCGGCTGCCGCAAGTTCCAATCCATCTGGAAAGGGGAAAAAGGCATCCGAAGCTATTGCGCTACCTTCCAAAGATATGCCTTCGCGTCTGGCTTTTTCAATAGCTATTCTTACCGCATCGACTCTTGAAGCCTGGCCTGATCCTATTGCTAATGTTTTATCGGAATCTGAAAAAACAACTGCGTTGGAGCGAGCATGTTTGACCACTTTAAGACCGAACATACACTTGTTGATTTCTTCTTGAGTTGGTTTCCTTAAACTAACAACTTCTATTTTATCTTGATCTAGAAGGATGGTGTCGGGTTCCTGAAGAAGATAAGAATTGCCAAAAAGGGAACGGATGACAAAACGAGGGAAGGGTAATTTTTCTAAGCAAACTTGAATTAGCCTCAAATTTTTTTTCTTTTGTAAAAGCTTCAATCCTTCGTCTTCGTATTCTGGAGCAATAACGACTTCAACAAAAATTTCTGAAAGGAGCCGTGCCAAAGAATAATCAAGTGGTTTGTTTATGGCAATCACTCCACCAAATGGTGATTCTCGGTCCGTTTCAAAGGCTTTAAGATAGGCATCTGTTACGGTATTTCCCATTCCCACCCCGCAGGGAGAAGTATGCTTAAAAATCGCAGCAACAGCTCTCTCCGCAGGAAATTCAAGTAAGGTTCTTACTGCTGCATCAATATCAAGAATATTGTTGTAAGAAAGATCTTTTCCTTGGAGTTGTTGAAAATAATTCCAAAAATCTCCATAAAGGGCAGCATGCTGATGAGGATTCTCTCCATATCTTAACGGAGAATAATCGTAGAGAGGGATGCTTGACTCCGGTGGGAACTGGCGGATATGAAACTTTTCTTGAAAAAAACGAGCTATCTGGCTGTCATAATAACTGGTTAAGTTAAAAGCCTTAAAAGCGAGTTTTTTGCGCAAGACTAACGAAGTCGAGCCCATAGTCTGCACTTGATGTATTACTTCAGAATAATCGGTGGGATCCACAACAACGGTAACATGCGGATAATTTTTTGCCGCACTTCTGGCCAGAGTACACCCTCCAATATCGATAAAATCCAATATTTCTTCCGTCGACAGCTCTTTTTTTATTGCGGTAGTAAAGGGATAAAAATTGACAATAACATATTGGATTTGAGGAATTCCTAGTTCAGCAACTTCCTTTAAATGTTGGGCTTCGTCTCTTTTGTAAAGAATGCCGGCATGAATTTTTGCATGTAACGTTTTGACCCTTCCCCCTAGAAGTTCAGGAAAGCCAGTGACATCCGATACTTCTTGAACAGGAATGTGAGCATTTTTTAAAAGTCGAGCTGTTCCACCTGTAGAAATAATGTCTATTCTAGCTTGGCTTAAAGCTCTAGCTAATTCGACGATTCCAGTTTTATCATACACTGAAATGAATGCAGTACTCATAAGGAGAAGAACTTTATAGAGTGAAAAATTATCTGTTCTTTTTACATTTCATTACCAATCGATTTGGTTATGAGATGTCTACTTCTAAACCGAAAAACATTATTCCATGTTTTTTTTAAAGCTTCCTTCGTAGAAATATATCGTTTTTCTAAAAGGGTACCATGCCGAATAGCCCGAAGAACGCCTTGGACAGAAAAATCGTCCGTTTCTACAATGGTTAATGCTGTGCCTATAACCTCCGCATCATGAGCGTCACTGGCAGAAATCATTGGAAGTCTTCTTTCTTTTGCATAAGCCATAGCTTTTTGATTGCATCTTTTAAAAGTGACAGCCGCATTAAAAACTTCTATCCCATCTAATGGAAGTTTGTCCAGAAATCGTTTACGGATTCCTGCACGAAAATAATCGAAAGGATGAGGAGCGACGGCAAGTCCTCCCATGGAATGAATAAGAGAGACGGCATCGATTGCAGGAATTCCTTTTAAGTCTGGTAATTTTATCCCAAGGGCTAGAAGATGGCCTTCTTTGGTGGTAATTTCTTGTCCAGGAAGAATCAGAAAATTATCAACAGGTAACCCGTCTTTTCTGATCAATCCGATTTGTTCCAAATAATCAATTCCGGCAGAAGTGTTATGATCGGTGAGAGCAAATCCGTTTAACCCCTTTTCTTTAGCAACGCGAACCAATGCTTCCGGTTCTGATACCCCATCTGCAGAAAATCTAGAGTGACAATGGAAATCAATTCGGTATTGCATATTTATACTACCATAACATATTTATTTTGTTCTGTTTACTTTTTTCTACTTCACTCTATCATCTACCCTGTCTCTACTATTTTAAAAAAGCGGATAGACAAATGACCCAACAAAACCCCGTGGGAAAACTGTTTGACAAAGTAGCCAGCAGATACGATTTTCTAAACCACTTTTTGAGTCTTGGGATCGATGTATTGTGGAGGAAAAGATTAGCCAAAAAAGTAGCTGATCTGAAACCTTCCTCATTACTGGATTTGGCAACAGGTAGCGGAGATCTTCTTTTGGCTATCCTAAAAAATTCTCCAACTATCCTTCGATATTATGGGGTGGATATTTCTCAAGAAATGCTCGCTCTTGCTAAAGAGAAAGGACTTGACAATCTTCTGATAGCTGATGCCTCTAGTCTGCCTTTTGTCGAATCGAGTTTTGATGTTGTTACTATTGCCTTTGGCCTTAGAAACTTCCAAGATCGAATGCTTGCTTTGAGAGAAATTTTTAGAGTATTGCGACCTGGTGGTACCCTCTACGTGTTGGAGTTTTCTAAGCCTACAGCTATTCTGAGACCTTTCTATTTGTTTTATCTGCAGAAACTCATACCGCAGCTTGCCTCTTTTGTAGGGGCTCCAAAAGATGCTTACATTTATCTGGCACAATCGATTTTAGACTTTCCCCAACCCAAAGAGCTTGTAGGCATTTTTCAGAACGCTGGATTCGACTGCTGCGGCTTTGTACCAATGACTTTTGGAATTGTTACGATTCATTGGGGGAAAAAACCAGAGACTGTTCTTAATAAATCAGCTTTAAAAACTTGATCGGCTTACCTGTAAGCAAAGCTATTTTTTCTATGATCTTTGGATTCTTGGTAATTTCATAAGATATCACACTAGAAACACAACGAAAAAAAGCGGTTTGTTTCTCTTCGTTAATTGATACAAGCTCGCTGTAGGTTGCCAGAGGAGTTCCAACGGCTTCTTTCCATATAGCTTGGAGGGCCGCTGGATGATGCATCCTTTTTCTTTCTAGCCTTTTGAAAAGACTTTCAAAAAGACTTTCTCTATACCACTTTGCCCGCAATGAAGGATTGCTTGGAAGATCGAAAAATCGGTCATCATTTCCATCTTTACCATATCTCTCAAGAAACCTGTCATACAGTAAAGTTGGAGCTTTTCTAGAAAAAAACGTTGTTAAGGTTTCTTTAGAAAAAGCATTTGATTGCTGATGGGCTTTTAAAAATGAAGAAAGCGTATCAAACCAACAATCATTATAGTTCTTTTTATCGATCCGTAACACTGGAAATCCAGCTTCTATACCAGAAAGGATCTTTTGCTTCATTTTGTGTATTTTTTGGAATGGCCTTTATATAGGCCTATGTAATCCATTGTTTTAGGTTAGTGTACTTGACCATTTTCAGTCGTTCTTTTACTTATTAATTGCTTACAAGCACTCTTCATTCTACCCAATACATAATAAACAGTTTGACTCCTTACCCTGAAGAGCTCTCCACCAACAATTTTGCTTATAAAGGTACTTGGTATATTGACAATTTGCTGTGGCAAGGAACCACTTAAGCCCTGACAAAGAATGGAAGTCATGGCTTTTGTCAGAGTTTGGACATGAGGGCCTAAATGCATCCGAAAATAGACCTTACCTTCTTCATCGGAAATAAGATAGACACCCACCATATCGGTGCATTCTTCATCTTTTCGAACATCAGTAAGAACATAGGATTCGTCTTCTTTTGGAGAAAATTGAGGAGCAGCTTCGCTATAAGCAATTAGCATTTCTCGTCTTTCTTCTTCTCCTAAAACTTCGAAAGTAGAAATAATGTCTTTTAAAGCTTTTGGTAATTCTTCCATTTTTAAGTTAATTTAATTATAAGGTCTTATCTTTCAATGGGAGCTCCTACACGATTACCCCATTCTGTCCAGGAGCCATCGTAATTTTTTACATTTTTATGGCCCAGAAGATAGGTTAAAACAAACCATGTGTGGCTCGATCGCTCGCCTATCCTACAATAGACAATTGTCTCCTTGTCATCTGAAATCCCACATTCTTGTTCGTAAATCTTCGAAAGCTCTTCTGCAGATTTGAAAGTACCGTCTTCGTTGACTGCGGTTTTCCATGGTACGTTTTTGGCCCCAGGGATATGCCCACCTCTTAATGCCCCTTCCTGTGGATATTCAGGCATATGGAGAAGCTCTCCAGTATATTCGCCTGGAGAACGGACATCAATAAGTGGTCCTTTCTTTTCTTTGCAAAAGCGCAAGACTTCGTCATAAAAGGCCCTGATTTCCGAGTCATGTCGAGTCAATGGAACAGGATATTCTGTTTTAGGGAATGTCGGCTTTTCTTTTGTGAGTGGTCTTCCTTCTTTTATCCATTTGTCTCTCCCTCCGTTGAGAATCTTCACAGCGGTATGACCAAATAGTTGAAATACCCAAAGAGAGTAACACGCCCACCAATTGGACTTATCACCATAGAAAATACAGATTGTTTGGGGGCTTATCCCTTTGTCGCTGCAGAGTTTTGCAAATTTTTCAGGAGAGATATAATCTCTAATTAATGGATCGTTTAGATCCGCTCTCCAATCAATATTGACAGCGTTAGGGATGTGACCAGTATCGTAGAGAAGAGGATCTTCATTACTTTCAATTATTCTAATTGTCGGATCGTTAAGATGATCCTGTAGCCAGCTAGTTTCAACTAAAACTTCAGAATGAGCATAGGTTTTTTTCATAGGGTTTCTTTAAATACAGAATAAAATACAAAAAGAGAGGGAAAAAGAAAATAGAAAATCAGGAGTATAGTCTTATGTAACCTTCTTTTTGTAAGTTCAGTCTTTTTAGCCAAGCCAGATCGGTTTCTAGTTGAACATTGTTTTGAGTAAGCAGTTTCTCTCCAATAAAAATAGAGTTGACACCGGCTATATAACATAAAGTCTGTATGGACTCATCGAGCAATTTTCTACCGGCTGCCAGTCTAATCCGAGAGGTAGGGAAAAGAATCCTTGCCGTAGCAATTATTCTAACCAGATCGATATAGGAAAAATTGCTTTGAGCATATAGGGGTGTCCCTTTTATTGGCATATAGACATTGATAGGAACGCTTTCTGGAGGTTCTGGTAAGGTCTTCAGATAATAGAGCATCTCCAGTCGATCCTTTAAACTTTCTCCCATTCCTATGATCCCTCCAGAACAGAGTTTTAGCCCTACCTTTTGAACTATTTCTATAGTTTGGAGTCTTTCTTGAAAACTGTGTGTGGTAGCTATTTTAGGATAGTAATTAGGACCAGTATTCAAATTATGGTTATATACGGAGAGTCCTGATTCCTTCAGCATTAAAGCCGCTTTTTCTGTCAAAAATCCCAGGGAAAGGCATAATTCTAGGCCCAAAGAACTTATTTTAGAAATAATTTTGCAGATCTGCTTTGTTTTTAATTCTTCATGAGATAAGCCTTTCCAAGCTGCCCCCAGACAAAATCGAGTCGCTCCATTTTCCTTAGCTTTCTTTCCAGCTTCAAAAACTGCCTCTTCATCAAGCAAACTACTTTTCTCAATTGCGGTACGATAATGGGCACTCTGAGCACAATATTTGCAATCTTCACTGCAACCTCCACTCTTGATATTAAGAAGCTGGCAAAACTGCAGATCATTCTTCCCAAATGCTTTTTTGGCTTGCAATGCCTGCTGGATTAGATCCTCAAGAGGTTGTGAATATATTTGCTCGATCGTATGATAGTCGTTCATGGATCTCAACAATAGTCGATCTTCTTTTTAACAACAATGTTTTCCATTGGGTTAGCAAAAAAGAAAAAAATATGAATCTAAACAAAAAAATAAATTTTTTTCTTCTTGTAGTGCCCTCATGCTTATGAAACCCATTTCAAAATTCATTGGATTATGAAGGGAGGGAGAACTTTATTTGCTCCTTTCTGAACCAATAGTTATATTGATTTTTCCTGTATGCTAATATTCCGCCGTTATCCTCTTTGGATAGGCCTTCTCCTCCTCTGGATTCTTTTAATCCTTCTAGGTATTACCTTTGGCATTTGTGGTCTTATTGCTTTGTTTTGGGGAGTTTCAGCCAGAATATCGATGGGCAAAAACATGGTTCGTAACGGAGCGATAAAAATAGAAGAAAATGTTAAGTCTCTTTCTGACTTGAAAGATTGGACAGAAGGAAATTCCTTTAATCTCGTTATTGCCAACTCTCTTTCGGCATTTAATGGTGTGGAAGGTGGATTATGGGATGGAGAAAAGGGTTTTATTGCCTATAGCTATCCAACGTATGAAGGTTCCTTAAAGCTCGATGTTCCTGCGGCAGAAAAGAATCGAATCGTAACTTTGGCATTGGAATCACTAAAAAAAAAGGAATCTCTATTTAAACGGTTCGACGGCACAAGAGAAACTATGCTCCTTTATGTTACACCTTTAGAATCAAAGAAGGGAAAAACCGTTGTATGGACAATGACTCGAGTGCCAATCCGTCTGGTATCAGACTACGAAAAATTAGCCGTTTTTTTATCTTCCTTATTAATTTTTTCTCTTTTACTTGGCATATTTGGTTTGCGGATTCTCCATGCCTGGTCAAGAGAAATTGCACGAATCGAACAAATCATTGCTTCCACTCCTCCTGACCAAATCCCTTCTTTGGTTGCTACTGGATTTGATGAACTGGACAAACTTGTAGCTACCTTAATCAATGCGAAGAAAAACCTCATTGATGAAAAAAATAGAAAAGAAGAATTAATGCATAAGCTGTTAAAAAATGAGCGAATAGTCGCTTTGGGAAGAATGGCAGCCATGTTGGCTCATGAACTTCGCAACCCTCTAGCTACCATTCAGCTTGAAGCTGAAAACGCTTTAGAAACAGATGGCACGATGAACAAAGAAGGCATATATCGCATATTGGATCAAGTGGCTCGCATGGGCAAGCTGCTCGAAAGCATTGTCCTGTTGTCTCATGCTGGTGAAATTATGCCACAGCTAATCGATCTATCCGTTTGGATTCAATCTCAGATCCAAAAATATGGGCTCCTTGCAAACAAATGCGAAGTAGAGTTGAGAGTTGTTCCTTGTGAAGGAAATTGGGTTTTTGATCCCAACAGTATGGCAAGAGCCTTTGAAAATCTTCTCCAAAATAGCCTAGAGCATACTCCAAAAGGAGGATGGATTGAAGTTGCTCTAGAAAGAAAAGACAATTCACTCTGTCTGTCTGTTGAAGATTCAGGAAAGGGTATTGAGGAAGACCTTCTGGAGTCGATTTTCGAGCCCTTTTTTACGAAGAAAAGCAGTGGTTTTGGCCTTGGACTTTCGATTGTAAAAGAGATTGTCGAAGCTCATAATGGACGGATAGAATATAAAAAGGGAAGGGAAGGGGGAGCTCGTTTCGAAATTTATTTACCAAGTAGTACTTAGGCTTATGGCTGATATTCTAATTGTAGACGACGACAACGCCTTTCGGTACGTTTTTTCCAAAACTATCCACTCTTTAGGATATTCCGCATTAGAAACAGCGGACCCCAATGAAGTCATGGAATTGGCTAAAGATGTTGATCTTATTTTTCTGGATTTAAAATTAAAAGAGCATGATGGTCTCCTCCTGCTTGAAAAGCTATGTAGTTCTTGTCAACATCCCCCAGTTGTTATATTGACAGCTTTTTCAAGCAGTTTCAATACGATTGAAGCGATGAAAAGAGGGGCTTTTGACCATTTAAGTAAACCGATTAAAAGACAAGAGATTAAAGAAGTCATTGAAAGAGCCTTGAAAAGATCTTCCTTTTCCTCTTTTTCAATAAAACAGTTTGATGAGCCTGAAGAGCTTATAGGGGAGAGTCGGCCGATGCGACGCGTTCAAAAAACCATTGGTTTTGCTGCTGCTTCCGATTGTCCTGTCCTAATAGTTGGAGAGACAGGTACAGGAAAAGAATTAGTTGCAAAAGCCATTCATCGGCACAGTTCGAGGGGAATGGGACCATTTATAGCCGTCAATTGTGCTGCAATTCCAGAAATGCTTTTTGAAAGCGAATTTTTTGGTCATCTCAAAGGCTCCTTCACGGGTGCACTACGAGATCGTAAAGGAAAATTTTTAGAAGCCTCTGGTGGTACCCTTTTCTTAGATGAGATTGCAGAAATGCCCCTAGCTATGCAAGCAAAGCTACTGAGAGTCTTGTCAGAAAAAACCATAACTCCAATCGGTTCTGAAACGACCTATTCTGTTGATGTCCGCATCGTGGCTGCCACAAACAAAAATTTGTTGGATCTTGTCTCTAAAGGAAAATTTCGAGAGGATTTGCTGTATCGTATTCAGGTTTTACAGATTGAACTTCCGGCTCTTCGAGAAAGAGGATCGGATGTTCTTTTGCTTGCTAATCATTTTCTTAAAAAACACGTTCCTGGTTCCTTTAAAAAATTAAGTGCAGCTGCAGAAAAAGTCGTTCTCGAATATTCCTGGCCAGGAAATGTTCGTCAGCTTGAAAATGTGATTCGCCGGGCAGGAATTATTGCAAGAGGACAGTCTATAGAGATAGAGGATCTTGGCATTCCTATTGAAAAAGAGACATTCGATGTGAAAGAGAAAGAAGATTTTTTACAGTTGGATTTCTTTTCTGCCATTGCAAAGCTTGAAAAGCTTCTTATAGAAAAAGCTCTTGAGGAAAGTCGGGGCAATCGTACCGAGGCAGCACGTCGGTTAAAAATTCATCGTAGTTTGCTCTATCTTAAGATGAAAGAACATAAGATAGAAACATTGGAATAATCGACTGATTTTTGGTCATTGATTCAATCGACCGACTTCTTTCCGTACAACGGACATTCTTTTCTAGCGAATTAGTTATTTAGAAGAAGGGCTTGTTTTCTCTAAAAACACCAAAAGGTCAAAAATTGGTATACAACTTGCTAAATCCTAAAGCCCATGAAAAACATCCTCGATTTACCTCTTGGATTTTCTCTTTTCCAATTTTTTATAAAATGGTGCTCCAACGGATTATCTAACTGCTACTCCATTCTTGTGAGAATCAAGAAAAAAGAAACTTTTATTTGTATTTTATTTTTTCTTGCTTCCTTATTTTCATTGACGCCATTTCTTCGGTGCATTGGGCTAACTATTGGTGAAGATGAGGGAGTATTATTAAAAGAAAATCCTAATAAAAAAGACAACGAAAAGAAATTAAGCGGATTTTTTGTTGCAGGTTTTGTTGGGCCACAATGGATCCGATCCTCAGGAGGACATATGGAAGGAGGAAATTCCAAAGTTTTTTTGAATAATGATTTTAGTACCATACTTTCTCCTACTTTTGGATATTATTGGTACAATCCTAAAAAACTTGGTCATTTTAGTTTTACCCTTGAATTGACATCTGCTTACAATAGTTCATTAATTTCTGTTCATTCTGGACTCCATTCTTTTACTGTTTCAACAAACACAGGTCTTGTCTTCCTTTTTGGAACTGTTGGTTATCGGCTTCGGCAATGGGAACCTATTATTGGATTAGGGAGTGGAATTGGTATCTTGGCTCCACAGGGTTCAGGGATCCAAGTTGTACCGACCGCACTTATGGATGTGGGGATGCGTTATCATTGGACTGATAAATGGTCACTGCGGATTGAATCTTTTTTTGGATGGCTCGGATCGTCTAAAGACTATGTTGGGAATAGGGAAATTAGTTCCATTCAATATTTTTCAAACAATATTGTTGTGGGAATAGGTTATGCTTTAGGTAATTTCTGAGAAATTGCTCTTAGCCTCTTTGTTTTTTATCGGCTTAGACTATTAGCGGCGCTTCAACGAGAGCAATGAAGAATCCAATGTTTTGGAAATGGGTCAAATAACAATAGTTACAGGTAAATTGTAAAAAAAAGATGGAAAATCGTAACAGAGAGAAAAAAAACCTTAGAAATAATACAAAAGGAAGATCCAAAATAACAAGGCCCAAAGAAAAAGAGAGTTGAGTTGGAGAGCAATAATTAGAAAAAAAATTGCGGGGGCTGGATTTGAACCAGCGACCTTCAGGTTATGAGCCTGACGAGCTACCAGGCTGCTCCACCCCGCGATTTCAAATATAATTGAAAAAAGTTTATCACAAAAATCAAGAGGAAATTTTTTCTATAAATCCTCAAGACATTTCGGCATCCTTTATTTTATTAAGGATCTGGTTTTTCGAAGTAACCCCAATTTGTTTCCCTTTGATCTGACCTCCTTTAAAGATTAGAAGGGTTGGTATGGATTGAATTGAATATTGATAAGCTAAATTAGGTTCTTGATCCACATTTACTTTGACGAATTTAGTTTTACCATCAAGCTCTTTAGCTAACTCATCTAAGACAGGACTTAGCATATGACAAGGACCGCACCATTCAGCCCAAAAATCAACAACGACAACTTGGGGAGACTTTATAACTTCATTTTCAAATTCTTTTGAGGTTATACTTTTTATTAATTGTGAGGCCATTGTGTTTACTCCTTTTAAAATATATCATAATATGCTAATACAAAAAAGGTGGCTGTCAAAAGACTCACAAGAGCAGATAATCCTAAAACAACCCTATTTGGCATTCCTATATTGGCGCTTTTTTTCTCCTTTTCTTCTTTTTGAGATTCTTTTCTTCTCTCCCCCTCTGGCTTTTGTGGTAAAGTCTGTTGTTCCTTCTTTTTATCCTGTTTTAATTGATTGTCCCCATTACCAGTAGATTGCATTTCATGAGGCTTAATAGATTCAGTAGTAAAAGAAACAAATGAGGATGGTTTTTCCGGCGTCGTAGAAAATTCTCTTTTTCCAAGTTGAGAAGTTTCTATAGGAGACAAATGTCTAGACTTCAATGAAGAAGGGATACCAACATTAACATCTTGTTTCAAAGAAAAGGAAAAAGGTTCTTCTTTTTTTTTCTCTTTTTCCTCGGGTTTGTGAAAAGAAAAAGGGGCATTGGGTTTTTGAAAAGGCTGTTGAGAAAGGGGATTGAGAGGAAAATTTCCTACTTTGAAGGAAGGCTTACCAAGCTCTGGATTTTTGTTCAACTCGCTTAGCTCGCCAGAAACCCCTTGGAAAGGACTGGATGGTTGTGCCATTTGTTGAGAAAAGAAATAACCTGGAGGAAAGGGTAAAGGACTATGTAAAGAAGACTTTGGGATAAAAGGAACATGAAAATGGATGAAAGAACTTGTGCCAACGGATTCTGAATGAGGAGCATGAGGACTTTTTATAGGAAAAGAGGTGGAAGAGTGAGGAATCGAACTAGGAGAATGCGGAATGGGTTGATTCTCTTTGGTCTCTATTGGATCGTTTGAGCTTGGCTTGCGGAAAGGAAAGTTCAAGGCCATAGGCATAGAGTGACATTTCTCCTCAAATTGGTCAAATGAAAAAAATGAGTCAAGTACTATAGAATTTATTAGTAACTAAGAGCTGCTTACAGAGGAAGAGTAGGAGACTCCTTCTTGATTTTTCACTTTATCTAAAATACTTTTAAACTCTTCACCACTGAGAGTCTCTTTTGCCAACAGGATCGTTGTGACTTCTTGTAATTCTTTAAGGTGCTGCTGTAAAATAGACTTCGCCTTTTCATAATTTTCTTCAAGAATCTTTTCTATTTCTAATTCGATAATGCGAGCTGTTTCGTTACTACATTCCTTCAGATAGGAACTATCAAGTCCTCCAAAAAGTGGTTGTGGGGGCACATAATGAGAAAGCCCTGATTTTTCTCCCATTCCATATAAACACACCATTTGTCGAGCAATCGTTGTTGCTACTTCTAGATCATTTTCAGCTCCAGTTGTAACGTCCTTATATATCAATTCTTCAGCGGCTCTCCCGCCCATGGCCACGCAAATCCGATCAAGCAGTTCAGATTTACTCAACAGATATTGCTGAGAGGCAGGAAGTTGTAAGGTATAACCAAGAGCAGCTCTGCCTCTAGGGACAATGCTAATCTTTCTTACTGGTTCAGCGTGTTCTAAATAAAAGGCAACAAGAGCATGACCCACTTCATGATAAGCAACTCTTTCCCTTTCTTTTTCAGAAAGTACGCGACTTTTTCTTTCCGGACCAGCAATTACTTTCTCCATCGCTTCAAAAAGGTCCTTTTGTTCTATACAGGTGGATTTTCTTCTTGCCGCTAGAAGGGCTGCCTCGTTAAGGAGATTGGCTAGATCAGCTCCTGAAAAACCCATGGTAGCCTGAGCGATTTCTTTGAAATTGATATCTGAGGATAAAGGTTTTCCTTTGGCATGAACTTTTAGGATTGCTTCTCTCCCATTGGCATCTGGCAGATCAACGACAACCTGTCTATCAAAACGACCTGGACGCAAAAGAGCGCGATCAAGAATTTCTGGCCTGTTTGTTGCAGCAAGAACGATTATTCCCTCGTTTGGATCGAAACCATCCATTTCAACAAGGAGTTGATTTAAAGTCTGTTCATGTTCATCCGATCCAACTTGAATTCTTATGCCTCTTTGTCTCCCAATGGCATCCAACTCGTCAATAAAAATTATACAAGGGGCTTTGGCTTTGGCTTGCCCAAAAAGATCTCGAACACGCGCCGCACCAACACCCACAAACATTTCTACAAATTCACTACCACTAATAGAAAAAAAAGGCACTTTAGCCTCTCCAGCAACCGCTTTAGCTAACAATGTTTTACCCGTTCCAGGCGGACCTACAAGCAACACTCCCTTGGGAATTTTTGCTCCAAGGGCCTTATATCGGGAGGGGTTTTTTAAAAAATCTACAACTTCTTGCAGCTCATACTTCGCTTCATCACATCCAGCGACATCAGCAAATGTTACCCCTGTGCTTTCATCTACTAAGAGCCTCGCTCGGCTTTTTCCTATATTCAGCAGGGAATAACCGGCTCCGCCTCCTCCAACAAACCTGGCAAGAGCAAACCAGACCAGAAAAAAAATAAGGATAGGTACGACCCATGAAAAAAGAATTTGTGATAGTAAACTAGGTTTGACGCTCCCATAGACAACTCCTGCAGCCTGCAATCGTTTTACTAAATCAGGATCATCAACTCTTACCGTTGAAAAAAGCCCAATTCTTGGTGGTTTCCCTTTTTCTTCTGGTTTTACAATCAGCATTTTTCCATAGATTTCATCTGGAGTAATTTTACATTCGACTATTTCTTTTTGATTTAGTTTATTGAGAAATTCGCTGTAAGGAATGGTCGAAACTGTTGCCTTATGAAGGCTCTCTTGCCATAACCACACGAGAAAAAGAGCAATTCCAATCTGCACAAGAAACCTTAGGTAAGGAAAGGGGGGTTCAGGCTCTTTTTTTGTGGGAAAGTTTTTTTTGGGAGGTGAAAGTTTCATTGCTTGAGTTGATTTAACTGAGCTACATGAAGCATTTTGGAAAATATAAAATCTAAAAAGAAACTTATAAAGAAGTAATTCAAAAGGTTTTAAGAAAGAAAATAATTCTTTTGTTTTTCAGAAATAGGCATCTGGAGTTTACTCATTACTGCCAGCATATCTTCCCAAACTTTTCTTTTATTTGCAAGAGAAGGGTTGTGAAGCAAATAGGAGGGATGATACGTAGCTATTAAGAAAGCTCCATTAAAATCAATAAATTTACCTCTAACTTCGCTAATTTTTATCCCTATTTTTCCAGTCAATCCTTCATAAGCTGTAGCCCCAAGAGCAACAATGACCTTCGGATTAATTAATCGTATTTGAGATAACAAATAGGGTAGGCAGGTGGCCATTTCTTCAGGAGTTGGTTTTCGATTTCCTTTTTGGCCTTTAGGAATGTCAGGTCGACATTTTAAGACATTCGCTATGTAGACTTGGTCGCGACTTAATCCCATAGCTTTGATCATCTTTGTCAAAAGCTGACCCGCTGGACCAACAAAGGGTTCTCCCTGTTGGTCTTCTTCTGCTCCAGGGGCCTCACCAACAAACATCAATTTACTCAAAGGATTTCCTGTGCCAAAAACAGTCTGAGTACGGAATGCCACAAGATGCTGGCAATATTGACAATTTTCCACCTTGTTTTTTAAAAGATTGAGCTCTTGATCCACTTTTTCCTTTGGTATTATTTTCTGATAGTTGGTATTGAGAGAGGAAGAAAAATCTGATAGCATATTTGTCTTCGACGCCTCTATGGATTGTACGGTCTCTTTTTTTAGAGTCCTTGAGAAAGAGAGATGGGTATAACCAAGGCTTTGAAGGATTTCAAGATACTTGTAGATCAACGCCTTGATCTTTCCATGGTTGATTTTTTCCATAAAAGAATTCTAATGCCTCTTTAAAATCTTGAGGAAGAGGAGCAAAAATTTCGACAATTTTTTCCTTTTTCGGATGCAAAAACTTTAATCCATAGGAATGAAGTAACATTGGGAATGCATATTTTCTAACGCCTTTCCCATACAATGGATCACCGATAATAGGATACCCAAGATGGGCGAGGTGAACCCTGATCTGATGGGTTCTTCCAGAAATAGGCCGACACTTCAGCATAGAAGCTTCTGAAGAAGCATAAAGAAGAGAAAATTGAGTTTCTGATTCCTTTCCTTTTGTCAAATGAACGGACATTTTTTTTCTATTTGTAGAATGCCTTTGTATATTCGATTTATAGATAAAGGATTGATAAGGAAATCTATTTTTGCATAAGCAGATATATGTTTTTGTTATCCTTCGAGTAGAAAACTGCCAAAGAAGTGCTTTTAGAGCTTCTTCTGTTTTTGCAATAACCATTGCTCCTGAGGTATCTTTGTCTAATCTATGGACAATTCCAGGGCGATGAAGAGCAACGCTAGGTAAAGAATGACCATAGTGGAAAAGCAAACCGTTAACTATAGTCCCTGACCAGTGACCACATCCAGGATGAACGACTATACCTCTTTGTTTATTAATAACTATAACTTCTTCATCCTCAAAAAGGATGTCTAAAGGGATATTCTCTGGGAGAGGAGGAAATGCATTATCGTCCTCTTCCGCATCAAGAATTTCAATTTCTTCTCCGCCTCGAATCAAATAAGAAGGTTCAATGGGGATATCATTTTTAAAACGAAGTGTCCCATTTAATATTTTTTTTTAATCTTGTTTCTTGATAATTTTAAAATCGAAGCTAAAAAAGTGTCAATTCTTTGCCCCACTCCTTTTTCCATCTCCACTTTTGAAACAGACTGTTGTCGAATTTCCCCCATAAAACCTTCAGAAGAGAAATTTAAATGGATTATTTTTAAGATTCAGTCGATCTTCCTACTTCTACCTCCATGACATCGAGATCTCCGTCATCTCCAATGGCTTCCACTGGGCAGCCTTCTTTAGCTTCCCTGCATTGTTCTTCTTCTTCCGGTGTCTGAGGCTGCTTGTAAACATAGGAATGGCCACCATCATCGTTTCTTTTGAAATTTGCAGGGGCCGTCTCCCTACATAAATCGCAATCTATACATTGCGTATCGACGTAATATTTTCCAAAAACGTTTCCTGGATATTTATTATTTCTATCAGCCATTTTAACCTCTATTATTCTCTACTTTCTATTTATACTTAATGTACTATTCCCGTCAAGCCCCAATAACGGTGACGAGATTTTTACGCTCTCACCTTTTCGAGAACTCCATCTCTTCATTCCCTGGATAGTCTTCGCTCTAATCCGTTTCCACAGACGTCAATATTTTTAAAACAATTTTGCATTATGTCAAAGAGATATTGAGAAACAGTATATTGTAAAAGAACCATTTTACGTCCTTTGAAAAATAGTTCCTATTTTTAGAAAACGGTATGTATAGATCAAAAAGAGGGGATAAGAAAAGGATGAAAAAAAAGAAAAAGAAGAGATTTTTTATTTCATTTTTATTAGACAAATCTTTAGGCAGTTCTTAAACATGAATTAAAAAGAAAACCCATTTTTTAACTATGACTGTTTTTATAACAGGAACAGATACTGGGGTAGGGAAAACAGCCTTTAGCTATGAGCTTGTGAAATATTGGAGAACAAAAGGATACGATGCCATTGGCTTAAAACCTATTTCTACTGGTGGAAGAGAGGATGCTATAAAACTTTGGGAAGCATCCGACAGAAGAACCAGTTTAGACAACCTAAATCCATTTTATTTTCCTGAGCCTATGGCGCCTGCAATTGCTGCAGAACTAGAAGGAAAATTCATCCATCTTATGGACGTGCAAAAAGCAATTGTTCACATGGTGGGGAGCTTTAGTCATGTTGCTATTGAAGGGATAGGAGGATGGTTGACCCCACTTTCACGAAAATGGCTTTTAAGAGACCTCGTTCAAATTCTCCACTGTCCTGTTGTTATTGTTGCACATACCCGACTTGGATATCTTAACCATACATTTCTTACAATCGAAAACATCCTAGCCGCAGATATTTCTATCAAGGGCCTTATATTGAACCAATATGCTTCTTTGGGCGTTGTTCCAATGGCGATAGAACTTATTGAAACAAGATATAATATCCCAATAGCCCTAATAGATGATTTTGGAAAAAGTCCCTTTCGTTGCCCTCAATGGTTAGAAGATGCTGCTTCTAATTCTTTGTAACCGAAATACTTTTTTTCACGGATAATTTCCACTGCTCTTATTGGTACCAATTCTTTCCATCGGGGATCTCCTGACTTGATATATTCTGTAACTTCCTTTGGAGAAAAAGATTTAAGGGGTGGATTAATGGGATGCAAAGGGACCAAATGACTCGATTCCAGAAGATAATTGTAGATATGTTTGATTGAACCTTTTATCTCCAGATTTTCGGCAGTTATAAGTTTGGAGGTTTGAGGATCAAAAGTAGGATAGACATAAAGTTTGATTTTCTTTTTAAAAAGTCTGCCCATGGCTTCCAGAATACCTCCTTCGACATAGGAATAATATTTTTCGTTAAAAAGTTCTTGAAGAAGGGGAATTCCCAGAACCAGACCAATGAGATTTTTGGTAAAACGATTCAAATAGGTCGAAATTTCATAAAATTCAGCGTAATTTGAAATTAGAACATGTTGTTTTAATGCACAGAGGAGTTCAATTCTTTGGATAAAATTGTCTTTATCGATCGTGCCCATTTCGGTTAAAAGATTTCGTGTAGTAATCTCCATTATTTCCAGTTTTGGGACATTGGAAATTTCTGGTTCCTGTAGAAATTTGGCTCTGGCCACTTCCATCATTTCCATATTGAGATTCGTCACAGGTTCAAACCTTCCTCTTTCAATCAAAATAGCTTTTTTGTAGAGAAGATCCGAAGGCTGAACAGCTTTGCCATTGGGTGTAAACAGAATCACTGGAGTGAGCCCAGAAATTAGGAGCTGTAAGTTCAACAATCTTAAGTCAATTTTTTCGAATAAATGCCCAGAAGTATCGATTAAATCGACTTCAATTTTCCCTGGAGCAATATTGTCCATCAAAGATTCTATGAAAAGCACTAGATCTTGATTGTAATAAAAGGCTCCATAGATCAAATTGACTCCTAAAATCCCGAGTGTTTCTTGCTGTTGTAACCGTTCCTGCTCAAGGAATCGAACATGGATGATAACATCATTCCATTTTCCCATTGGATCGTCTTGAAATCTAATTCCCATCCAACCATGGCAATCCATTCGCTGTTGATATCCCTGAATGGTAACGGTATCTGCAAAGACAAAAAATTGTGTGCTTTTTCCTCGCTTAACCTCCAGTCTGTCGATTAAAAGGTCATATTCATGGTCTAGCATTCTTGAGAGCCTTTCTTGACAGACGTATCTTTCGGTAGGCCCATATATGGCGTCACTGACTGTCATGTCGTATGCAGAAATGCTTTTAGCAACCGTTCCAGCAGCTCCTCCAACTTTGAAAAACCAGCGGACAACTTCTTGTCCTCCACCAATTTCAGCAAACGTTCCATATCTTTGGGAATCAAGATTGATTTGTAGTGCTTTTTGATGAGTGGTTAAGGTTGATTTGTCCATGAGATAAAATAATTTACTCGCTCATAGGGAAATTCAAAAACCATTGCGAGTATTGTCTTCTTGTATTTCTGCTACTTGTCATATTCAAGAAAAAATCGTAGATATGAGAATCATGTACCTTAAAGAAAAACAAAGAGACTATTTTGGAACGGCTCTCTCTATGGAAGAATTAGATCCAAATCCCTTGCGACAGTTCATCAAATGGTACGAAGTTGCCCTAGAAACCGAACCCCTTGAACCAAATGCGGTAGCGTTAGCTACTTCAAACAATCAAGGGGAAATGAAAGTTCGCTTCGTTTTAATCAAAGCAATTGATGACAAAGGCTTTCTTTTTTTTACAAATTACTTAAGCATCAAGGGCAAACATCTTGAAGAAAATCCAAAAGCCTCTTTTGCTTGTTATTGGCCAACCCTTTATAGACAAATTTGCGTCAGTGGGATCTGTGAAAAAACCAGCTATGAATTGTCCCTTCGTTATTTCCGAACGCGTCCTTTCTTAAGTCAAATTGCTGCATATACTTCTCCACAAAGTCAACCCATTCCAACGGATAGAACTTATATGGAAACTCTTTTCGATCAAAATAGAACCAAATACGCCTCCCTAACCGTTCCTATGCCTGATAATTGGGGAGGATACCGACTGATTCCTGAAAAAATAGAATTTTGGCAAGGCAGAGAAAATCGTTTCCATGACCGTTTTCTTTATTCCAAAGAAGCTTCGGGCCAATGGAAAATTGAACGACTGGCTCCTTAGCTGTTAATAAGAAAAAGAAATTTTATTTTATGATTGACAAAAATTTTTATCTTAAGTTCTTCTATGAGAAAGAACTTTAACAATAAATCCATATGGATAAATAAAATAAGTAACTAACTTAAAAGGGCATTACTCTATATGAAAAGAAAATTTTACAAAGCACTTGTTCTAGGAATTTCCTCTCTTTTTTTCTCAACTTCTCTTTTTGCTCAAGACATAATGAAAGATGGAAAGAAGTTTTATGAAATGAATTGTGCGGCTTGCCATCAACCAACGGGTACTGGTGTACCTGGGGTTTATCCACCTTTATCCGGAACAAAAATCGTTAATGGTGGCTCAAAAAGAGTTGTTGCTATTATTTTAAATGGCTTGCAAGGGCCCTTTAAGGTCGATGGTACGCAATACAACGGAGTGATGCAACCCTGGAAAGCCATATTATCTGACGATCGGATTGCTGCGGTGGCTACCTACATTAGACAATCATGGGGTAACAAAGGAACTCCTGTAACGGTCGAACAGGTCAAAGCTGCTAGAGAAGAATATAAAGGTCGAACAGCTCCTTTGAGTGAAGCAGATGTTAATGCTATTCCTGATGAGGATATAAAGCCTTAAAAACAATTGTGTCCAGAAGAGCAAAGAATCGTTATTGATCTTGTCATGCCAATCTAGTTATAAATCGGCATGGCGAAGATAAATTCGCCGTAGAAGTTTGGCGCACTGATCGGTCAGAGCGTCAACAGGCAGTAGCGAAAGGAGTCGGGAAGAAGAGGTGCCCGCCAAACGGACTCAGCCAATCCGACGCTACTATCCCCATGAGGACTATCTGCGGATGATCGGGCAAAAGGCGACGAGAGTGCTGCACAAGCGCGTATACAAGAGTCTGCCAGCGCCGGGCAAAAGAGGGATCTCAAGGAATCAGCGGGAAGCCATTGACAAGGTTTAGACTAGTTCAAGACAAAACGGTGGCCGAACGGCTGAAGGAGGTGGGCAGGGGACTCAACACCAAGAGAAAGAATTTCCTTACATCTGATGGAGAGGGTGGAACGGGCCGATGTCTCCGATGGTCATGGTGGCCCACAAGGACCGGATGGTCCGGTTTGGTTTCGAATGGCCCCTAGAAGTTTTGCTCGTCTCATGGAATCAAAATCCTCGTCATGAATGGGCAAGTCCCTCTCTTCCGCAGGAAAAGATGTTCAAGGATCTATTCTTGATCCTTCGCTGCTTTCCTAAGCCCTCTTTACGGCTTGGACCAATACAAAAGAAAAGACCAGAGGGCAATAGGAAAAGGCGATAAGGCTGGAAAAGCCGACGTGGCGAACAATCCAGGAAAGGGAGCTTGGAGCTGAATAAGAAAAAGCGCCACATGCTCGCGAACCTTTTCCTTCGCTACGCCGCTTAAGAAGGAGTAGTTTCTTGTCTATCATTCCGAACTAAACCGTTTCGCACAAAGTCTTGGGCAAACGTAAAGAGCAGATCTACTGGTAAAAGCACAATAGAAAAGCCCAAAGGGCTTACAGGCAAGGATGTGGAAGGCAAGCCCTTAAGGAGGCCTATTGAGGCCATTGGAAAATGGCTCCTGTCTGTAGCCGTAGAGATGAAGCCAAGAACTATAAGAGGATAAAATGGAGGGAAGAAGAAACGCCTTTTGTTTATTGGCTAGTCAGTTCAACCGCAACGGATCGACTCGGTATTGCGGAAAAGAGAGCTTCCCACCTCTCAATTTTCCATTGCAAAAGAAAGACAAAAACCATTCTTTTTAAGCTTACGCAAGGACTTGCAGAAGGTAGTGGGACAGCCGCCCAGAGTGAAGAAAGCTAGAGCTATTCTGTATGATGAAGCAATGTATCGGACCTTCGAAGAGAAGGGGCGAGGAGTATATCGCCCTTATGGGACTGGAGCGTGGGAAAAGGATGGTCCTTCCCCTAGCAGGGAAGCTGAAGATTCAAGGAACAATTTGGCTGGTGTTAGAGGGAAAGAAGGTGGACATTCACTGTGCAGCGCCACTAAAAGTTCCGAAGCAGGTAGAGAGGGAAGTAGCCAGGGATAGATGCGGGACTTTTAGAAGTGTTCACCGATGACCGAGGAAAGAAGTATGGGAAAGGGTTTGGTAAGTTATTAGCTAAGTTATCTAAGCAGCATACAGAGAAGGGAAGAAACAAAACAAACTCCAGGCAATTGGCAAGAACACAAAAGATAGCGAAAAAGCCAGAGACATCCGTAAGCATCACTCAGGGAAGAAAAAGCAATGGAGACGGTTATATAAGACGCAAGCAGAAATAGAAAGATGGTTAACCACAAGCTTGCGCAAGATTCTTAAGCTACAAAGCCCTTGGGTCATTGTGCCTTAAGGATCTACATATATATGGGAAAGCGCCAAGCAAAGAACTGTCTAGGCGCATGATTCAAATCCGCATCTGCACACTATAAGAGCGAGTTGAATTTCTGGCGCCTGGGGGAAGTTCTTCCCCCCCCGAGAGAAGCTCAACCCAGCCTATAGCACTCTGGCTTTGTCCGAAGTGTGGTTATGTCCATCCGAAGAACCGCAAGGGGGACAGGTTTGTTTGCCGACATTGTGGGCATATAAGTGATACGGACAAGGTAGGCGCATACAACCTTAAGAAAAGGATCGGAGATCCGGAAATAGGCCTGTGGATGCCGCGGGAACGGCTGCATGCGATCCTTGTGGAGAGGTTATCCCGCAGAAGCGGGAAACCGTCCAATTGGAATCCTGAGGAGGGGAACAGGCCTGGGGCGGATAACTCCAGGCAATGGCGGACCGCAGCAGATGGACTCGAAGCGGGAGCAATAGCTATAGTGACTTGTAGGAGAGCCAGTGAGTCGTCCACTGCTGGCTCATTAACACCACGCCGCTTCCCCCGGAGAACGAAACGGTCTTGGCAATACCGAGGGGACTCGGGGCAAAACCAAGGCGAAAAGAACGAACTTAGGTCCGGCCTAAGCAGGTCCCGAGTATGTTTTTAGGAACAGTAATGCTTCGTTGGAAGCAAGCATAAGGAGTGGGGCAGTGCGGGTCGAATCTTTAAGCCCTAGTTAAAAACTAGGGCTTTTGTATTGTGAAAAATAGAAATGATGAACTACTCCATCCAAGCCTAACGGCTCTGTGATGGAGTTTCGCGCTTCCCTGCGGTCAGTTTCACCGGAGTATGCATCGCCCCGGACTTCCAGCCCGCAGCGAGGTTCCATCCGGCCAGAGCTTCCCGCTCCACGCATGGATCGGTTCCCGTCCATTCCTTTCCGTTTCCATCTACCTTCGGCCCCGGAAAGGCGAAGCCGTGGTCCTTCTCCCACTTCGCCAAGCCCCAGTCGAGAAGCCCGAGCGCCGAGTTCTCGTCCCGATGGCAGGACGCTCCGCATGCGCACTCATGCCACCGGTCGCCGAGGGTCTTTTCCACGACGCCGCCGCATCGGTGGCATCTCTGGCTTGGCTTCAACGTCCTCGCCTGTGCTTCCAGGTATCCGATACCAGCCTCTTCCGCTTTGTATCCGACCATCGCCCCGAAAGCTCCGAACGATGCGTCCAACATCTCTCGATTCAGCCCGGCTTTTTGCCGCACACGTTTCCCGGGCTTTTTCTGGCTGCCTCGGGCCGAAGCCGTCATCCTTTTCGGCTCCAGCTCCTCCGTGATCAACAGTCCGCTGCGTCTCACCATGGCGGCGCTCTGCTTGTGCAGGAAATCCTTCCTGACGTTCGCCACCTTGGCGTGCATCCGGGCGAGCAGCTCGTACTGCTTGCGCAACCTCTTGGAAATGCGAAATCCCTTCCGTTTCCCGTGCTTGCGGATCGCCGCCTCCATCTTGCGGGAGATCGTTCTCCCGAGCTTCCTGAGCTTCTTAAGCGCCTTGCGCAGATGGCGCGGATTGGCGACCTCAAAAACGACCGGCTCGCTCTTTCCCGGCTCCAACCTGGCGCTGGTCAGGAACCGCTCCGTGCCCAGGTCGAAAGCCTCGGCTCCACAGCCATGCTCCCGCGCCGGTCGGCAGCGCATCGTGACCGACGCATGCCATCGGCCGCCGGAAAGAAAGATCTCGCATGTCCTGGGTTCTCCGGGAGTACGGGCCTTGCCCCGGATCGGGATCTCCCCAATGCCGGAGAGACGAAGCTTCAGGTGAGCGCTTCGCTCTCTGGCGATCAGCCGCCAGTCACCTTCGTGCTGCTTGAAGCCGAAACCGCTGAATCGCCCTGGATGCTTGAAACGCGGGAATCCCGGCTTTTCGCCTTGCCGGATGCGGCGGAAGAACGCCTGAAAGGCGAGATCCAACCTCTTGAGCGTTACCTGGGCGGATTGAGCATTGATCGAGGAGAGAAGCGCGCTGCAGGAACGGAGCTCGGTTAGCCATCGGCACTGCTCGGCGAAACCGATGCTTCGCTTTTCCTCCTTCCACGCCCGCCTGCGCTCCTCGAGCGCCAGGTTCCAGAGGAAGCAATGGACCCAGCGAGTCCGGAAAAGCTCCTCCCGGACGGTCTTGGATGGATAGAGCCGGTAGGTGACCTTGCGCTCGACCGGGCCCAGAACGGGAAGACCAGCGGGTGATGCGTTCATCATGAGGCGACGCTGGACAGTGGCCAGCAATATGGTCTATCATTTAGTGCAATGATAGGTCAAGTGCGTTTGCACGTTCTGCATCACTGCGTTTACGCGCTGCACTACCATTTCGTTCTTGTCACAAAATACCGCCGCAAGGCGCTCACCCGCCCCATGCTTGACCGGTTGCGTGCTATTGCGGAAATGCGCTGGGAGGGATGGGGCGGACAGCTGCTTGAGTGCAACGGAGAATCTGACCACGTTCACTTGCTGGTTGCGTTGCCACCAAATCTTGGACTCAGCCGCTTCGTGAACAATCTCAAGACAACTTCTTCCAGGCTTCTCCGCAGAGAGTTTGCCACAACGGTCGCCCGTTTCTATCGTAAGGCAGTTCTTTGGAGCCGTTCCTATTGCGTTATCACGTGCGGGGGCGCCCCATTAACCGTCCTCAAACAGTACATCGAACGGCAAGAAACGCCGGAATAGGGCGGCCTTCACCACCAGCCAAGCCCAAGGCTCTGGCTGGAGCACTGGCCGCCAGAGAGGGTAGAATGAGCTGAAGTCTCTGAATTCTGAAGGATATAAAGAACGTTTGCTTTCGTAGGCTTCGAGTTTTAAAAAACTCAGATCTGTATGACAGCTAAAAGTCAGAGTACCAGTTTTTCTTTTCTTACCCAATCTATTTTATCTATCTGTACCACGCATACCATTCTACTTTAAATTTCTCGTCGATTTTCCAAACATTTTCAAATTGCCATCGTACTTTTCCTTTTTCTAACCGATACCCTTTTGGATAAATAGAGAAAAAGCCCCCATAGATCCATTGCATATAGAAAGAAGAGTTTGTTTTACCAATTGCTGGTATTGATCGAGCAATCCCTGAAAGATCAAAAGTAAATGAAATTTCATCGAATGGTGGGGAGCCACTACCAGTAACTCCAACATTGTTTATGTACTCGAAAGAATCTTTTGTAGCAGCGGTAGGCAATACAAGAAATTCAGCCTGCAAAATGGTTTTCGCTGTTTTGTTTTTAGGCCAATAGATATCCGCTGCCCAAAAATATTGACAGTTGTGTTTTGTTTTTACATAGAACCAATTCCACTGGCTGATCTGTTTTCGAATGATAGGAATAGCGATTCCATCAACCCAATATTTCATCCATAAAGCTGGAAATCTTGGGTCCTCTTCGAATATTGGAACATTTTTTTCCCAATGCTCGTAATCATGGGTATGCACCTCATATTGTTGAGTAAAAATCACATGAGCTTGTAAAGTCCCAGGTTGGTTTGGATTAGGTAAAAGAATAAGTTGAGCGTAACTGTCCAATCGACTCTTATGAAAAGATCTTTCTAAGGTCTGCTCAAAGGCTTTGCAACAAAAACATAAAAAAAATAAAGAAATTAAAGATAGAGTCTCTTTTTGAACAATCATTAAAAAGAATATTTTCCATATTTTACGATTTTCTTCTCTGCTCTTTTGAATTCATTTTGATTTTAAGAACTTTAAGCTTTTTATGTACTTGCTTTGATGTCGCTGCTACCAAAGGTCCTTTTGGTCTGTTTGATTTAATGCCGTGTGAAAGACCATGAGCAGTAGCATGCAATTTAGCTTTAAAGACACCATTGTTTTCAACTGATTTAAGGTCATTCACTCTTCGATTCTTTTTCTGAGTATCCTGAGTATAAAGAGAAGGCAAAGAATTTTTCATTCCACTCTCTTTTCTTTTAACTTCAAATATCTTTTCTTTTGTCAACAGCTTGTACCCATTAGCCTGTGAGGCTGTTTTAGCCATTAAAATAGGATCGGTAGCATAAAAAACTGCACTCACTCTGCCTTCTACTGATTTCTTGGGGATGTAATTGCATTTTGCCCGTTGAGCCATAGCCACAAGAAAATCGTTTAGAGACATGTCAAAAATCACGTATGGTTTATCATCATCCAGAGAATTATTTTGCAGCATTTCCTCTCCAGGGGTTAAATCCCTTTTTTTAAATCCTATATCGATATCCAAAGCGTTGGAAGAAAATGATGATTCTGGTGGCTCTTGAGCAAGGCAAAGAGAGAGATAAAAACAGGAAATCACAAAAAAACTAAGACTAGCTCTTTTCATGATGTTGAAAAATATTAAAAAAAATGTGTAGTAAGGGTTATCTCTTTAAAGAATTATAAATCTGGATCTCCCCATAAACACCATTTTCGTCCATTACTACCCTTGGCCAAGGAATTCTTACTTCAACTCCTGCTTGATCTTGCAGAATAAGAGCATTGCTTTCGATAGAAAGAACTTTAATTTTTTGCAATTGATTTAAAGTTCTTAATAAAAACACATCCCCAGGATGAAATACTCGGTTTCCAATGATAACTTCCTTGCCTTCTTGAAATCCTCGAATTGGTATACTTGAAGCAAGATCAGCAAGGGAATCTTTTGGATTATCCGTTGATGATCCAGTTAAAAATGTTCCTTGAACAGGGAGACCAAAAGCGTCAACGCCATTCGCAGGGAGAGGAACAGGCTTTTTGGAAGTCAAAGGAGAAATATTTGAATGGGAAATTTCATTATAGAATTGATCGTATTGCGAGTCATATGCCTCGATGGGATCAGTTTTTCTTATTAGTATTTTTCCTTCATCTAGTGTCTTTGCTAATAAGAGGATAAAAGCTCCTAAAGGTATTAAAAATATTAAGGGATGAGCTGACAAAAAACTCCAAATGGGTAGGGGAAATTTAGGAATCCAGGATTGAGTGCCAATAGGCTCATGATTATTTTTTAAGAGAAGGAAAAGGCGAAAGAAACTGAATTTTCTCATTGGTTTTCTCCATGGGTTTTAATGGAATCATTTTTGATTGGGATTGTTCAAAGCTATTGCGTTTGTAAATGAATTCACAGTTTAGAGCTCCAGCATTCAGATTAATAGAAGGAGGAGTCAGAACAATCGATACTGGAGTAAAATCGGGGAGTTCATCGGAGCAAAATTCTAAAAACTGAACTATTGCTCCAGATCTCGCTTCGGCTCTTATGCCAATCCCCATTGGGTCATGAAAAATGCTTAATAGTCTAAAATCGTTTCTTTGCCTTTGAAATCGAGACAGGACATCAATCAATATGGTTTCTGTGTTTTGCTTTACCCTTGATTCATACCATATTTTTGAATCTCTAGCTTTTTTTTCTTGTTTAACAACCCTCTGAATATAATTTTGTGCTTGTTCATATTCCTTTTCCATATTCAGCTTTTTGCTTGTTTCCTGTTGAACATAACTAATGAGTAACTCTGAAAAAAACCAGGCCAGAGCCAATAGACAAATAAAAAAAGAAACTCTCAGAATGAAATTTTTCATCGCAACTCTTCTTTAGAAAGAAAGCAAGTCAACGTCGCTCTTATTTGCTCCTTTTTTTCTTTGGGCAGTTGAATATTGGAAAATTCGAATTTTATTTTTTTCCCCACACTCTTTTCAAACGCCAGAGAAACAAGAGCACAGTAAAAACCCAAAGCTTCCATGCTATTTGGTTCTTCAGAATGAACCTTCACGGTGCACCTAATCCTATGAGAAGTATTAAGCAATTCCATATGGAATTGCTCAATCTGTAGTCCAGGAACTGCTGAAAAACAGACAGCAGCAACAAGATTGGCTGGATAGATTTCGTTAATAATCTCTTTGTGAAATCGATCATTCCACAAAAGCAGCTTTTCAATGTTTTCTTTTTCACGTAGAATTTTTTCTTCTTCTTTGAAATTGGCCTTCCAAGGATAATTTTTTAAAATCGTAAAGATTTGAATAATCCGATACAAAAAGATCGTTGACAAAATGATTACAAATAAGTAGCCGACAATATTTTCGATTCCTTTCCGTCTATTATTTTTAGTTCCGATCGAAGTGGTTTTGTTCTGTTCTTTTCTTATGGAAAGCAAAATATTATTTTCTTTAGTTTTATTCTCTCTCTCTATTGGTTTCATTTGATTCATCTTTATTGTAAGGCGATTTGTTTTTACTCTTCAATTTTTGGGTAAATAGAGATTGCTTAAGGTAAGCCAATATTTTCCTTCTGAATAAAAAACGACACCGGTTGCTGGAACAAAAGAAGATTTGGAATTTAATCGGATGGCCTCCACAATATATCTAGGAGGCAATGTTTGGGGAAAAACTCTTTTGGCTCGAAATTCGGTTCCTATCGGTAAAAGAATTCTCTTCGCATAGATGAGCGGACTGGAAAGCATAAAACCTTCTTTCGATGGAACAACTCTTAATTGGGAAGCAGAAAGCAAATAATCGATCTTTTGGCATTCTATGTTTTGAGGAAAACTCGACAAATAAGAAGACTGAATAGAGCATCCAGTATAAAAGAGATTAAAGAAAAAAAATAAACTCAATCGATTGATAATTATTTTTCCCATCTCTTTTTTATTAGGTCAGTTCAAATTGAAAAATGGCCGACCTATTTAATAAAAAGAAAATTTTGTAATGGGGAAAAAAAACATTCTTTCTAATAAATCAGATAAATGCTCCCTTTTTCAAAGATGGCTTATTAGTGGTTTTGAATTAGCTTTGCTTTTTTCTCTTTGTGCCAAGATTTTCAATAGACTAACATTACTTTTTGTTTTTCCTTTCTTTTACTTCTGTTGGTGTGTTTTCTGGGAATGGAAAATTCAAAGTCGACCTTTCCATTGGATCATGGGACAAAAGATTATAGCAGAAAATAAAATGGATTTGAAACGTGCTGTTTATAGAGGTGTATTGCGATTATTTTTTCCTTTTATTTTTTTAGGATTTTCAAAAGTAAGCTTACTGGATCTATTAAGTCGATGTCGATGGAGCAAATCCAGGTTAATTTTGAAAACTGACAACTGTTTAAAATCTGGCTCGAAAATGATTCATGCTTTTCTACTTTGCTCTAAACTATTCTGTAGTTTATGGGAAAAATGTCTTATGACATTTCTATTGGCTATTTCCTGCTTCACTTACCGACGCCGCCCCTGCAAACTGCAAGACTCGCAACCTCCAAGTTCACAGAATCGCTGATCTCTTATCAGAAGTAGCGAACTACAATAAAATAACTCATCTACTCATTTTGTTCATCGCTTGGTGAGTAAGTACCAATCCTTACTGAAAGAATTTGATCGATAATTTTTATTTCTCGAATCCGATTTTCTTTTGTTTTTGCTAATTCTTCATTGGAGAGTCTATATAAATCCGAAACCTGGTTTAAACGGCTCTCCGAACGCATCTTATGAATATCTTTAAGTAGCTGATCCCGACTTTTTTCCATTTCAAAACAGAGATTTTGTAATTCTTCAATTTTTTTTACAGCTTTATCTTTGCTCACGGAATACTCTAAAAGAGAGCTTTTAAGATTTTGTATTTCTTGTTGCTGTGCTAAAATAAAATTTTCAATGATTTTTAATTCCTCATGCCATGGACACCATATTTCCAAACTATCCCGGGAGAAGAACTGTAATGCTTCTTTAGGAATAATATAAATGTTTCTTGCAATAGATCTTATGGATCTGTGTGAGACTCCAGGAATTACTAAAAAGCCAGGATCATTTTTTAAGATGATTAATAGTTCAAAATAAGAAGGCATATTTTCTTTCTTTTCTTCCTTTACTGCTTCCGTTTTTTCTAACGACGGTCTTTGTGCCCATGCAAGACCGATATAAATGATATAAAAAAAGAGGGAGGCGTTTGATAAAATATATCCAAAGGTTTCTAAAGAATAGGAGAAGGAGTAATAAGGAAAAAGAAAACTAGATTTATCAAGACTTGTAAAAAGGGTTATCCAAAGGAAAGCAAGAAGTTTTTTATTTTTAAAATTGTGTTTAAGAATGCTATGAAGCCATATAGGCAAAAAAATAAATGTACAAGAAAAATTCCATGGAAAATACAATGTAGAGGGATTTAACGGAGGAGTTCTAAAAAAATAAAGGAGCAATCCATAAATAAATAAAGGATAAATCGAATCCATCTTGAATTTCTTTATTGAAGTTTTTTTAAAAAAAATCTTTTATATCCTCTTTCCAAATTTAAAAAGCAACCTGTAACGATGGAAAATAGTCTAATCAGCAATTAAAAAACCATGAGAGGAAAAATCGGACAATTTCTCTTTGATGCAATGATGACACTTCTCATTGCTATAGCCATAGATCGATTCTGCCCAGAACCATTGCGAGGTTGGTGCAGAAACGGATGGCAGATTATAGGAAACGCTATGGAAGAAGTCGTACATTGGATTGGAAGGCTATTTCATTGATTTTTTAAACTTTCTCTCCCCCTCCCTTTTTCTATTCCCACTAATAATCTTTTTAGAGAAAGTTTTTGACGGCAATTAAATGCTTCTATTCCTAAAAAATACCTATCGTTTTGTATTTCCCATACTGGATAAAAATATTTTAAAACTAAAACAGATTTAATATCACTGGGCGCATTTTCAATGATTTGAATCCACTCTTTTTTTAGTTCTTCATTATCTGAAGGCTGCTGGATACAGTTCGGTCCAGCAATAATCGTATGCAATTGATCACCCTCGTTATTGATTGGAGCATCCAAACTAACCATTACCGGATTATTGATATTGTTTTCTGTATCTTCTAAATTGAGATTATTTTGAAAAGAATTTTTCTTTTTTTGATAAGAACTAATCTGAACTGTTTTAGATTTTAATGCTTCAGAGGCAATTTCATTTTTGATCCAGTATAAAGCATAGTTTGGAAATGGATTTTGTGAAGAAGGATTGTATCTTTCTAAGGCTCTGTAAAAGCCGATAATTCCATCACTAAAGACCGCCTCTTTAATATTTAGGTTGTTCGTTTTGACAACCCTGTGGATCAACTCAATACCGTTTACAATCAATGGTTCTGTTGCTTCAGCTAATTTTAGTCTTTTTCTTTTCCATATTGTAGCTTCCTTCCCATTGTCTTTTTCAGCTTCTTCTCTGAGGTTGTTCCACCATATGATGTTCAAGCGTAATTTATCAAGCACTGCTACTACTTTTTCATCCATGTGGTTTTTTTTGGATCGAATTAAAGAAATTAAAAAAACAACTTCTTTGGCATTTATTCTCTTTTGTCTAGAAGGTTCATGAAGATGAATAATCTTATCAATAAGAATTTTCTTTATAGATGGAATCTGCAGTAAAGATAGTTTTTCTTCATGCAATGCCATTTGGAATTTTTTAATCGATTCCTTCCAATCTATTTCCTTTTTGACCCATTGTGCTTTATTTTTCATAAGATTTTTCTTTTTTTATAACTTCATTATTCTTCGCTAAATCAAAAAGCAGCTTTGAAGGGATGATTTTTAATCGATTAAGGTTCTGAGATATTATTTCTAAGTGTTTGCTTTCTTTGCTTTCGATCTCTTCTATTTCTTTCTTAAAAAAAGAATTTTTTTCTTTCAAGAATAGCTCATATAAAATTTTTTTTATTTTATAATTAAATATCAACTTCTCTTTGATTGAAGAATAATTGCCAGTTCTTGATTCTAAAAAATCTTTTAATGTCCAATAAAGAATGGCAAAGGCTTTTGCGTAAGGATCTTTAATTTCTTTATTTGAAACGGCTGCTAAATAATTATCAAAAAAGTTATTTAATCCTCCAACAACCTCTCCACAAAACAGATCGAACGAATGTAAAAAACGGACAGTATTTTGAGCAGATCGAGCTTTTTCTGGTTTTGTGCCAAAAAATTTAAGAATGTATTGGCTTACAGGAATTGGAGCAATTGGTTGAATATATTCAAGAAGAATTTCACCTTTTCCATTGGCAATGATTCTTCCTCTTGAATCTGTTTTTGCTTTATAATAGCCTTTAGAGGCAAAAGGGGAAGTATCTTTATCATTGCCTTCTTTTATAGAAGAAAAGAAAGAGAGCTGCTGTAATATTTTTTCATATTTTTCAGCATATATGTTAGAAAGCCCTTGAAAAAGATTTCCAAGCTCTTTTCGTTCTTGATTAGATAAAGAATTATGCACTTTTTGGGAGAAGTTTTTTATCCATTTTAACATTTCTTTATCCAAATAGAGTGCTTCACCCGAAGAGGCTGTAACTGATCGCGTTTTTTTCTGGATATTCTCTTTTGCTGAATCATTTATAAAACGAAGATTTTCTTCCCATCGTTCGTCTGTACAAATATCAAACAGCATCGAACAAAGAAGAGCCTTTTCTTTGGTATCAAAAGCAGCATTTTTTTGTTTTCTTAAAACCTGTTCTGGCTTGTTTCTAAGATATTTATTTTTCCGGACTAAATTTTGTATTTTTAAAATTTCTTCATAATTGAGAGAATGAAGCGGGAGCCAGAAAAACCTGTCTTTATCCTTGCCAGTAATTAATTCAATCTCTTTTTTATCTAAAAGAGCAAATCCGTTAAGTTCTATCATAAAATCTGAAACGTGCGTTTAATCGATTTTATCTTTCAATGGATCTTTTATTTTTTACTGGAAGAGAAACGGACTTTTGAAAAGATTTACTACTGTCTTTTTGTTCCCTTGGTATGTTTTGATCTTTTGTTAATGATAGTGTTTTAAGGTTTTTTAGATGATCTAAAATATGTAAACTTGGTTGATATAGCGGAAGGCTTTCTTGAATATTCTTAAAAGAAACATATTCAAAGCTGAATGGCTTCATACCTATATTATAGGTTGCAATGAACAAAAGTGTTGATCCTTTTTATTCCTTCTCTAAAGAAGACCACGTTTCAAGTTTGATACTTCCAGATGACTATATTATTACGGATATTGCTGCTATAAGAGTGGTAGAATGTGCAGTCCATGCCATGGGGGAGGGGAGTGCTCTTTCTGCGGTGTTGTTGGATGGTCCTCCTGGTATTGGGAAAACGTTCTTGGGTAAGGCAGTTGCTAAAGCCATTGGGGCAAGACATATGTTGTTTCAATTTTTTCCTGGATGTGGAAAAGAAGAGCTGCTGCGAGATAAATCCATCGATGGAACACTGGTTCCTGGTATCATTCCTCTGTCTATAACTTCTTCTATAGAAAACAAAACGGTACTCATTCTGAACGAACTAGATAAAGCCGATGTTTCCGTTGACAGTTTTTTACTCGATTTTATTAACGAATCTCAACTATTTGTCCCTCAGTTGGGAGGCGAATTGAAGGCTAACAATTCTAACCTTTTAATTGTAATCACAAAAAATGATCTACGAGATGCTACGGAAGCTTTGTTAAGAAGATGTCGGGTTATCTACATGAACTGGCCCTCTGTGGAAATGGAAACAAAACTCATCAAAATGTACAATCCATGGGCTACAGAAAAATTTTGTGAAATCTTTATAAATGCCGCCAATCAACTGAGAAGGCATCCTGGTGTAAAGAAAAAACCTTCCCCGCCAGAGCTTGTTCGATTGATAAGCGACTGTTGGCGCATTCGCCATCAACAGATGACTCTTTTAGAATGGAGTCAATTTTTGCTAACCGGACTGCTTCCTTTACCTCAAGATAGAAAGTATCTAGATCAAAACCCCATGGCTTTAGCCTCCGAAGTAAGAAATCTCCTTTCAGAAATTAATGATCTTTGCAGAATCCGCTTTAATGGAATACCTGAATAAAAAATCTTTTTTTCTTCTGTAAAAAGCGTTCGATGGCGCATAAAGAATCTTTGAAGATTCCTTTATCTTTCCCTACCTCTCTTTTCCATCGATTTTCCTATAAAGTTTGGATTATAGAAGTAAAAAGGGGAGGGGTGGGCTGTTTTTTCTATCTCTTCAATGATTTTTTCTGGGTCTTTCTGCTCTACTTTTCTATTATCCCTACGGATTCTTAGCTCTTCATAGATTTTGGCAACCGTTTCTTCTACGCTGAGGGCTCTTTTTGACTGAGAAGCTTGCTGTTCTTCTTCTTTTCTTTCTTTATCTGGCTCAGCTCTTTGCTCTGATACTTTTTCGATACCCACTCCTTGTACTGGCGGCATTGCTTTTTCTTCGGTCCTTTCCCTTTGTTTTTCCTTCTGCAGTTGTTCCTCTTCTACTGCTGCTTTTGCGGCTCTTAGGTATTCATGCTTGTAAAGAGGAGCAGGTTGAGACACTCTATCGATCAACTCTTGAGCCCTGTCCGAAGCTATTCCTCCAAAAAACCCACCCATACCCATTCCTAGCAAGCCTCCCGCTATTGTCCCTGGTCCAGGAAAGATCATCGAGCCTAGGGTTGCCCCTGCTGCCCCTCCAACACTACTTCCAATCAGTGGTAGCCCTATCCTTGCCACCGCCTTGCCTATAGCCTCTCCCCACCGGCCTGTTTCCTTCCCTTCAGTTACGGCAGCTTTTGCTTCTTCACCCACGCCTAAAACTGTTGCAAGCGGACCTAGCCAGCCTAAAACCTTTGGAATTTTTCTTCGGGGCTTAATTTTTTGGGGATCATAATTCTTTTTTGCATATATATCCTCTTTAGCATGAAAAAGGCGAATCATGGCCTTTGTAACATCATTTATATTAAATACCATTCTTGTAGCCCTCGCCGTTGGTTGTGAAGGATCCCCAATGACTATGTGGGGATGAAGAAACTGAAGCCAAGGATACTCAAAGGTTCTCCCCACTCCAAAGCGAGGATAGCCTTCATACCTTTCTCCTAATTTCCTCAGTTTTTCCTCAATTTTATTGTCAACATACTTGGTTTTTATTTCATGAACTGCCTTGGGCATAAGCATAATATTTTCTCTGCCATTGAGGTTTTCTAGCAATCCTGAAAGAAACAAGGGGATGATATGATCCAATTCCCAGCCTTTGGGAGGATGATAAGTTATCTTCCCAGATGGGGTTTTCTCTACCATTTTGTCTATAGCCCTCTGGGGGATGCCTAACTTCCTTAAGTCTTCTTGATGATAGGTATGTAGCTCTCTGAGAAGGCTTGGGCTTCAGGTTATTTTCAAAGTCCTCCCGCAGTTCTCTTGTTCTTTCTGGGCTTACTCTTTGGACCTTGCCGAGCCAAACCGCTTCCTCCCATGAAAGTTTCTTTTCACTCATTGGTCATGTCCTTTTTCTTTTCAATAGGCCATGACCTATGGGGCGGTGGCACGAAGGATCACTTATTCATATAAAAAATCTCTTTTAAGAAGGAACAAAGATCAGGATATTCCTCTTTAAGATCATGAAAATAGTGATGAAGGGTAAAGAAGCAGTGGGTACTCATATCATAGGCGCACGTAATTTCTAGAAAATTCCTATGCTGTCCAAAGATGAAATAATTAGGATTAAAGAACATTTCTTTTGCTTCCTCATCGTCCCATTTTAACACCCTGTAGTAGCGATTATGAGGAATAAGAAAATCCTCATTAATAAAATAGAGCTCCTCATCATGTTCTTCGCTCTTTAGCCATTCCACAGGAGAGTCTTCGTCAGGGATATGAAAAAAAGTGTATAAATCACTCCTGAACCCATTGCTGAAAGCCAAAAATTTCTTATAAAACTCTGGAATGGGCACTCCAAATTCCTCGCGGAACTGTCGGTCTGCTTTTTCAATGGCTTTGAAAGAGGCCGGCGGAAGAAAGGAGGTTTCGTAGGTGTACTCAAAAGTACTCCTTATTTTTTGAATCAGCTCAATCTCCCTGGGCTCCAAAAGCCTTGGCGCCGTATAAAGATGACGGAAAAAATACTCTACTTCCTCTTTGAGTAGCGAATAGAGATCCTCATAAAACACTTTGATCCCTTCCGGGGGGATCTTTTTTATCCCCTTGGGATAAATTACCCCCAAATAACTAGGTCCCAAGTAGTATATATAATAACGCTGGGATACCCCATCGTAGTTATATTTCCGGTCCTCACTCCTGCCTAATCGTAGGTGATACGGAGGAAGTAAGTCTGGAAAACGAGCTTTCAGCTCTGAGTTTGTGTCAAGAAGGATATCCGCACTATAAAGCCAACCATAGCCAAAACTAATGAACTTGGCATAAGCCAGAAAGTCTTTATAGTCCTGAGGTAGGGCTACCCCAAATGTCTCTTGGCAGGCTTTGTCTAACTGTTCAATAGCCTCAGGAGAGGCCGGAGGACCTAATTCGATATAAGGATGCTCTTTTTGACAGGACTTAAGCTTTTCCAGTAAAGCTTGGAACTCTGGAGTAATTGGCATAGATTTCCCTTTCTTTTTTCTGTTTTTTTTATGCGCAGCACAATAAACTACCATCACTAATGACTCTTCCCTGCAATGATAACTAAAGGTGTTTTTTTTTTTTAAGCTTTGTAAGTTGTCGACGTTTTAATAGTTCCATTCTTTGGAGACTCCACACATCAACACATTATCCTGAGTTTTTTCTCATTCCTTGCTAGGCTTTCTTTTTATAATAGGACATGTCCCATAGTTTAGTAGCAGATGCGGACGACATAGTGCTAGTACTTGCGGTTCATCTTGTGAAGAGTATATAGTAATACGATAAGTAGGGGAACAATCGAACGAAAGGAGGGCCGGGATCCACGCGCGGATATCGTTACCTTCACCAGCTAGCCCATGTTTGATGAAATTTATGTAACTTGTTGATTATCATAAGATATTTTTTCAACGTGTCACCCTGTTGGGTTTTTAGAGGCTATTTTTTTGGGTTTCCAAGGCTCTAAGAAGTTGATTCTCAGGGCAAAAAGAACTTACAAATCTCCGCTGATTCCTCTTTCCAGTTCCTCATCATCTTCCGAGGCTCTTCCTTTCAATGAAAGCTCCATAAGCCTGTCCAAGTGGGGACCTAAGAGCTCCTGTTTACTAGAAGACTTGTGATCGTCCGGTGCTTAATCTTCTCTCTATCGGAGTGACTCTCTTTCAGTCGAACCTACTGCTCTACTTTCCCACTCGGATACCGAATCGGAACAATACACACAAAACCTAAAGAGGCATAATTCACGAAATTTATCAAATACAAGAATAATTTAGAGATTATCGCCCCAAAAGCTCCGAAGAGTACGTCCAACCTCTCCCAATTCCACCAGGCTTTTTGCCGAACCAGTTTCTCCGGCTTTTTCAGATTGCCTCAGGCCAAAGCCGTCATCCTTTTCGGCGCTTAGCTCTTTCCTGATCAATCGCCGCCTCCATCTTGCAGAAGATCGTTCTCCCAAGCTTCTTTAAGCTTCTTGAACGCCTTATGCGAATGCCGAGGATTGGCGCCCTCGGAAACAACCGGCTCGCTTTTTCCCCGGCTCTAACTTGGCGCTGGTAAGGAACCACTCCGTACCCAGCTCGAAAGCCTTGGCGCAAGCCCCATACTTTTGGCACTAGCTAGCAGCACATCGTTTCAGGCGCATGCTATTTGCCGCCTGAAAAAAAGATACCATCTCTCCTGAGTCCTCCGGGAGCAGGGGTCTTGTTCCTGATCGGGCTCTGCCCGCTACCAGAGGGACGAAGCTTACGGTGAGCGCTTTGGTGTCTAGCGAGAAGCCGCCAGTCGCCTTCGTGTTTTTGGAAGCCAAAGCCGCTAAATTGCCCTGTATGCTGGAAGTGGGGAAAACCGGGCTGTTTGCCTTGCCACACGCGGCGTAAGTACGCCTGGAAGGCAAGATCCACCCTCTTGAGCATTACCTGAGCAGATTCAGAATTGATCAAGGTGAGAATCCCCAGCGAGTCTGAGAATAGCTCCTCCCGAATGACCTTCAAAGGATAGAGCCGATAGGTATCCTTGCGCTCAACGGGGCCAAGTACAAGAAGACCAGCGGGTGAGGGAATCCTCATGAGGCAACGCTGGACAGTGGTCTTTTAGTGCAATGACAGGTCAAGTGCATTGACACTTTCTGCCGCACTGCGTTGACGCACTGTCCACCCATTAAGTGCTTGTAACAAAATACCGCCGAAAGGCGCTCACCAGCCCAATGCTTGCCCTTGTACGTACTATTGCGAAAATGCGCTAGGAGGAATGGGGTAGGCAGTTATTTGAATTAAGCGGAGAATCGGACCTCTTCATTTGCTGCTTGCTTTGCCACCAAATCTTGAACACAATCGCTTCGTGAAGGGTCTTAAGACGACTTTTTCCCTTCTTCTCCGCAGGATAGTATGCCATAACGGTCCCTTGTTCCTATTGTAAGCCAGTTTTTTGGAGCCGTTACTACCGCGGTATCAGCTGATGGAAAGACTAATTAACCGTTCTCAAACAGGATATCGAACGGCAAGCGACAGTGGAATAGAACGGCTTTCCCAACTAGTCAAGCCAATGGCTCTGGCTGGAACATTGACAGCCGGAGAGGGTAGATAAAGAGGCTCGTCTAAAACTAGTTACATATTTGTTTGAATTTGTCCGGTTGAAGGAATCTGACCTTGAATTTCATTCAAATAATGCGAGGCGGCTTGTCCAGCTTCAAGAGCGGCTTTTTCTTTCATCATGTCAATGATATGCAACCGATCTTGAAGCAACTGATACCGAGTTTGTCTATAATTTTCTATATTGTTTTTCAGTTTTTCCAAAAACTGCTGTTGGTTATTGATTTGATTGGTTACTATAACCTCTAGCTGAGAAATTTGTGGAATGGCTAAAATATAATTTTGTTGGCATTGCTCTCTCAAAGATTTAATATCAGCTTGTAGTTGGGTTAATTTTTGTATAATATTCACTGTATCTTTATAGAGTTGAACATCTAATCTTTCTATTGCAATATTTTGCTGTAGGCGAGCGGTATTTGCATGTATTAAAATCATATAAGACTGATAAGATTGTGGACTTATTCCTGTAACTAAAGTACCTGATCCCCAACTGGGATTAATAAACTGAACTGGAAGGATTTGTATATTTTCCAGATTATTCTCTTTTCTATATGAGATCTCAATTGATCCTTCGCTATCAGTTCGCTGTGCACTTCTTATCGACTGTAAAGAAGCATAAGGGAAAACGGTTTTATCCAATCTATTAGATGCAAAAAATATGACAGGTTCACCTGGTGTTGTTGATAGAGTAAATTGTATTATTTGCTTTTCATACTTTTTGGAAAATTGATACAAAAAATTTGGCTGTTTCCTTAAATTGGATCGAATTAAATAATCTTCAACAGCTCCGAAAGCACCTGCAGAATATATTTCCGAGAGATTTGGACTCAGGCCGTAGATATTCGACTGATTGATTCCGTTGACAGGACTATAAAGTCCATTGAGTGAACTGCTATTCATCCAGAAAAGAAGCTGTTGTAAGGCATTTCCTCCCCACATTACACTTTGATATATAGGATCATTTGAGGATGATGATCGAATCAAGACGTTAGATCCCAATACCATGGCGTTGCCTAAAATGCTAGGCAAAACAGATCCCAAATTTATTTGACCATTAAGCCCATTACTTGATGAAATCTGATTGCCAAGTATTCCCCAGCTTAGTGGACCTGATAAACTCATCAATCCACCAATATTGCTAAATAGAGGATTGGAACCCAAGTACATTGGGAAGAAATTCATCGCCATATATCCTAACCCTCCTACCATTGGTCCTAAGTTACTTCCTCCCATAAATTGCTGAGCAAGAGAACTGCCTACCGCAAATTGTTGAGGGGAAAGAGAAGTCAACATAAAAGGTGGGAAAGCATCCAAACCAATGGGAAGACCTGACAATCCCATTATATTCCCTACATATCCCAAACCCATGCCATTAAAATTATTACCGTCAAATATGAGGCCGTAAGGCAGTTGAGTGAGCATTCCGTTCAAAGATTGAGATGGAGTAAAGGATGTGTTTAAAAAGTTTGAGCTAGAATTTGGATCATTGTATGGATTTTGAGGAACATGGACCTGAGAGACGGCATTCTCATAATTTTCAATTGACGCAAGAGAAGCTAGTTGTTGACTTAATTGTTTTGTTCCAGAGATCATTTGATCAATATGTTGAACATGTTCGTCATTATCTCGGAGGATGTTTTGAATGTCTTGAAGCCTATTTACGATATAGTTCATCGCATCGGCTGCACTCCCAGAAAATCCTGTCACATCTACTGGATATCCCCCTCCAGAAGTTACAGGAGGAGCTGAAGGAGCCTGTGGAAAATTTTGAATGGGTGGAATGATAGAGGAGGAGTTGTCGCCAATAGAGAAAAGCGGAAATTGCATGAATAATATGAGAAACAACTGTATAATAATTCTTTTTTTTAGAGATTTTTTTTTCATTTTTTCATCTCAATTGAAATTTTCTTTTGTTTGTCAATTTGCTCTAACCTAAACTTCTTGTTGACAAAATCTTTTGGTAACTTGTCGAAGACGACAAAACGAAAATTTCTTTTTTCCCAGATAGAATAAAGAAGTTGGCAACTGGTACTCAATTTTTTACAACACTCCAACAGCTCATTTTTCAATGGATGCAACGAACTTTTAATAAATTCAATGGAATGGTTGCCAATTTCCTTTTTTTCTATAGGCATCGATAAAATGACAGTGCCAGGTTTTTTGGGGTTATCGATGATAAACCATTCTTCCCATGCTTCAGGAGCTTCGTCATACATCTGAGACCATAAAGGATATTCTCCATCTAAAAGACTAAGAAAAAAATTCCGATCTATGACAATGGCAGGGAAAGAAGGTTCATTATTTGAATTTCTTGGAATTTCTTTGCCTAATCTTTGATAAAAATAGGCTTCAAAAAGAATAGCTCTTAATGACAGAGGAGAGGATTCTAACTCTTCATTAAAATGAATTCCTAAATCCTCTGGAAAAACAATTTTAGAAAGCTCCTTCTCTTCCTTTTCTTCTGTACATAAATTCTCTTTCTCTTTCCAATTACCAACAATTTTTTTGTTCATTTTCTATGCCCTCCAATTTCTTTAAGTCCATTTTCAATCATCGTAGAGAAGTCATTTAAGACTACATCTAAAAAGCTTCCCATCTGATTTAATGACTTATTGCTTAGAGAAAAAAGGCCGCGTACCAAAAAATGAAGGACATCCGATGTTGTCTTGTTCTTAAAATAGAATAAAGAGAGAAAAAGAGGAAAAGAAAGAAAGCCAAAGAGAAAAGGTGAAGCATTTTTCCATTGTTTCATGTTCATAGTAGAAAAGTAAATCGATAGAGAGAAAAATAGATCTTCACATTCCTTTTTTTGCTCTAATTATGTCTGTGAATTTTTGTTTTAATTCAGCCTGAAACTCTCCTTCTTTAACCATCTGCCATATCCTTTTCGGTGTGCCTATAAAACGTGAATAAAAATTAGATAATCCCAAAAAAAGAAAGGATAGAAGGGCAACTTCGAAAAGAAAAACAACTAGATCGGCCTCTCGTCGAGAGTGTAGAAGAATATAGAGAAGAGCTATTGGAAAAGCTTCAAGAAGTTCCCAAAAATTAAGCTTATCGGTTGAAAATAATAGATGATCCCCTGTAACGGTCATAACACCACAGATCAAACAAAGCATTAGTAATCCGATGATATGCAAATTATTATTGTTTACAGGAGGCTGTGGATTAGTCACATGATCAAGCATAACGTTCCTTTCTATCTAGGGATAAGGTGAAGCAGAAATTGAACCCTTTTTATACTTTTTTTCCCAAACCGAGGATGAAGTTTCACAATCGCTTCTCCATCTTTAAGTCTAGAAAAGATATACGGAGGATAAATTGGCTCTTTGCGGAATTGGATTTGAAAATCTTGATGGGCGATGGGTTTTGATAAATCAAAAAGAATTTCTTGTGTTCCTCTATACAGATAACCGTCACTTCTTTCAATTTCACCAAAAAGCCTAGAGGCATAATCATTGGTTTCCATATGAGGGTTTCTTAGAAAAATGATCGTTGCTGTATTTGTTAGAATAGCTTCAATTTCAGATTTAATCATTCGGGATTCCAAAACAGCTAAAGACTGAAAAGAAATAATACAACCACATTTATATTCTCTTGCCTTATCAAAAAAACCTCTTTCTCCAGTCCAATCTCCCGTGGTTGCCACTGTAGCAAATTCATCGCAGAGATAAATTACAGGTCTTTGTTGGTTAATTGGTCTGCCATCAATTTTTAGTTGCTTTCTTGAAAGGACTGACCGAAAGAAATCGAGTTTTAATAGTATGCTTGCGACCTTTGCTGCATTTCTCCATCTAGAAAAATTCATATCCAATACAAGGATCTTTCCCTGATCAATGATATCTGCAAAATTGAGGGTTCCTTTGGGACTTACCATTCGATCAAAAGGCGGCTGAGTCATCAGTGATGTGAGAACCGAAACTGTCATACCAATGGAACCTGAGGTTCTTTCATTGGCAATGTTTAGATATTCACCTTTGAAATAAAGGTACACTTCATCTGAATAGGGATCCTTTCCATAATGATGGAGGATTTTTTCGTAGGAACTTAACCACTTCTGCAAAGGACCATATTCTGGAGCAGGGATTTCAATATTGTTTATCAAATTAGATAAGGCCAACAATTGATCTATCTCATCAATAAGACTTAGGGAGCTTTCCCAAAGTTCAAGGTTGGGAAGAACTCCAAATTTAAAAGATTTTAAAAGTTTTTTTAGTCGATCTGTTAGTTCCGAGCACACTAAAAGAAGATTGTTGTGAAATTCATCATTTTGAGAATAAGAAAAAAAAGCAGCACGGAAAGAACGCAAACCGTTGAATAAAGATAAAATGCTAGAAGAACCAAAATGCGCTTTCGAAGCTTGCTCACCATTTATATATTTTAAAATTTTTTCTGCTTCAATTTTTTTTAATAGTCTCTTTTCCCTCTCTACTTCATTTTCATTTTCCGGCGCATTTTTATTCGCAACATATATGTCTTTAATTTTCTTTTTCCATTCTTGGATCAGATTTTCGATCCTATTGATAAGTCGGTTGATTTTTTCCAATCCCTGAAAAACTTTCTCTTTATTCTCTCTTAAAACACTTTCTGCTGAAGATATTTGGCTTTGGTTGGCAGGCTGTCCTCGGTCCATGACAAGAAGATTAAGAAGAGGAAAAGACATTGGAGGAGGACATTCTTCAATAATCCCGTTTCGAGCAGCCATAACAAGTTCTCGATGAAGTTGAAAAATGGAGTTAAACAGTTTCCTTCCGGCAGCATCCCAGAAGGGATCTTGGCTTGTCTTCCCATCATCAACTGCTTGTTTTAAAGTAATCATTAAATCAGCAAGCTCTGATGGAAGGGAATCAGGATTATTAAATGGATCTAGAGCAAGATCATGATCAGGTCCAAAAAGCAAAACATCTTTTTCTCTATCATATTTCTTGGCAAGCCATAATAACATTTCAGTCAGTTCACATTTTCCATCCATAATAAATCCCGAAAATTTTAATTCTGCTTTTTCTTTAGAATCTCTAAGGTCAGTTGCTCTAAAAAGGCTTTCTAAAACTTGAGTCAGAACAAATCGAGTTTTCCCAGCACCAGATCCACCCAGAATGCTCATGTGTGAAAATAAGTCTTTGATTGTTAGGGGATTACCAGATTCATCGGTTAGCTCCTGTGGTTCTGTTTCAACTCGAAAATACAATTTTCCAAAATCCGAAGAACTTATTGGATGCCGTGGCCAATAATTTTCTTTGACTTTAGCAGAAAGAGATTCTCTTGGTTTTACATATTGTGGGCCTATCGATCCTACTAAACTCTCTCTGATTTTTTGGAATAGTTTCATTCTTATACATTAAATAGGTCAACCTTGCTGATAACGATCTATTGTTAGAATATGAACTTTATTATCGAATGGCCTGATCCCTGGAAAAAATGGGCAGATGCGATTAGTGATAATCTAATTGATGGATTCTGGATAGAAAGTTATGAAGAATTTTGGCCCAAAATCTGGCCAGATGGTTCACTTGTTTATGCTCAAAAAACTAATGACAATCAATGGCTTCTCTTAAGAGAAAATGCTTGGATCGATTATGGATTTGAAAATTTCGATGAATTTGTAGAAGCCTTATTGTCGAAAAGAATTGAAGCTGACAGACCTTCTAAAATAATTATGCTAGGGAATTACAGGAAATTGCCAAGAATAAATTATTTAGGATCAATTCGTGGTTCTATTCTGATTAATGGGCAAAAAGCAATGCATTTTCTCATGATTAATGAGAATGAATTTCATAATGTGCGTTTGTTGGCGCATAAAATTGATCAAGATTGTATTGTTCAAAGAGAAATCTTTTTTCAAGAGTTTGTCGATAAGCTAAAAAGTATTTTTTTGAACAATGAAGACAATAGGATAAAACTTATTCGGATAGGTATTTTTTTAGGGTTTTTTACCGCTATTTTTTCTCTCATAGCTTTTTTTTGGAAAAAAGGAATCTTTTTAGCCATCCTTTCCCAAATTGCTTGTCTTTGGATCTTTTGGAGAATAGGAAAAGAATAAATTATAAACGGCGCGGGAATACCCATCTCCTTTAGGGGATTGGGATGAGAGAGCTAAACTAGATATTGACTGAATACAACAAAAAGTTAATCTAATATTAAGTCCGCATCGTGTGCTTCATCATAAGATCTGATGTCCTGATGCAGCCATCACTAATTAGTAATGCCCTGAAATATGGGGTTTTAAATATTAAACGTATCTACAACCCAGTCTTTGAAAAGAGACAGACCACCGGAATGAATAGCTGGTGGTAGGGAAGTAGTAGTAGCCTGGACACGGGCTAACGTTGTCTAGCTGAAGCACGGCCTCAAGCGCCGCCAGTTCGCCGGCGGGTTCCGCACGGAAACTGCCCACAAGCCGTGCGTACTAGCTAGAAGCTCCCCAGCTTTAGCGGGTTGAGAGTGTCACTTTTTAGATGTTATTGATCAGCAGAAACGCTCTTGTTTCTCAAGTCTAAAGGGATTAAAGCATTGCTTTTTTCCTTATTCTTATATAGAGATTCAATAAAATTTAAAGTAGTAACATTATCAGTTATAAAATAATAGGGATTTTCTTCTTCCGAAAATAAGGCGTTGTAAGGCAAAAAAAACTCCTGAATTTTTTTTACATGCTGATTGAAAGCTGCTGGATCATCAACAAAGGCATTTCTTTTCCCGACTATTGGAGCATAATCTTCAAACCAAAATTGAGTGGATTCATAATAACACCAACCCAAAAGGGGAGAAAATGGATGAACCATTGATGATTCATTTGACTGGTTATTTTTAAAATAAAAATAATTTTGTAAAAAGTGTGAGCATGATTCGATAACTGCCAAGTTGATTATAGTACAAGCAATAAAGGAATAATGCCAAGATGAACTAAGATTTTCAAAAAAAGAGAGATTTTTCTCACTAAGTCGATCGACTGTTGGATGAACGCCAAAAAAGCAGGGTAAAGAAGGGTAGATAGAGGTAAACTGACAAAATGGCTGAATCATATCCTCTGAAATGATAAGAAGGTCTGCTTTAGCTAGGCGTGGATGACCAGAAAAAAAATGGAGAAATTTTCCTGGATCAAAATACGCAGGGAATATTGTTTTAAATCTAAAATTATCCAAATAGTCAGTTGGGTTAATTGGTTGAGGTTCCATGCTATTATATATAGAAAATCAAAAGAATTTTGATAAAGACTCATGAATGTTTTTGCTTCATTTTCATCCTCAAATCGTTTTTTTTACAACAGCGAAAAAGTCATTCAAGAAATACTCTGGGAAAACACCATCGACACATTGCCACGATTACTGCCTCCTATCCCTGCTAATCTTTTAACTTTTGACCAATTCCCAAACAACAAAGCCATTGAATCAATTCCCGTAGAAGGAGGTTGGTTAAGCTTGTTGGTTCATCCCACTCAATGGCCAAAAGATCTTTTGCAAGTGTACTATGAGGATTTAGTTATTTTATTTTCTTGTGTAAAGTCAAAAGAAGTTCAGCAAAACAATTTACAACCTATCGCTCTCTGTCAGTATGTACAAACTTGTAAAAAAAAGAAAATGGTTCTTGAAAACAAAAATTGTCCATTTAATAGCATGGGAATTTGTGCTATTGGAACATTCCAAAATCAATCTCTTTCAGTAGAATCACTAAACCATAATTCCATAGGCTACTACTTAGGACTTACCAAGCAACAGGTTCAGTCCAAATTAAAAATTGCAACAGAATATCTAAAAAACGCTCTCAAACAAAAGAAAGCATTTTGTGAACTGCTTTCCAATCTTTCCAATAGTTGAAATAAATTAAATTACAATTTTTGTTTATCGAATCTTTTCCTGTATTTTCTTTTGTTCCAGTTGAGGATCTGAGTGGTAAATTCCTTGGATTGGCGAAGGATTTAAGCCTTCAGGATTAAAAATTGGTGCCTCTTCCTTTTCTTTTTCTAGAGACTTCTGAGTTTGTTTCCCATCAAATGCCTTCTGCCAGAATTCTTGTTGTAGAAAAGGCCCTTTTCCTATTCCAGGAATATTCCAATAGGAAGGTACGGAATGGGTTTCCGTTGTTTTTTGATAAACCGTATTATTAGCTTTTTCACCAATTCTTTTCCAATCCAAAGTGCTTAACCTTTGGTCATTTCTTTCTAGACACCTACAGGTACACATTCCATCCCATTTTTGAGGGTTTGAAGCTGAATCTATTCCTTGGTTTAGCTGTTCTTTAGCAGAAGCTCTAGTCAGACCTATCATATTGAGTGTCTGAGTATTGGATAAGGTTCCAATAGAATTCTTTGAGGTAGAGTGTTGCTGGACAGGATGTGATCTATGATCGCTTTCTTGGTTTCTGTTTGTTGTTTTGTTTGTTCTACCATCCATACTATCCGTAGGAGATAGGTTCATTGGAATATGATCAAATGATTGAACATGCGCCGAAGGCTTTTCTTCTCCCCCCTGATGTGCGGTTAATTCTACTCGTTTGTTTTGTTCGTTCATGGTATATCCTCCTTCTAAATCTTTATCGCGCAATTTCTTCTTTTTTATTTACATAGGAAAGCAGGGATCGTGTTTGAAAATTCGAATTAGGAACTGAGGAAAAGTATTCAGGTAAATAAAAATCCCTATTGATTGGATGTTGATAATTTTGAAGCTTCGTATAAAACCTTTCAGAATTGCTTATATTTTCTATTTTCTCAGTAGGTGCTTTTAAATTTTCTACTATTTTTTCAACCTTTTCCCCAATTCTTTCGCCCATTGAAGAGCCAACAACCCATCCGAGCCATCCACCCATGGGTTTTCCAATCAAAGGAATTCCACCAAGGACATTTTCTCCCAACTTTTCGCCTATTTTCCCAATTCCCACAGCTGACGCTCCTTTTATAGCTGCCTCACTCATATTAAACATAGCCTCATCAATTTTCCCATGCGCCAACGATTGCATGGATCTGTAGACTCCCGGACCTGCAATTTCGGCCCCTAAAAGTGCTGCATACTTTGGACCTCCTAATCGAGTAATCGTTTTTACAACTCTTAAGAAAAAAGAATCCGGCTTATTCATTCTTTCTTTATTTTGCAGCTGCTCCATTGCTTTTAATTGCTGTGTTTTTCCTTCATTTCCGGTAGCTATAATGGATCCTGAATTTTTAACATTTTCTTTTTCAAGAGGGACAAAAGAAAATGGTTCTTTTTTGATCTCTTCTACAATTTTATCAGGATAATTTGTTTGATTCTTTGAAAACTGGGCATAGGCTCCATATCCAGCCCCTAGTCCTAATACATTAGGTAAAACAGCAGGCATCTCTTTGAAAGTGTTTTCATCAACATTGGGAGAGGACTGATCAAGGATACTTATTTCACGAAAACTTGGACTAAGAAAGCGACCATAGAGAAGAGAAGACAATGGCATGCCTTTAGTCGCAGAAAGATGAATTTGAGGATTATTCATACTTATATTGTTAGGCGATAACCCGGAAAAAATTTAGATAAAAGATCAACTGAATACGCTAGAATATGAGCGAGAAGAAAGTAGGAGCAAAGCTTCCTCTTTGGATATCACTCCTGTAAAAAAGAGCTCTGTAGCTTGAATAGCTAATGGCTTAAATCCTCTACTTTCATTATGAGCTCGTATTCGGTTAGGGCTCGCACCATTTTCAATTAAAGAAATAATTTCACTATCGAATGGAAGAAGTTCAAGAATCGGCATCCTTCCAGCCGTCCCTGTTCCTCTACATGCTTGACAACCACTGGCTTCTGCAACCACAGGCTCTGCAACCTGACAATTGGGAAAATATTTTAAATCATCTTTCGTGGCTTTTCTTATTTTTTTGCAATAAGGGCATAATTTTGAAACGAGCCTTTGGGAAATAACCAATTTCATAGCATAAGATACAGCAAGCCTATCAATACCAAAGCTCTGAACCATTCTTTCTATTACTCCCACTGGATCAGTTGCATGAATAGAGGAAAATACAAGATGGCCAGTTAATGCTGAATCAATAGCAATCCGAGCACTTTCCATATCACGTATTTCCCCAATCATAATAATATCTGGATCTTGTCGAACTATTCCTCTCAGAGCAGTGGCAAATGTAATTCCTGCTTTTTCTCTAACTTCGATTTGCATGGCATCAGGAAAATGTTTTTCAACAGGATTCTCAACGGTAATTATTTTTTTTCTAGGGGAACTAATATGCTGTAGCATAGCATAAAGAGTAGTTGTTTTTCCACTTCCTGTTGGTCCTGTGGAGACAAACATCCCCTGTCCATTCGCTAAAAACCACAAAAGAAAAGAATGCTCCATTGGCGGCAAATTCAAATCATCAAGGGTTGGAATTCTAGAAGAAAAAATACGAATGGCGGTATGCTCTTCCATCCCTTGGCCAATTACAATACTATACCTTTGGTCATAACGAATCCCTTTGTATTGATAACTGCTACTTCCATCTTGAAATATCCCTTTTTGATCAGCAGCCATATTTCCAAAAAGCTTAATTCGGTCCAATAGAATCTGATATTGAAGTCTGCTTAAGGGAGCTTGTTCATAATAATCCCCGTCTATTCGGAAACGCACTCGTACATTGTGTTCTTTAGGTTCTAGGGAAATATCGCTGGCTCCCATATCAATGGCACTGCTCATGATAGCATGATAAAGAGTGATTCCTGTTTCGTTAAAATGACCTAAATCTACTTGGGGCCATTCCCTTACATGAAGAGGATCTCCTGGTAAAATTCCTTTAATTTTGTTTTCTTTTTCAACCCGAAGAAATAGTTTTTGGAAATAACCAGGAGAACAAATCACAAGCTGGATTTTTGTTTTTAGAGCTTCGATCAATTGATCTTCTAGTTTAGAATTAAAGGCTTCTGGTGTAATAACCCAAGAGCAGGTAGGTGACTTCCTCCATAAAAGAGCGTTATCAAATCCTTTTATTGCTGCACAAGCTTGCACAGCTCCTTCTGGAATAACAATTTTTGGGTCGGAACCAAAAAGAATTTGTTCAAGAATATCAGCTACTCTTGGATACAATGAGGATTCTAACCTTAATAGTTTTAACCAACTTTCCTTATCTTCTTGCTCCCAATCAGGAAACCCTTCTACCCCTCTTTCTCTTTTTAGAAAAAGATTGGCCAAATCGCTAGGATGTAAGAGATAAAAAATTCTTGCTTTATCTTGGAAATTAATTGCGGCAAAAATTTCAACCTCATGTAAGCGAAAAGGATTGAGAATACCGATGACATAAAAAGGACTGTCCCATAAAATTATCGCATTAAAATCTTTTTCTAACTTTTTGCCTGCAGAATAGAAAGCCGAAGGGGGCAAGGGATGATCTCTATCAGCAGGATATAGGGGTGGCCATCCATTACGATTGGTGAATGATTCTGACCACCTTTCCCATGAAAAAAGGGTAGAAAATCGTAAGATCGCTTTTTCTAGATCAAAGAATGGGTCGGATTTTCTCCATTCTTTAAGATTTTCTGCAACTATCAGCCGTTCCTTGAGAAGAAAGTTTTCAAAATCGTTTTGAATAGGAAGACAATGTTTCATTTGCATAATTTGTGCGTTTGTTGGCGCAAAATTTTTCTACAACTGCCTATTTATACTTTGATTATTATGAGTTTTGTTTTTCGAAACCCTCATGAGGTCAATCCTCCTGAAAGAGAAAGGGATGGATTATACGGTGTTCAAAGAATAAGGCTGCCCGCTTTTTTAAGAACCATATGGGAATGGAGGGAAGATCTAGCTGTTGTAAATAGTTGGCTTCTGCTTTTCTGCTTATTACAAGCTATAGCAATCATATTTCTTGGCATTGCACTTTATCTGAAGATTCATGAGCCAACTCGAATGATTGTCGATCTGCCAGGATATGTTATTTGGCCAAAAACTGAAATATTTAAATTAAATGAGAACATGATTTTTTCTTTCATTCATGAAGTGGGAAAAGCTCTTTATGAAGTAAGCCCTGGATCTTATTCCCTTTCAACCGTTGCCGATCGTGTTTCTCCCAAAGTCGCTGCCGCATTTAAAGAAGTCTATGTTCCACTGGCGATGAACGGCGGAAATGGAGAAAGAATTGTATGGAATTTGAGAGAAGTGCGTAAATACAACTCTCCAAAGTTGCCCAGCTATTTAATAGTTGCCGGAAAATGTGATCGAGCTCGTTACAAAATTCAAAATGGTATGCCAGATGTCACCAGTGAATCAGTTGTTATTCTCTTTTATATCAGTGAAGGCCCCAACACACCGATGAATCCTTTAGGATTAAGACTCGAAGGAGTAGAAGAGTTTCAGGGAGCAGAAGCAGAAAAAATCTGGTCTTATACAGTACCAATAGTGAGTTCGCCTGAAATATTGAAAAAAGAACCTATTTTACCTTCAAAGACAAGAGGTCCTAAAAAATGAAAAGAAAACTGTTTGTCTTTTTGATGCTACTGTTTGTCTCCATTGCTAGAGGGCAACAAATCGATCCGCTTGACTCTAGGAATGCTCTCAATACATCGTTTCAGAACGGAAACATAAATTCAAATTCTTCACCTCAAATTGCAGAAGAAGATGCCCCACCTGTTATTATCAATGGTAAAAAGGCAGAAGAATTATCAGAAGATGAACTGCTTCAGTTTCTTCAACAAAAAGTTAGAATGATTCATCAGGAAGACGGTCAGGTAGAAATTCTTCGAATTTCTCCAGGATATCCACTAGCCATAGAATTTTCAGAGCCAATAGTTGGATGGGAGATTGGAGATGGTAAATTGATTCATATAAGCAAACAGGGTGCAAAACTAATACTAAGATCTCTCGATACTACGGGTGATACATCTCTTTTAGTTTTTTTCCAAGGAAACAGAACGAGAATTTATCATATTTTTGTAGAATCAGATTTTCAAAAGGCATTGAGCCTTATTCGAGTTAGCCCCTTTAGTAAAAACAGTTCTTTAATGCCCACACAGCTTGTTGCTTATTCCATAGGAACAGATGAAGATATCTCTTCAGTCAAAAGTGTGGCTCAAATTATCGCTAACTATGATCTTTTGGTTAGAGAAGGTTCTTTAAAGCCGATGGATGTGAGCAGAATAGCAATATTTAAACGCTCAAAACTTACTGGTTTTGATTATTATTATCTTTACAGATTTTCTTCTGGTCTATTAGCGATTTCGTTCGCATGGAAAAATCTTTATCCATATCGTGTAAGGCTAGATGAGTCGACTTTAAGGGTCGCAATTGGGCAAAGTCGCTTTATACCCGATTACGTATCGTTAAATAAGTTAATAGTACCTCCTGGAGGCATGACCAGCGGCTTTTTGATTATCTCTAATCCTCCGTATTCTCCAGATCAACCTTTTTCTTTAATCTGGAAAGAAAGTAAAAAATGAAAAAGTTTCTTAAAAATAAATTTTTTCTAACCATTATAGGCATTTTATCTGTGGCCACTTTCTATTATATCAACCCCATTCATCTTGCCTCAGAGTTGATGTATGGGATTATTGAGTCTGCTAGGTATACCTATTTTAGAGGACAAGCTCTACCTTTAGGTTCAGAAAAAAAGATAAAGAGTGAGGCTCAAGAACAAAGGAAGAACATCATTGTTCAAAAAGGGGAGAAATCCAAGCTAAAGGCGGTTATTCCCGAAGAAATTGTACAGGCTAAAGAAAATATTCCAGAACCAACCCTTCCTCCTACCCAAGTTAAAGCCCCTCCAACTTCTAAAGACAAAAGTTCCCTTGGAGTTTTAGAACAACAACCTCCTAACAGACTTGCTCCTGTTCCTCGCGGTATAGTCGATCAGAAAGCCTTAGCTAGGGATTCTCAAGCTTCAGATCAACCAGTGATCATAAAATGGGCTAGAAAAAGATATCTTTTCCGAAATCTTTCTCTTTCAGCCCTTGAAACTAATGGAACTGAGGATAAAGGAGGCTCCGAAGGACCATTTGCAAATATTGATATTAATTCGTTCTCACCACAAGGCGAGATGATAGAAGCAGCCTTGGTAAATTCTGCATTTAGTTCTAACACAGATGTCGATGTTGTTGGGGCAGTTTGGCTTCCCTTTTACTTTCAAGGGAATCTTCTTCTTGAGCCTGGTGATCGATTGATCGGCACTTCAGCCGGAGGTACAGCGTTAAGAGATAGAATGATGGTCCATATTGACAAAATTATCTTTAAAGACGGTAGATCATTACCAATTCAAGGAGTCGCTCTCCATACTGATGGAACAGAAGGAATCAAAGGATACAGAGTTAGTGAATATGGCAAACAACTTTTAGGACCAATTTTAGCAGCCATGGGACAAGCTTTTCTCTACGCCATGGAATATCAATCCTTTAACTATTATATGTCTCCATATGGACTCACTCCTTGGGGTCTTTATGGGCAGCCAGCTTACAATGGGGCAAAACAGGCAATGATGTTGGGTGGAATGTATGCAGGAACTAACGCGATGCAACAGATTATGAACATTCTTGCTCAAGATATTGAGCAATATAAGCCTTATGTTTTTGTGCCAGCAGGAACTAGATTTAGGGTTTTTTTGAAGAGTTACATGGATATTTCAAAAGCTGATTATGGAAGATGAATCTATTCAAAACAGTATGAATATAAAATTACATACACTTTGTGCTCTTGCTGTTTGTTTTGTTTTAGGTTGTGTTTCACAGAAAAAAACAGCGATGCCAATTGATCCAGCGTTAATACAAAACAGTTACGACTATACTAAACCATATGATGTTTATGACAGAAGCAAACCTGCATATGTTCTTCCGGTTATAAATACTGGATGGGCAAAAGCGAAAGTAGATCCTAAAACAGGACAATGGATTGGTGGACATTATGTAGGCACCGTTATTGATCCTGGGCACTGGGCTACTCTTGAAGAGGCTGAGCTCTCTGGAAAACCTTACATCAGAGCGGATAATGGACAAATGATTGTTCCTAATCCCAACGAAGACAATCCTCCAAGCAAAGATAAAGGAGTAGAAATAGATCTTGTTAGTATGAAAAATAGGTTAGAAAAAATGGAATCTACCTTGGCAGAATCCATTCCTCCCTCTGAGTATAAAGAGGCCGCATTAATGAATGCGTTAGAAAAAAAATCACAAAGCAAAAAATACAGTCCAACCAATTTTCCTTCCATTGTAGTAGGAGATCCAGATATGGAAACCATCGCTCAACCTTCAACCTTTAACGTAACTAAGACATCATCCTTTATTACTGTTGGGGAAGAAGAACCCGCCATTAATAAAAATATGAAAAATCAAGATTTAAAAAAACATAATTCCCCATTAACTACGATAGAAGTTCCTCTTGGAAAACCAGGACAGAACTTTGTCGTTAAAACTCCAAATGGTGGATTTGTGGTGATCGAATTTTTACCTAATCGAAAAGTTAAAGTCTTATACAATGGTCATACAGTAGAAAAGATTGCTCCGCCAGATCAAGATGTTGTAGTGATTTCTGTGCCACAATAACTTAAAAGCTTTTTTTTCTTGATTAGAAATGAATTTGACTGATTGACAGATTGTATTTCCTCAACAACCTTAGAAACATCGATGGATAAAATATTACAAATGCTGGTAAGATGAGGAGGAAGATCGTTATAACTATTTAAAAAAAGATCCGTGGAAAGGAATAAATCTAATAGAATTGCCTTTGACTCCAATTCATCGATATCCTCTAGCAATTTTAAAGATTCTTCCATTGTGCCAAGCTTATAATTGTGTCTTTGGAATACAAAAGTAGAAACCTCTCTTGGTAGAACACGTAGAGCCAGAGATAAAAAGATATTGTAGGATCGATCAATCTTCTCTGTTTTTATCTTATCACACACTTTTGATATAAGAGAAGAACAGCTCAAATTTAAAAATTCTTCTTTCTTTTTTCTCTCTCTTTTGGCCTCTTCCTTTTCTTTCAATTCTTTGATTGCTTTAGCTGCAAAGGTAATCCCTTTTCTTTGTAAAATAAAAAGCGCATCTTCCTTCTTAACAAGCTTATGGATGGTTCCAATGGGGCTCCGTGCCAAGTACTGATGCAAATGTGGCTTACTATCCTTTATAGTTAATTCTTCAGCTAATAAAGATGCCCATTTTCTTTCTTTTTTATCCCAATCACATGTAGAATCAACATCTATAAAAGGAGAATCAGTTTTAAGTCTAGATGTTCCTGGAACAAAATGTTTTGTCGATTCTTCATCAAAAAGTATTTCTCTGTTTTCACTTTGAGCTTTATAGCATTGAAAATGCCAATCAGCTTCTCTCTTTTTTGCAAAACATTCAGGATCTGTACAAATCATTTCATCTGTTACATCCTCGAATAGATCTTTTGAATTGCCTGTTCGCTTAGAGCAATCAAGACAGCTTGGAACACCAGGGATTAAATCGGGTTTTGTAATGGAGAAGTTTGCTTTTCTTAAATCAAGAAGAAAATTTTCTAACACCATCTTGGCTACCTGAGCAACGGTTAAAGATTTTGCGATCGCTTCAGAAGCAACGACAGCCCGTAGTTGAGGCACTGGTATTCTAGCTATATACCATCCTGCGCGTTTGGCCAATTTACCAGATATTATCGCCTCTTTTGCCGCTTCAGGTAGAGACAATAGGGTAACCATTCGACTGATATAATCTCTACCCTTACCTATGACTGAGGCCAATTCTACAATAGTCATCCCTCCTTGCAAAAGATTTTTGTACCCTTCAGCCTCTTCTATAGGATTAAGATTTTGTCTTTGAATGTTCTCAATTATCCGTATTTGAAGAGCCATTTTTTCATCCATCGGATGAATAAAACACTCAATAAACTCTTTGTTCAGTTTTTTACAGGCCCTCCATCTTCTTTCTCCTGAAACTATTTCATAATAGCCATCTTCTATGGGTCTGACTAGAATAGGATGAATGAGTCCGATTTTTTCTATACTTACTGCAAGCTCTTCAATTTTATCTTCTTGAAATTGTTTTCTTGGATTCTGTTTAGATAACTTAATTTTTTCAATTGGAATTAATGAGATAGAAGGAGACTTTTGTGTTTTCGTTTTCATTATTCGTAATCTAATGAAGAATCGTTATAGAAATTGACGTTTATCATTGTAGAGGGTATCCCAGTAGGCAGGGGATGTCGGATGTTTAAAGTCTCAAAAAGGAAAAAATCTCTTTTAAGTTGATTTAGAGATTTCTCTAAAAGTTGTAGAACCTTCTTTCTAGAAAGTCTTAGTTTTTGAGCAATCCAGGTGGTAGGTCTTTTTTTAGCCCCTTCTCCTTCAATGCCAAAAAAGTATAATACTATTTTTCTAGAAATATCATCAAGATGAGATAACGCAATATAAAGCTTCTGCAGCTTTTCTTCTTTTTCTTCCTCTTCTGCTGTATTGTCAGGATAAACCAAAAGGTCCATGAGAGATGTTTCAGAGTCATCTAAAGCAGAAAAATGAAGGCTTAAATCTCCAGAATATACATGGAGTATTTTTTCCATGTCATGGAGAGAACATCCATACAATTCAGTGATCTCTTCAACGGTCAGTCCTTGTTCTAAAAATCTCTCTATTTTTCTATAAGATCTGTACATCGATGCTGGTCTTCGAACAGTAGCTCTACAAGCATTGGCATAATTTCTAACTCTATTTCTCACATGATGAATGGCATAATCTAAAAATCGGATGTTAAAATTCTCATTCCATTTTTCAAGGGCATCAAGTATTCCAATCCATCCAACGTTTTCAGCATCAGGCCATTGATCAGCTAAATTTGGTAAATAAAAACGAGCTACTTGCTGTCTTATAGGTAAAGAAATTTTAGCAAGCCAATCCAAGGCTTCCGCATCTGCAGCTTTTGCTTTAAGAATAAGTGGGAGTTCTTCCTTGAATTTCTCTTCATAGTGAGTAGAATTATGTTGTTGATTACTAACAGGATCCAAAGTTTTAGTTAGTTTGGCTCTCATGATAGTAGTTGGGTATAACCATTGTAAATTAGCATAGATTCTCGGCAAGAATAAAATATAATTGTAACAATATTGTAACATTTCTGTAACATTTGGTTATTTTTCATCTTATTTTTTAAATATTAAATTTGATTTTTATTCTTCCTTAATTCTTTATGGCCTTGCTTTAGGCTTATTTTCAGTCATCTAAAGCTTTCAAAAAATATTTTTTCTGTACTCGATCGAATCACCCATTACTTATGAAAGTAATTCGATCCTTTTTTTTCTTTTTCGTTTTTTTTCCTTTATTTTTTCTTCCATCGATTAGAGCGGAAAATGTTGAGGTTTATTCCCGAACATATTCCTATGACCTCGCTCTAAAGTTAAACCAACAAGAAAGTGAATTTTTTTCTTTTTTTTACACTCAGGCCACCGCTTTTTTTTATAAGGCTTTCCCTTTTTTGATCGGATTTCTTTTAGCTGCTGGAGGACTCAGAATATTTAGAAAAAAAAGAATTTGTTTTTTAGCAGCTGATTATCTTCTTTGCGTCCTCATTGTAATAACTGTTTTTTCTGGAATTCCGAAAATAGTTTTTGATCCAATGGAAGGAATTATCCCACAGGGCCTTGTTAACTATATCGGCCAGCTCAATATAGAAGGAATAAAAATTGAGGGGAAGAATCCTAGAGAATGGTGGGATAACTGGTTGACTAATTCTAAAAGCTCTCTTGGATCGAAATTTTCATTAGAATATAGTGTAGAAAAGAGCCAAAGGATTTGGAAATACTTCCCACATCGATATGAGGAATTGGAAGCCAAAACAAAAGAAACCATTCAGAAATTTCTTCCTTATGACTATCCATCAGAAAAAATAAAAAAATTACTTCTCTTTTTGCTCATTGCTACAGGTAAAGGATTTTTTCACTCTGTTCTTTTCTTTTCCTATATCTTTTCACAGCTTTCTCTCTTTTTCTACCTTTTAATCCCCATTGTACTCAATTTTATCGAAGAATGTCTTATGCTTTTTTCTCTTTTCCTCTGTTTGTGTTTTGGATTAACATTGCCACTTAAGCCACATATACAGTTGATGGGACAATCCTACCGATTTTTCCTTTTATCTTTCCTTCCTAATTTCCTTTGGATCATCCTTTCTTTTTTGTGTTATTTCTTGTTTACATCTCTTTTTGGAGCCATTTTTGATGAAGGAGGAGGCTTCTTAACTTTCTTTCATTCTTCTAGCCATGATATACGGCATGCTCTGAGTAAGACTTACTTTTTATTTTCCTTTTTAGAATTTTTGCCCGAAACTTTCCGAATAGTTTTCTTAGGATTTTGGGAGCTTTCATGGGAGGCTGGTTTTTACTGTTTAGTTAGCTTTTGTTTGGCCTTATTTCTTTTCTTGGGGATTACCATCCCATTGTGGGGAATGTTCAGGACAATATCTTTGACAAATGAAGCGCCAACAGTTGCATCGCGATTATTTAGAAAGATGCGCTATGGCATAGGAAAAACTACCTACAAAATGATTTCAAAAATCAAAAATATCCCCCTATGTTTTTCAGAAACAGAATTTTCCTCTTCAAAATCTAAGAATGAACCTAAAAAAGATCCTGCATCCTATTCATAATTGATAGAAAGGAATGGAATATAATGAGAAAAACAATGATTTTAATCAAAAATCCTCTAACGGCCTCAAAACTAAGATTGTTTATTCTTTGGGCTTATGCCTCATTTTCAATTGCTCTATTGGCTGATAATGGATCAGATATAAGCCTTCCTTTAAAGCTCTCCAATCCATCTGCTCATTCTCTTCCTATAAAAGGAGATTCATCGAATTTATCCAATAAAGAAAGCAAGCCTTTAAAGAAAAATGAAACTAATCTTATTCCAAGAGAAAACAAATCGACAGACAGGATAGGAGAAAATAAAGAACAAATCCAGAAAGAATTGCCGACACAATCAATAATTCCAAATAACGAAAACTTTCAACCGATAATTTTGGACTTTCGAATTACAGAACTTATGGAGCTTAAACGAATAGCTAGGGAGATCGGAGGTAATCTGATTATTACCATTGAGCCGGTAGGAATTACCGCCGCCGATCTCATCATTCCTTTAAGAAACTCTGGATTATTTAATGTAGAGTCAAAGGATGGGAAACTCTTCATTGTAAGTTCCAATGGCCAACAACAAAAAAAGGCATATGAAGAGGAAATAGCAGCTCTTTCAAGACGACAAGCAGCTCTGCTTCGGAATATAGCGGTATTGCAGAACTTGGCAACTTCTGAGAATTCTTCCAAACAAACCTCTTCAACAGAATCCATTGATTCCATAGAAAAAGAACAGAAAAATAATATGCAATCGATGGCGCATATCCTTCCCAACACTCAAGAAGAATATCCTTTGCCTAAATAGCTCAAATAGCTCTAAGCTTCGGATTGTTTTATTCAAAGAAAAATTTTTGATTTTTAAAATAAAAGATCAATTCAGTTATGTCTAAAAAAAGCCGAATTCTGAAAGGCCCTTTAGCTTGGATGTTCCCTTTGCTTTCGTTTCCTATTTTTTTGTCTTTTATTTCGAATGCAAAAGAAATACCTGATTATTTAGGGAAGGGAAGTAGTTTATTTTTATTTCAGCCTTTCAAAAGAAAAGAATCGAGTTATTCAAAAGATAAAACAATTACTAGAGAACAAAAGCCCCCTGCAAGCATTACTCCAAAGAGTTCATTTTTGAAATTACAAGAGGATCTATTCGATCAAGGATCTTTTGAAAAGAGATTTGCGTATCGAACAGAAAAATGGATTGTTTGGGTTTGTTGGCTTAATCCAGATGGGAAAATTTCCGAGTCTTTGCCAATCTGGATAGATAAAAACAAAGACGGCCACTATTTTCTCAAAGCCTCTGTGAACATTGGAGAAGAAATTCGGCCCAACTTTGGAGAAAATCAGACTCTCAGCTTATGCCAAACATTAAGTCTTTTCCATTCAGACAATGGGGAAGTTAAGCCTATAGCCTCACCAATTTGGATAATTATCCAATCCAAAGATAACAAAAAAGAGGAAATATGGACTGGGGAAGGGGGATGGGAAGCTTCTTCTAATTTATTCGATTTCAGAAACGTTTATTCTCCTTTTAAATCTTTTTTGAGAAACCAAAGTAATCCCATCTATAAAAAATTAAGTCAATATGAATGGCCTGATATAGTTTTATTTCTTCAGAAAAGTGACGACAAGACAAACAAACAGATGATGGAAAACCCAGATCAAATTCTTCTGAATTTTAAATAAAAGGACAACTCAATCACCTCTTATTTCTTTTCTTTTTCTTAAAATTTTTTTTAACAAAAGTCATATTTCCTCTTTCCATTCCTATTAAGAAAGTATGAAAATAAGATACTATTCTTTTCAGCTACGACTTATTATTGCAATATTAAGCATCTTTATTTGTTATGTTATTAATGCTTCTATTTCCTATGGTGCCGGAGGGACTGGGGTTCTAAATGTTACACCTCTTAATGGTGCTGATGCTGAAGGATTTACTACTTTGCAACAATTGCAGATGGCCTTTTCAGATTATGGCTATCTTATTTCTCTTTGCTTATTGGTATTTGGGGGAGTTATGTGGTTTTTTAACAGGCCAGCTTTTACAATTGGCGCATTGGTTGCTGCAGCAGTAATCTATGGGGGCCCTCATCTTGCTAATGGAATTCGAGCTGTTTCTCAATAAGACTTATTTTCATTTAATTGAAGGGAATGATTCTGATGAGCAGCGAAATTTTTTGGGGTTGTTATTTGTGTGATCCTCTACAACAGGCTCTTTCTCAAATATGGGGATTTCAGTCTTCCCTTTTTCTTTCTTTCTTATCTCTTTACACTGTATATCTGGGGATCAATCATGCATTGCATACTGTCGAAATGGAAAGGTGGGGAGCATTTGTGGCTGGTTCGATAATTTTACTAACAGCTCAAACACTTGGATCAATCTACTTTAATGTTATAAATAATTCGAGTAGTTCCAATAATCAATCTGATAATCCAATTCCTGGATTTATAAGCTCTTTGCAAGATTATTTATATTGGATTAGTCTATCTTTATTAGTTTTTGGTGGCTTAATGCTTTTTTTTAGACGCCCTGCTTTTGCGATAGGTGCAATAGTAGGTGCAGCGGTCATCTATGCCGGTCCTCATTTAGTTCATGGTTTATTGAACAGCATAAAATGATGAAAAATCCATCTAATCTTTTTTTTACTCCATCTTTACCTTATTCAACATACAATCAAAAAACAGACAAAGAAAAGGATAAAAATGGTCTACCTGTATGCAAATCTGTGGGATTAATTAATGAAAAAGAAACATTCTTGGGATTGGAAGGTCCATTAATCTTCGTTCCTGCTGCTGTTTTTCTCGTTGTCCATAATCATTCTCATAACTTTTATTTTTCCCTCTGTGTTTTCGTAATAATCTACGTGTTTATTCGAGTCTTTTTGAGTGATAAACCTCCCCATTTTTTACGCTTTATCATTGATTATTATAGGATCCCCAAAATTTATGAACACCGGTTTTTTAATGTTCAGTTATCTTATAACTCTGCATCAATATTTGAAGAACATATCCCTTATTCTTAACTCCTTCATAGAAGATTTCTTTTTATAAACACAAAAGCTATATGAAAAATTTTCTTTCACCCTTCCGATTATTTGTAAAAAGTCAGCTTTTTACTAAAAAGAGAATTCCTTCTTTCATAGACTGGGCTGATGCGTGTCCTTATGCGGGGCTGTACGATAGATACATTATTGACAAATTTGGTGCGGTTCATGCTTTTTACAGGACCTACTTCCCACAAGCCGATATAGCCAGCCCTTCTCGTCTTGTCGATCTACAGAATCAACTTAGGCTCTTGCTTACTCAGCTTCCTCATGAAATTTCACAAACCCAGCATATTTTTACGTGCAATGGAGACTATGGTCCCCTGTTAGAAGCATTTGCTAGTATTCCTTCGGATCCACAAGTAAAAGAATTTAGAGAAAGAAAAGCAAAGAGACTTTATCAACGGATGGCTAAAAGAAAGCTGGTTAGGATTGAAACCCACACGATTTTGACGGTCGCCCCTTCTGATCAACTGAGAGAAACTGAATGGTTTTTACGTATTGGGAGCAGAGAGAGTTCGGAAGCTGTAAGAAAAAGGATCTCAAAAACACAGTTTGACTCAGCAATCTCAAGTATAAAAGCAGCTGAAGCTGTGTTTGCAGAAATATTAAGAAAAGCTTCTGCACGGTTTTTCCCTCTAGATGCTTATGAAATAGCGGATTATTTTTTTAGGCTGTGGAATCCGGGATTAGCTGTCGAAGAGACAATGAAAGTAAATTACGACTACGATAGGATGCCCTTTGTGGATGCCTGGATGGTTCAAGAAGCAAGGATTCATAAAGACATGTTACAAATTGGGGATTACTATCATGGATTGGTCTCAATGGTTGGATTACCCTTAGAGACGCGTCCCAGGGATATGGAAAAATTAACCGTAGGATTACCCTTCCGTGATGTTCGTGTCAGTCTAGTGGTTAGGAAGACTGATAAAATAAAAGAATTAGAAAAACTAAGGAAACGCATAGACTGGGCAGATCAAAGGATGCGCCTTGGTTTAAACCTTGTTGATATGCTCTATAAACCTCATGAAAATAGGAGGGAATCGGGGATACAAAATATCGAAGCATGGATGCAAATAGAAGAAGCTCAGAATCTGTTAAGAGAGATTCGTTCGGGAGATGATGATCTTCTTCAAATCCAGCTTACCATTCATTTTTGGCATAAACAACAAGAAGAGATCAAAAAAAGAGCAAAAATATTGCTTAATCGTTTTGGGGATCTCTCAAGGGCAAAAGGTTGGATTGAACAATCGAGCCTTTTGCCGGTGTTGATGAGTGAAATGCCGGCTGTTTATGCCCCGCTTACTCGGCCTCTTCTTGTAAGGGGGAGAATGGCGGCGGATTTGATGCCTATTTGCAGAGGATTAGAAAGTGATGAAAAGCCTATTTATCTTTTTGGAAACACGACAGGAGGTTTAGTTCCTCTCGATTTGGAAGACAAAAGAAACGAAGGTGCTTCCATGCTTTACATAAGCGGAGTAAAAGGGTCTGGCAAAAGTGCATTAGCGCAACTGATTGTTCTTAGACATTTTTTGGAAAATAGTATCCTGGTGATATTAGATAAAGGCAACAGTTATGATAGACTCGTTGAACTGTGCGGTGGAACAACTATCAGACTGGATATGGCTACACCAAAATGTTTCAACCCTTTTGAGGTTTATACTCGGAGGAATAAAAGCGGTGAACTGACAGAGCCTTCAGATTATGAACTAACCAAGGTAGTCAGTTGTTTGGAAATACTTGCTACTTCTCAAAGAGGAAATAGTCTGAGCATCGAGGAAAAAAATATTCTTGAATCTTTAACAAGACAAACTTTCTCTAATGCTGTAAAAAATAAAGCTTTTTATGTAACGCTAGATGACTTTTCACGCCAAATGGCTTATAGATCCGATGCCAAATTTTTGGCTGAATCCCTTAAGGCTTTTATTGATGGTAGGTACAAAAGTTGGTTTAATGGCACCACACAAATTCATTGGAAAACTAGAGTAGTTCATTTCGATTTTGAATATATATCTAAGGATAAGGATTTAGCAGCTGCTCTCATTCCAATGGCTGTCTTATTCGTGTCTGATGTTATCTTATCCAACCCCAATATTTTTAAAATGTTGGTTTTTGGAGAAATGTGGCAACATGTCTCTAATCCTGCTACGGCCAATTTGATTATAGAAGCTTTTAAAACCTATAGAAAAAAAAGATGTGCGGTCATTGGAGAATCTCAAGCGATCCTGGATCTTGTGGATAATCCATCAGTTGCAAAAGCTGTCATACAAAATGTTGACACTTGGATTTTATTTCCTCAAGGAAGCGAACATCATATTGAATATGCTGTTAAAGAACTAGAGCTCACACAAGGTCAAAGGGATCTGTTAACTCATTTACGGTCAGCGGCTAGGGTTCATCTAGATGGTGAAGTAGAACTATGGAGAGAAGCTTTTTATCTAAGGGGAAGGGGACCTGATGCTCTATCAGGGGTTATTCGTGCTGAAATTGAGCCAGAAGAATATTGGTTAACCACAACCACTCCTAATGATTTCCCAGCATGGAATGCGGCCAAAGCAGCCTTTTCTGGTGACATTCGCCAAACACTGGAAGCACTATCTATAAAATATCCATTAGGAATTAGAGAAGAAAAGATAAAAGTAGCATCCAGTATAGTCCCCTATGAGTCTTTGATAAAAAAATGAAGCGGCTTGTACTTCTCTGCATCTTTTTGCCTCTAAATTTTTTCATCGTTTCCCGTGCATCCTCCATAGGCAAGGAGCTCCCAGAAGAGATGGATCTCAATCCTATTTTAGCAGAATCTGGATGGTCAGATAGATCCTTAAAATGGATGATAGCCAGTGGAGAATCGAACCATTTCATCCGAAAAGATTGGATGGATAGCGAAATTCTGGATTTTCTAAAAAGAGACCAAGCACTAAATCTTATTCAAAATGACCTTCTTCGAGGAGATGGACTTTTAGCTGATGCTCTTTCTGAAGGATTCCATCAATTGAGGATCGGAAGTGATACAGCTAAAAGAGAGGTTCTAGAGATTGCTCACGATGGGAAATCAAAGCTATGGATTTCCTTATTATCTAATCCTCAAGCCATTTCGGCATTAAGAAATTATTTGCTCTATACCCCTAATAGTTATCCACCTGTTTTATTTGCGTTGAAAGATTGGGAAAATGGTGCTCCAGATGCCCTCCCGGACTTGGTTATGGAAACGCTCTTAAAAGCCGTGGATATAAAGCCAGTAAAGAATAATAACATGGAAGAAAAGTGGGAAGTGGCTAGAAGACTTTCCAGAATTGGAAATGATGGGCGAGGGGCATATTTTTTAGCTTCCTGCTATCCTAAAAGCGAAGAGACTTTTTATAATGCATTTTGGGATAATGTTTGGGAACAAGTCAGAAAGGATCCTGTTTTGTCCCATGAATATTCTTATCGGCTAGAAAGAAATAAAAGAAGTTGGGACACTTTATCTAAATTATTCAAGCAAGCCTTACACTCCTACGAAGGAAAGGATTTTTTTATTCATTACCTTGTTGGTAAGACTGCAATCAAACAGGAACTGAAAGGAAGGCCTTTATGGGTATGGGAAGCTTTAATGGGTAAGAAAACTCCATTTAGAATTGATCTGGCAGAGGAAGCTTACAAACGATTCTTATTCTGTGTAGATAAGGATCCCAGATTCATTGATTTTATTCTTTGGCATCTTACTCGCCCAGCTGAAGCAGTCTCTGAAGCTACAAGAGAGGCTCTTTGTCAAACTCTTAGCAAAGAAGAGGCAATTAGTAAGCTAGCAATAGAAAGGATATGGGAAGCAGGACCGAAATGGGAAGGGGAAATCCAGAAAAGCAGCAGTTGGAGTTTATGTGAACAAACTAGAAATGCGACTCCTTCCTCATTAAGAAAAGCTTTTCAAAACGGTCAATTGACTAGAGCTGATCTTTTTTCCATAGGAGATGCAATAGGCCATTATTTATTAAGAAATGATGAAGCATGGGCTGATCTTATCTATTCAAAAACAGGAAAGGCACCTATCATTGAAAAATTTTTTCCTCTCCTTATCCAGTATTCTCCAGAGTGTGCTTTAGCTTGGCTTGAAAGTATTCTGAACAATGATCAAGAATCGTTTGATGCTTTTGGTAGATGGATTTGTAATCAACCCGAACACAAAATATCTGTAGAACAATATGACTCGTGGCTTAAGCGAGCAGAGGATCAATTAAAGGAAGCTATTGAAAAAAGAGAACCTGTTTTGGGAGAAGAAGCTCAATATTACATCGATTCTTTTGTTAAATGGGCGATGGGACCGGGTTGGGAACACATAATAAATAGGCTTTGGGCAGAAACGATCATTCCTGAGTCGTTAAGAAAAATTTTAAAAAACTGCTGGTTAACCGATAAAGAAGAATTTTGGAAATGGTACCGTGGAGTATGTGCTCTTCCTGCAGCAAAAACAGCAATAGAAAGAGTAACCAACATTCTTGTTACGGCAAAAGAAATGGAACTTATACTTCAAGGGATAGCTTCGTGGAATTATGAGCTGGCTGATATATGCGCCTCTAATTGGGATATCATTTGGGAGGATGAAGAAAAAAGAAAAAGGGTCCTTGAAGCGATTATTGGGTGTGATGGACTTAGCGATCTTAATAATGTCCTGGTTTTTGCCACTGAAAATACTTTGGAAAGAGATGAAGAAAGAAAAATTGCTCAAAAAATTGCCGTTGCCAATGGTCGAACTCCCACAGAAGATCTTCGAGAAGTCATAGCTCAAGATCCTGTGATTATGCGAAATCTTCTTACGAGGTGGTTAGAAAGTCCTCAATTCGCTGAACATTGGAACAGATCGGTATTTCTAGTAATTAAATATGGAGGTCAGGCACCTATAGTGGCTCAATGGATGTTATCCAAAAAAGAAGCAATGGAGATATGGACTGATTCTTTAGCTACAGCCATGAGAGAAAATCCATTTCTTTTGCAAGCTATTATTACTCATATTGGCAAGTCCATAGGGGGAGAGATTAGTTGGGAAAAAGAAGTTCGGAAAATAGAAGAAGCAATTATGGATGCCATTCTTTCGGACAGAATTTTTTGGGAAAACCTATTAGTAGATAAAACAGGAGGGATTGACAATGAGTCTCAAAAAATTCTGTATGCGCTTCCATAAGGGATGCCTTTTTTTATCATGTTATTTTTTGATTAATGGGTGTTCCACTCAGGTTTACAATCGATATGATGGGCCTATGGCTCAAACCGGTGATAATCTTGTACGCTATGGGAGTATTGGTGCAGCAGGTGCGGCTGGTTTTTTTGCGGGAAAAGAAATTGGAAAATCCAATGCGGCCGGAGCAGTTGGAGCAGGAGTTGGAGCTGTTGGAGCTTATGCTCTCAACAAATATTTTGATAAAAAACGAATGACTGCTTACCAACAAGGAGTTATTGATGGGAAAAATGAGGCTACCGCAGAAATACTTAACGAAAAGTGGAAACGGGAAGCTGAATATGGATTGCCTGCAGAAGGGAAAAAAGTTAATGCTCCAACCTACAGAACCAGTTACGTTCCTTCCAGGAAAGACGAGGCAAGCGGAGTGGAATATCCTGGCAGCTACCAAACCGTTCCCGTTTTTCGATGATTTTTCTATGCAATCTTATTAGGTTTAATGTCAAACCTTTAAACCTCTTACTTCGGCCCACCTCATATTTTAAAGAAGAAGAGTCATACAAAGAGAGGAAGAAACTATTTATCATTAAATATATTAATAGGTTTATTTTTATTTATGATCATAAAGCCTCTAAAATTTTTTGTATTGATAAAACTCTCCAGGGAAAACCAAATTCATGAAGCCTTAAAATAGGATTTTTTCCTAATGTTATTTTCTCCTAAAGGAGACTTTAGGCCATTATTTATTTTAATATGTTACTTTATCTAAAGCTTAAAATGTTATTAAAATTTACCGATGGGTTCTTTAGTGAATGAAAAATTTTTTTTAGTTTTATGAGAGTTATAAAAGAAAAGAATTCTAATCCAAAAAGTCTTCAGCTACAGAATGAGACAAATTTAAAAAATGAAATAAATTTGCTATTCTTTATGCTTCTTGTATTTTCGTGTTTGAGTTTTTTTCAAAATCCGTTATTCCTTAGTTCCCAATTGTCAGCCGCAATTTATTTAAAGCCTTATAAATTTACCAGAGATACTTTTACAGATAGAATTCCATTTTGGAGAGAAGACCTCGCTGAATTCAAAGGAAAGCCCAATCTTACTTATCTTGAAATAGGCGTTCATGAAGGCAGATCCGCACTCTGGATGCTTGAAAATATCTTAACGGATCCCACCTCCACCATAATCATTATAGATGACTTCGGGGAACATTCCTACAATACCTTCATGTATAATGTCTCTCTTTCTGGACAAGCCAATAAGTTCAAGATTTTAAAAGGATTGTCTACAGACAAAATTAAGGAAGTACCATTGAACTCTATTGATATAGCTTATATCGATGGATCAGGAAGAAGTGATATAATGTTAGATGATCTTATCAACGTTTGGGATAGAGTCAGACAGGGAGGGGTGATTATTTGCAATCGATATAGAATGACAAAACACTTAAGATGGGCTTTGAATGCTCCACCTGGTGATCTTGGACCTGTTGGAGCAATAAATGCTTTTTTAGATCGCTACAAGACCCATCTTAAACTCGTCAGATTTATGTCGAACTTTGTTATCGTTCGCAAGTTAACTGAACAGGACTCAAAACAAGTGTCAAAGACTTTTGAATGATGGCCTAACAGGCGTTCGTATATTGGCTAGAGATGAGATTCCAACTTATATATGCTCGACTCTTGAAGTCTCTATTAAGAATTTTCTTTTAAATTCTTCACTTTAAAGATTGACATAGTTTCTATTTAGATCATAAAATCCTGTCTCTGAAATCCAGCCACTTTCTTTTCAATCCTAAGATTGACAATAACAAGGGATAAAGGCTGGATCCTAATGTTAAGAAGTGGGTTGAATGATCCTTTAGAGGATTGAAGCCCTTAACAAGGAAAGAAGCAATGACTCATTTTCAAAATCACAAAAAAGGACGAAAAGAATGAAAAAACGAACGATCCAAGCTTTTTTGTCCTTCATGTTAGTAAATGTAGCATTGAGTACATTTGCTTCTGATTGGCACTATGGAATTAGAGCCTCCATTTTTTGGATAGGTGAAAGAGCAGCGTGGATAGGAGCGCATTTTAGTCCACCTGGAACTATGAGCTCTTGGGATCCTCACTGGAGGGATAATTATGGAGGAATTGATCATCCTATCCAAAGGATAGGGTATTTTCCAGCAAGGTTTGCTCCAACAGAGAACCCTTTTTATGTTGCCTTGCCATTTAATGATACATCGAGTGCGAATAGAGAGCTTTCTAGAAGGTTTGTTCCCGTAGCATGGTCTAAGAGAAATGGTTCGAAATGTTTTGGGAGATGGATAGAAATAAGAGCATCAGAAACTGGTAAAAGGTGTTTTGCTCAATGGATGGATGTAGGGCCATGGACTACTGATGATGCCAGTTATGTTTTTGGACATAGTAGACCAAAGGCTCCTTATGGAATTGATGTTTCACCTGCGGTAAGAGATTTTCTAGGAATCCATTCTGGAGATAGGGTAGATTGGAGATTTGCAGATGAACAAAATTTGCCATTTGGTCCCTGGATCCAAGCTAAAGAAGAAGCAATCATTTTCCAAGCCATTAAAAGGAAAATCCATTGATGCTTTTTCTGGACTATAAACTATGATTGGCTTAGAAAATTGCCTGCTGGTAAGAAAGAAACTAGAAATTGATCAATCATCATTGATCAATCTTACCTAGATTTATGCTATTCTTGGTTCATGGGTAATCTTTTCTCATAAAAGTTTTATTGATTCCAGATATCTTTAGTTGATCACACAATAACATTTGCCTATCTGCATTATATAAAAACTAGGGAGAAAATGTTCTGGCTGCCTTATTAATTCCCTCTGAAATCATCGGATGAGGAAAGGCAACGCGAGCCAAAGCCTCTGCGTCGAGTCCTTCTCGAAGCGCTAAAGCTAAAGGAGCTATTAATTGAGAAGCTTCGATGCCACCAATATGAGCACCAAGAAGCCTTTTATCTTCACAATCAAAAATAAGTTTAATGAATCCCTCCGTTTCTCCTAGAATTTCTGCACGCGCATCAATAGCATACTCATACTTTATTACTTCTATTCGGTGCCCATACATGTGAATAGCTTCTTCTTCAGTCAATCCAACACTCGCGATTTCTGGCTCTGTAAACACTGCATATGGCACACTTTTCCAATCCATTCTGGCAACTGATTGTCCACCAGCTGCAATGTTATGGGCTGTGATTCGACTCTGAAGAACAGCCGAATGAAAAAGCATACTTTTTCCATTGACATCTCCAGGGGCATAAATATGAGGAAAATCATAAAGCTGGAGTGTATTGGTTACTGATAGAGCCTTAGAATGTTGAAATCCTAAAATCTCAATTCCCTCAGGGCTAACACATTCTCTACCAGTAGCCATTATAACAAGATCTCCAAATAAGGACATTTCTTGATCGTTTTTAACATAAATAACTTCATAATTTCCTTCTTTACCTTTTACAGATTTTACTTGAGCTTCTAATTCGATCGATATTCTGCTTTGAAGTTTTTGGAAGAGAAATTGAGAGAGTTCCCTGTCAAATCCTCCAATCAAGCTCTTTGAAAATTCAAGAATAGAAGGTTTACAGCCTAAATTTTCAAACATCGAAGCGACCTCAACCCCGATATATCCTCCACCAATGATGATGGGTTTGGTGGGAAAGGGGACTGAGGATTCTAGTTTAAACAGGTCATGGGAACTAACTGTTAGTTCAGCTCCAGGAATCTGAAGGGTATGTGGACGGCTGCCAGTTGCTATAATTAAATGTTTAAAAGTAGCATAAAAGCTTTCATTTTCAGTACATACTTCAATTTTTCTATCATCAACAATTTTTCCAATGCCTTTATAGAACAGTATGCCAGACTGTTGAATCTCTGACTTATGTAATTCATATCGAGTGTTCTGAACACGATCTTTATGTGCAAGAATGCCATTCCAATCAACTTGAGGAGAAGGGCCTAAAAGCCCAAAAAAAGAATATTTTTTTGCATAAGAACGAATTAAACTTGCTTCTCTAACAGCTTTAGATGGAACACAGCCTTCAGCCAAGCAATTTCCACCAAGATTTCCAATTGGATCAACCATTAACACTCTAAATCCAGCTTTATCTAAGAAAAAAGCAGCCGGATAACCACCGCCACCTGCACCAATAATCGCGACATCAACAGTTAAGTTTGTAGCCATAGACTTGATAATAAAAAAAAGAGTGTAGATGACAAATCAAAAAGGCATGTGGGAAGAATTGTTCCATGAGGAACCATAATGGAAGAAGCGAAAAGAAAAAAGGAGATAATATTACTTCGCACAATATATGTTATGTAAAATTTACAGGGATTTCTTATCTGTTGCCGAAATCTAAATCGTTTTTTTATTTTTTATTGGATTTTTTTAGACCCTGACACTTTTGACGCTTTTTTGTAAACCCCAAGAAAATCCTTGCTCACCACAATAAAATGATCTACAAACAATTTCTCAGATGTTCGGATGGTTGTGTGGAAAATGAGAGAAAATTAAAAACATTGGTGGCATGGTTTTTGCTTACTAAGTTGGTGTTTTCTATCAATGATTGACTCAATAAGATAAAAAATATTAAATGTTGATAAGGAACGAACGAGGAGAATTCACATGGCTTTGTATAAAATAGAAGCAATCATAAAACCCTTTAAATTGGAAGAAGTTAAAGAAGCACTCACAGAAATTGGTATAGCTGGCCTTACGGTAACCGAAGTCAAAGGCTTTGGCCGTCAAAAGGGACATACTGAAATCTATCGTGGCAGTGAATACACGGTTGATTTTTTACCAAAAGTGAAAATTGAAATAGTGCTTACGGAGGAGATTTTGCCAAAAGCTACTGAAGCAATCATTAAATCGGCAAAAACAGGAAAAATTGGTGATGGAAAGATTTTTGTTCTACCCGTTACTGAAGCAATACGTATTCGGACAGAAGAAAAAGGTGAAAATGCTATTTGATTTTGTTTTTTGATTTGCTTCTAATTCTCTTTTCTCAGTCTTAGAGATGGAACATATGGATGTAGCTGTGTTTTTTTATCTCAAGATAATTGATTTTTTTCTCAAAAAGAATAATTCTCAAAGTCTTTGATCTAAATTTTCTTTTTTAAAAGATATAACATAACAAAATTTAACCCAATCAGAGGAGGCAACGATGGCTGAATATTATAGGAGGTGTGCCACTGGAGAAGAAGTAATATCTTTTGCTCTGGAGCATAATGTAAAACTGGTTAATCTAAAGTTCTGTGATTTATTAGGAACTTGGCAACATTTTACAATTGGTTTAGACCTATTGACTCCTGAATCTTTTTCCGAAGGAATAGGTTTTGATGGATCATCTATTCGCGGATGGCAAGGAATACAAGAATCAGATATGCTAGTCATGCCCGACCCATACACCGCCTTTATTGATCCTTTTATTGCCGAACCTACTTTGAGCTTGATCTGTTCAATATATGACCCCATCACTCTTCAGACTTATTCTAAGGATCCTCGTAGTATTGCCATAAGAGCTGAGGCTTATCTTAAAAGTACTGGAATCGCAGATACCGCTTATTTCGGTCCTGAAGCCGAATTCTTTATATTAGACAGTGTTCGATACGATAACCAAGCTAACTTCGCTTATTACGAAGTCGATTCTGTCGAAGGAATATGGAATAGTGGGAAAGAAAATGGACAGAACTTTGGATATAAAATACGCCATAAAGAAGGTTATTTTCCTGTTCCCCCTGCGGATACTTTACAGGATCTAAGAGATCAAATGGTGTTGACACTCGAATCGATGGGGATCAAAGTCGAAAGACAACATCATGAAGTTGCAACAGCAGGACAAGCAGAAATAGATATCGTCTACAATACCCTGCTCCGGATCGGTGACGATATGATGATGTATAAGTATGTAATAAAAAATACGGCTAGAAAATATGGTAAAACCGTTACATTTATGCCCAAACCTATTTTTGGGGATAATGGATCAGGGATGCATACCCATCAATCACTCTGGAAGGAAGGCAAACCTCTTTTTGCTGGAAACCGGTATGCAGGGCTAAGTGAAATGGCTCTTCATTATATTGGTGGTATCATTAAACATGCCCCTGCCCTCACCGCTATCACAAATCCAACAACAAATAGCTTTAAAAGGCTTGTTCCTGGTTTCGAAGCACCAGTCAATCTAGCCTATTCTGCAAGAAATAGAAGTGCTGCTATTCGTATTCCCACCTACTCGGCCAATCCCAAGACAAAGCGAATCGAGTTTCGTACTCCAGATCCTTCTGCCAATCCTTATTTAGCTTGTGCAGCCATGCTTATGGCAGGTCTTGATGGTATTCAGAATAGGATAGATCCTGGAGAGCCTATGGAAAAAAATATCTATGAGCTTCCTCCTGAAGAATTAAAAAACATTCCCAAAGTCCCCGATTCCTTAAGTGGTGCAATCGATGCCCTTGAGAGGGACCATGAGTTCCTTATGAAAGGAGATGTCTTTACGAAGGACGCAATTGAAACACTGCTAACTTTACGCAAAAAGGATTATGATATGCTAAGGATACGGCCTCATCCATTGGAGTTCTATATGTATTATGACATTTAGAGCTTAATGATAGGTGGGAGATCCTCCCAAGAATAAATTTGAGGAATGGCATAGATAAGTGCATAAGGTTTGATCGGATTTACTTTATCCATATGCCTTTTCATATGAACTGATCTATCACTTACTGTGCCATTCGATTTTTACTTTTCTTTTCGGCAAATGCGGGTTTAAACAGTTTCCATAAAATTGGACTATCTCGCGCAGGAATGTATAGTTTGAACATGTCGCGCAAGAGATAGACAGCATTCAAGAGGCCGCCGAGTTCCTGGGAGTGATGCTGCCCAAACGTAGCGGCCATAGGAACACGAGGGCGAGCTCTTGCCTCTAGCACACACGGCGGAGAACGTCGCTGCTACTATCTTGAGCGGTTGCGCTCAGATCTATTTTGTGCCAAAGTCGAATCCAACCCTACGTACCATTGCCTACGCCCATGTTACGACCACGATCTCGGAGATTTCTCCCGTTCCCTCATCTCCATTAGATGCAGGAAATTCTTTCTCTTGCAGTTTAGTCCACTGCATTCAAGCCTCCAGCCGTTTGTCCACCATCTTACTTTGAACCAGGCAAGACCATTCTAGTTCTTCCCGCTGATCCTTGAGATCTTCCTTCTGCCCGGCACTGGAGACTCTTGTGTAGGAGCTGTGCGACGCTCTCGTTGTCTTTTAGCCGACCACCCACAACAGTCCCCGTGGTGTAGTATTGACGGTTTGTCAGAGTCCGTTTGGCGGGCAACACGCCTTCCCGAGGCCTTTCGCTACTGCCTGTTTACGCTCCAACCAATCAGTGTTCTAAACCTCTTCAGCGAATATAGGTTCATCGTGCAGACTTCCTTGATATCATGCTAATTGCAGTGTGGGTTGAATATGGACAAGAGATGCTCTTTGCCTCCGATATCAGAGAGTAATCTAGCTTTACCACACTTACTTATATCTTATTTTTCCCTGTATATCGTTTTGCCATGTATATCGGAGACATGCTCCTAAGAGTTACGCAACGGTTAGAAAAAAAATTTTTAACACTCCATCTGATCTCCCAATCGTTAACTCGCTAACAGCTCATTAATGAATAGGGATTCTCTCTTTTTTTTATATAAGTTGAAAGAAAGGAAGAAATAATTTTATGATCAAATCAAAATAAAAGAAAAATGATTTTTTAAAGTTGTTATCCTATAAAGATATGCCTAAAAAATGAAAGCACTTAAATTGTTTTTCCATTTATTGCGGACAAAATGGGAATAAAAATTTGCGACATTACACAGTTTTATGCTCCTGGTGGAGGAGTCAAAAGATATATAGATGAAAAGCAGGATTATATCCGTCAAAAAAAAGAAGATGAGCATTTTCTCATAATTCCGGGAGAAAAAACTTTCTCTATTCATGCCCCCCCTATCCACGTATTTAGTATTAAGTCTCCTTTAATCAATCAGTTTTCTCAACATAGGATTTTATTGAACCTAACAGAAGTTATCAATCTCTTGCATGAGATAAAAGCAGATATTATAGAAGCCGGGGATCCTTACCAATCTTCCTGGCTTGTTTCTTGGACTGCAAAAAAACTCAAAGTTCCTGTTGTTGGCTACTACCATTCTCATTTTCCTGATGCTTATGTTCGAACCTATTTTGGTTGGAAAAATTCTTTTTTAGAAAAGGCTTTTTTTACCTTTTCTCGCTGGTATGCAGAGGAAATTTACAATCAATTCGACTTTACTTTTGTCCCTACTCTTTCTCTCTTAAATTTACTGCGAAGCTGGGGTATCAAAAACGGAGTTCATCTCAGCCTGGGAGTAGATACCAAAACATTTACTCCTGATCCTCCAAAGTACAACTATCGGTTAAAACTCGAAATTCCTAAAGACGCTTTTCTGTTATTATATGTTGGCAGGCTAGCAAAGGAAAAAAACATTGGTTTATTGCTGAAAACATTTTTTTTTCTTCAGGATTATTCCTCTAAAAAAGACTATTGGTTATTAATTATAGGTGACGGCCCCTTAAGGAATGAGATTCTCAAAGCGATAAAAGCCTCTAATAGAATCTGTTGGATTCCAAGAGTAGATTCGAAAAAAGAACTCGCCGATTATTATCGGTCTGCAGATCTTTTTATTCATCCTGGAATCGTTGAGACATTTGGATTAGTAACCATCGAAAGCCAAGCTTGTGGCTGTCCAGTAGTAGGATTCCGTGGAACGCATATGGAGGATTTAGTCGGGGAAGGATTCAATGAGTACTGGGCAGATAGAAAAGACTTTCGTTCCTTAGCCGAAGCTGTAGAAAAAATGCGAACATTAGATCTAAAAACAATCGGGAAAAACCTCGCGTTGAATGTGCATCAAAAATACAGTTGGAGAAGATCATTTGAAAAACTCTGGTATTACTATTATGAAGCTATTTCAAATTCTTTCATACAGAAAGGCGCTCTTAGATATGCTAGCTAAGCATATATTGTTTCTGCGATAGGGCTTCTCAAAAATTATGAAAAAAAATTTATAATTTTCTCAACAAGAAATTAATTTAGCATCATTTTTTTCATTTTTTCTTTATGAATAAAATCTTCAACCTGTCAGCATGAAACTCCCCTTTTTTTCCAAATTTTTATAAAAATCAGTTTTTCTTTTTTCATTTTTCAATTTTTTGAAAAGCAACTCCATAATTTTGGATTTCCGATTTGCTAAATATGAATCCTAATAGAAACCCCACAAGGCCACCCGCCATAACATCTGAAAAATAATGTCTCCCTAATGCCATTCTGGACCAACAAACTAAAAAGGCCAAAAAAACCAGAAAATATCCTAACTTAGGCATTTGTCCTAAAAAACTAGCTGCAGTTGCCATGGAAGTTGCTGCATGTCCAGAAGGAAAACCATGGAACATAGTCAACCACTGGATGCCATAAAAGCCATCGACCAAAGAGCCATTTGGATGGATTCTTTTAAAACTAACAATAGGCAAAGGAATATATCCTAATTCTTTTATGGCTTCGGTTGCACTTGCCGAAGGTCGGGCGCGTCCTAAGATATTTCTTCCTAAATCAACCAATGCTCCAGCAATAAGGGCCGAAAAGAAACATCCAATGGCCACTTCTTTCAATTTCTCTTTTTTAAATAAAATTCCTAAAAAATAGATGCTCACGCAAAGAGGAACTGTTCCTTGAGGAAAGTCACCCCAATAACTTATTTTTTCAGCAAAAACGTGAAAAAGAGAATCTCCTTTTATTAAAAAAAAACTGTAAAATAGAAAATCCAGCTGAAATGCTAGAATAACACTTAAAAACCAGACTAATGGAAAACCTAATTTTATTGTTGGTGGTAGATTTTTAAGAACTTCAAAAACAGCTAAAAATTTCTTTTTTGAAAGTTGATAAAACCGAAAACATTCATTTTTCATTCGCTATTCTTTTTAGAAAGAAATTTTTTCCAACCAATAGACATCTCTCTGAGTTTGGTAACCACTCCGATATAAATATCAAGAAATCTTTCGATTTCTTCTTTGGTTGTAGTAATTCCCAAACTGATTCTTACACTGGACATTGCCTTTTGGTACTCCAACCCCACAGCTTTAAATACATGGGAAATTCTCAAATTTTTTTGTACACAACTAGGCCCGCTTGAAAGCAAAACTCCTTTCATATCACAACTTAATACCTGTGCTTCTCCACCAATAAATTCGGGACTTATATTCAAATTCTGGATGGAACGGTTTGGACCAAGCTGTGGACCATTGAGAGATACCATTGGGATGCTAGCAGAAATTCTTTCCCAGATCAATTTTTGAAAATAGCCAATTTTTTCTATTTTTTCTTTAAAAATTTTTGTTGTAATTTCAGCCGCTTTAGCAGCAGCCACAATGGAAGCCATATTTTCTGTTCCTCCCCATAATCCTAACTCTTTATTGAGTCCTGGAATGATCGGTTCTATTTCTATTCCTTGTCTGATATAAAGTACTCCAATTCCTTTGGGCCCATTGAATTGATTGGGATTAATAGCCAAAAGCGAAATAGGTATTTTTTTTAAGTCAATGGGAATCCAGCCTCCGGCATAAGAACCATCACAAAAGAAAGCTATGCTTTTTTTTTCACAAATTTCAGCAGCTTCCTTTATCTTTTGAATGGTTCCTATTTCAGGATTAACCCATTGAAGACAGCAAAGGATGGTTTGTGGCGTTGACAACTCTTCGATAGCTTTGGGGTCAACCATTCCTTCCTTATCTACTGGCAGAAGGGTAAGTTGGGCACCCTCCCTTTTTAGTTTATCTAAAAGCAACAAGATTGGTTTTTGTTCGATAGGACTTGTCAGAATATGTTTGCCTCTGAGCGAATTTTTTCTCCAAAACCCTTCAATTCCAAGGATAATTGCTTCCCATATTCCACCAGTAAATACGAGTTCATCGGGAGAACATCCGATAAAAGAACTAAAAGACTCTAAAGCTGATTCTAAAGTCTTTTTTGATTGAATTCCCAGTTGATGTATACTGAGGGGCGAAAAAGGTTCGAGGGAATAGTGATAGAAAAGTTCTAAAGCCTCTTTAAAAACAGGAGAAACAGATTGGTGATCCAAAAAAATTAGTTTGTCTATAGAACGCTCCATGTATTGAACTGTTGATGCCCATTATTCTAGTAAAAATCATCGTTGGGTGCTGTCTAAGGTATATAAAGAAGATTTATGTTTTTTTACAGTTTTTGTATAAATAGGACCAAACCAAGTATCGACTAGGCACAGACCCAAAAAAGCACCAAAAGGGATGGTATAATAAAAGGCCATTGTTAACGAATTAATGCCTAAAAGAAATGCTGAAGCAATCAAGTAATCAGTTTTTGAAAGGGCAAAAATCCTAAAATTTTCTGGAAAATTTAAAGCGCAATCAAAAACATTTACCCCATCAAGCCACCGGCAACAAGCTACAGCGCAAAAAGGAATAACAAACCATAGAATTGGAGGGATGAAAAGGGATAAAAGGCTAGAAGGTAACTCCAAAAGCTGGATAAAAATGTAATAAACAATTCCAATCCAAAGAATAGCGGGAAGGATAAGAGTTGTCAAAGCGATCGTCAATTTAGCGGCTCCTTCCCTAGCATAATTCCATAACAAAGAAAGTTTCCATTCCGGCAGTTGATTTAGCTTACCGGTTTTAGCTCTTCGAAGAACTTCAAAAGTAAATCCAAGAGGAAACCAGAAAGTGCATACATTAATGATAAGAAGTCCTAAAAAAGTGCTTGGTAGTTTTTCGGCACTGTGAGAGGAGCTTATTTTAGGAATTAACGCTAAAAGGAAAGGATTAATGAGAAGAATTCCTCCGATCAAAACCTTCAGCCACCACCATGGATCAGAAAAGATTTGGGAGAAGCCCTTTTTAATATCCAGAAAAAAGGTCGACTTTTCTATTTCAGGAGTATCAGAAGTCTGAAAAGCTTCTTCATGCATAGTATAACTCCTTGATAAATACTTTAGATCCCTTCAAAAATTCAGTTTCTAAGAAAAAAATAGCTCTTTGTTTCTTTCATCCAGGAAGATTTAACTCCCATCTGAACTCTTACATTAAACCCAATAGTCAATTAATTTTTCCTATTTGTTCTATTAAACACTCCTCTTCGTATTTTTCCAACCAAAAAACATTAAATATTGGTTCCCCCATGTCCCCAACCTAACGGTTCTCCTCCAATCAAATGAACATGAAGATGAGGTATGCTTTCTCCTGCATCTGGACCATTGTTGATAATGACTCTAAAGCCTGAATGAAAAATTCCTAGCTGAGTAGCGACTTTATTAGCCGTCAAAAGAAGATGTCCTAAAAGGGGAATATCCTCCTCAGAGGCTTCGCCAAGTCTGGGAATTTCTTTCCTAGGCACTATAAGAACGTGAACTCTGGCTACGGGATGTATATCACGAAATGCAACGCATTGGCTATCCTCATAGAGGATATCGGCTGGTATTTTCCTAGAGATGATTTGACTGAAAAGAGAAGGCATAGCACAATTTTTCCTATTGGGAAGCAGCTGGAGAAAGCATAGGAATATCTTTTGATCGAGCTTCATTCATTTTAAGTTCTGAAATGACGTTCATAAAATCTTCCGCATCGTGAAATTTACAATAGACAGAAGCAAAACGGATAAAAGCTACTTCGTCAATAGTTTTCAGTTTATTCATAACTTTTGTGCCAATCAAATAGGAAGGAATAATGGAAGACTTTTCGGTACTACATTCTTCTATAATTTGATCAACAAAATCTTCAATTTGAGCTTGATCTATTGGCCTTTTTTCCAATGCTTTTTGAATTCCTAGCATCAGCTTATTTCTATCAAAAGGTTCAATCAAACCATTTCTTTTTTTGACTAAAAGTTCAATTTCTTGGATTTCTTCATAGGTAGTGAATCGAAATCCACATTGTAAGCATTCCCTACGTCTTCGAATCGATCTGCCCTCTTTTATTGGCCTGGAGTCTATAACTTTATCCTCCATATTTCCGCATTTCATACATTTCATACTTGAAATGACAATATAATCATATTTTATTCAATTACTGAGATCAACCATTAACGCTATTTTTAAAATAGATAAAATTGACTATTTTACAAGCTTTTCGTGCTTTTTCCTACTTAAACCTCAACCCTTTGCAATTGTATGAAAATTCTTACTTCCATTCTTGCCGCAGAAACATTGGTGATTGATAGCTCGATTCATGCTTCCCTACTTGATTTAAAAGAACCCCATATAAAAGAGCATGCCCCAATTCAAATACATCTCACTGCTTACAAAGATGAGGAAGAGATATATTTTAATGGAAATTTAAAAACATCCGTGCTTATTCAATGTGGCAGATGCTGCAAATGGTTTGAATATCCGATCGAAATTTCCAATTTTTCCCTACAACTTCATGCCCCTTTTCCAGAGGTAATTGATCTATCCAACAGAATAAGAGAAGATATATTGTTGGCCTTGCCAATGATTGGTTTTTGTGGGCCTGAAGTTGCAAATGGTTGTTTTGGCAAGGAACTTTTTGAAGATCAGCATAAAGAGACATCCATTCATGACGCAGGCATTTGGAAAATACTTGAAAAAATTATAAAAAGATAGACACTTTCATTTTCAAAAAAACATAAAAAGTATTTTAAAAGTATAGTTATAACTTTAAACCATAGGAAGATTTATGGGCGTACCGAAAAGAATTACTTCAAAGGCCAAAAAAAGATCAAGAAAGGCGGCCAATCGTTGGACTCCTCCAGGGATTTCTAAGGACAAAAAAACAGGAAACTGGGTAAGGTCCCATCATGTGGATCCAGCAACGGGAATGTATAATGGCCGACAAGTTCTCACTCTAAAAACGAGTGATGAACATTAACTCAATGAGCACCAATGAAGATCGCTCTCGATGCCATGGGTGGGGACTACGCTCCAGATTCTCCGATCTCTGGAGCTATCGAAGCTCTCAATCTTTTCCCGGATATACATCTTATCTTGGTTGGCAATGAACCAATCATCAAAGAAATATTTTATAAAAAAAATGGACATGATGTTCAACAACGGGTGGAATTTCTTCATACCTCTCAGGTTGTTGGTATGGAGGATCCCCCAATAGAAAGTGTTCGACATAAAAGGGATTCTTCGATTAGCCGCTGTATAGAGTTAGCAAAAAAAGGAGAGGCAGATGCCGTTGTTTCTGCAGGGAACACTGGAGCTGTTGTGGCGGCAGCTACAGTATACCTAAGGACTTTACCTGGAATATCAAGAGCGGGTATAGCCAGCGTCATTCCCACTGAAAAAAATCCATTCATATTAATCGATTCAGGCGCCATTATCGATTCTACTCCCGAAAACTTATTGGATTTTGGGATTATGGGTAGCATCTATGCTAAAAAAATTCTTGGAGTATCCAATCCACGAGTGGGGTTGCTTAGCATAGGTACTGAAAATGTCAAAGGTAATGAATTGACCAGAAGCGCTTTCAAACTTTTATCCAAATCTAATTTAAATTTCGTAGGCAATATTGAAGGAAGAGATCTTTTTGAAAATCCAGTGGATGTTGTAGTCTGCGATGGATTTGTCGGCAATGTCGTCTTAAAGACTTCTGAAAGTGTAGCTACTGCTGTAGTCCGCTGGCTTAAAAGAGAATTTAAAAAAAATCCCATTCGTATCCTTGGAGCTTTTCTTGCCAAAGGAGCCTTTGAATCCGTCAAGAAAAAAACAAATTATGAAGAATATGGGGGAGCTCTTCTCCTGGGAATAAGGGGAACGTGTATCATTGCTCATGGATCTTCGACTCCAAAAGCTATTTGCAATGCTATACGTGTAGCAAGGGAAGCGTTGATTCAAAATGTCAACCATATTATTATCGAAGAAATTAAAGCACATCATGAACTTATCGAAGAGCACAAAAGAACCTCTTTGCCAATTACCTGAGGTAGTGATTGTCGGTACCGGAACGTATTTGCCATCAAAAATCTTGACTAACTATGATCTTGAAAAAATGGTCGATACTACCGACCAATGGATTACGGAAAGAACGGGAATTAAAGAAAGAAGAATAGCAAATGAAAAAGAAACCCCTTCAGAAATGGGGGCAGAAGCAGCGTTGATAGCCTTACAAAATGCCGGGTTAACTCCCGAGGATTTAGATCTTATTATTGTCGCTACTACCACTCCAGATACTATATTTCCTTCTACTGCTTGCTACATTCAACAAAAAATCGGTGCCCGTACAATACCTGCTTTCGATATCCAGGCTGCCTGCTCCGGTTTTATCTATGCTTTTGTCCTTGCTTCCCATATTGTTTCTACTGGTTCTGCTAGATATATTCTTGTAGTTGGTGCTGAGAAGCTCTCGACGATTATTGATTGGACAGATAGAAATACCTGTGTTCTGTTTGGAGATGGAGCGGGTGCTGCAATAATTGCTGCCGGGAAAGATAAAAATAAGCGGTTATCATTTAATATTGGGGCCGATGGATCCCATTGGCAAACGTTATACATTCCCGCTGGCGGTTCTAAGCTTCCTTTAACCCCTCAAAACATAAATCATAAACTTCATTATCTCCACATGGTTGGTAAAAAAGTCTTTAAACTAGCGATTGATTCGATGGAACAATCCCTTTTGAGGTGTTTAAAAAATGCTGGACGATCCCTAGAAGACATTGCCTGCATCATTCCTCATCAAGCTAATCTGAGAATTATTGAAGCACTTTCTCAAAGGCTTCACATCCCTAGCGAAAAGTTTTTTGTCAACATGGAAAAATATGGCAATACCTCCTCAGCCTGCATTCCCATTGCGCTTCATGAAGCTATCATTTCAAACCGGATTAAAGATGGTGATATTATTGTGCTTGTATCCTTTGGTGCTGGAATTACATGGGGAAGTGTTCTTTTTGAATATAAAACAAAAAAAATGGAGAGTCTTAAAAAAGAGGAAATTGCTTTAATAGGGCAATAGCCTCTTCTTGGAGATCGAGTAGCCTTTTCTTTCTCTGCCATCCAATAGCTTTCAACTCCCTTGGATAGCTAGCTAGCCATAGCAGAAAGGAGCAAAGAAATTCCCAATCTTTTATTGAGATAGATTCCATGGCAATCTGATGATCAAGAGCCATATTATGGTAATTATCCATAGCTAAACAGAGTGCAGCAGAGCGATATCCAAATTCAATAAAAGGAGTGGTTTCACAAGTTCCTCCTCCCATAAATTTCTTTTGATAGACAAACTCTGGATGTACTTTTCTATAATCTTCTAAAGCTTTTTCAAGCCAGCTTACTACAGAAGCATCGAAGAGCCTTGTTTTATCCCCTACTCTTAACACCGGGCCTTCATTCATAGATCCATATCCCTGAGCCATACTCGCTTCAATCGAAATCATGATTGTATTTTCTGGATTTAAAATTTGTCTTTTAAGAAAAGCTAAGGTTCCCAAAAATCCGATTTCCTCAGCACGACTAAAAAGTAAGGCTATTTTGGTCTTTAGATTTTTTGAAACTATCTGGATAAACATGTAAAGCAAGGAGCAAACTCCCACAAGATCGTCACAGGACCTACCATAAAAAATACCATCTTGACTGAAAAATGGGGGAAGATCCCACATTCCAATTGAATTAGGTGGCGCTGTGGGTTCACATTGTATCATTTTAAATTTTCCTTTGTTCTGATAGCCTCTAATAATTGACTCTCCGACCCTTTCACCATGATCTTGACTGAAAAAAATCAACTTTGCTCCTTCTAAATAGGATTCATTTACGCCTCCAAGCAAATAGACATGGCTTTGGCTGTCTGAATAAAATCCTGGATGATCCATGTGGGCTACAAATAAAAGAATAGGCTGGTCTTTATCGTCCGAAACAGAATCTAACTGAACCAAAAGGTTAGAAAACGGATCGATTTCTATTTTTGATTGCGGATATTCCGATAAAATAGAATATATTTCCTTAGCAATGAATTTTTCATGTAAGGGGGCTGTTGGTAGGGAAAAAATTCTTTTTGCTATTTCTTCAAGTGTCATAGCGCGTTTTAATTTGCTTGCATTAAAAAAAGAGATTTATAAAAACAGTAACCAACCTTCTGTTTAAATTTGAATATAGTGGCTGAAAACTCTCTTGGCAAAACGAAAAGCATGTATCCTAAAGAGGAATGCGGCGTTTTTGCTATTTATGGTCATGTCAATTCTGCGGAATTAACCTATTATGGGTTATATGCTCTGCAACACCGTGGCCAAGAAAGTGCAGGAATAGCTAGCTTTGATCCTTGTCAGACCCATTTTCAAGTTTGCCGGGGCATGGGACTTGTCTCTCAAGTTTTCGATAGTCATTCTTTAGCTTCTCTTCAAGGCACAATGGCCATCGGGCATGTCCGTTATTCCACAACAGGTTCCAGCACGCTTTTAAACGCTCAGCCCATCGTAGTTTCTTGTTCGAAAGGTGAACTTGCTTTAGCCCATAATGGCAATATTGTCAACGCAGTTTCGATTCGGCGAGAATTGGAAAACAAAGGTTCAATTTTTCAAACAACTTCCGATTCTGAAGTTATTCTACATCTTATGGCACAGCCGGCACAAGAAGACACTTTCAGTAGTTTTCTCAATGCATTACAAAGAGTCAAAGGAGCCTTTTCCTGTGTTCTTATGACCACAAAAGGCATATTCGCAGCAAGAGATCCTTTAGGGTTTCGCCCCCTATGCCTTGGAAAAATAGAGAACAGTTATGTTGTGTCTAGTGAAACTTGTGCATTCGATCTGATTCATGCCGAATACATGAGGGATATTGAGCCAGGAGAAGTGCTGTTTATTGGAGAAGAAGGGCTAAAATCCTATTTTATAAATGTACAAACAACCAAGAAAGCCTTTTGTATTTTTGAATATGTTTATTTTGCTCGTCCCGACAGCAATATTGCTGGCCTTAATGTAAGCAAAGCCAGAATTCAGATGGGCAAGGAATTGGCTAAGCTCTATCCGGTTGATGCCGATATTGTTGTTCCAGTGCCTGATTCGGGGAATTATGCAGCGCTTGGCTATGCAGAACAGTCTGGTATTCCTTATTATCCCGCTTTTGTACGGAACCATTATATTGGAAGAACCTTTATTCAACCCACACAGCTAATTCGGGATTTTAGTGTTCGAATAAAACTCAATCTCATTCAAGAAGCTATTAGGGGGAAAAGAGTAATTGTGGTAGACGATTCGATCGTCAGAGGTACGACAGCTCGAGCCAGAGTAGTTAACTTGAGAGAGGCTGGAGCCAAAGAAGTCCATATTAGAGTCAGCTGTCCCCCCCACCGCTATCCTTGTCATTATGGGATCGATTTTCCTAATCCAAAAAGTCTTTTAGCTAATCAACTGGCTATTGAAGATATCTGTAAGTATCTTGGAGCAGACTCTCTTGGATATCTCTCTCACGAAGCTCTCATCAAAGCATGCTTAGAGGCAAACACAGAGTTTTGTACAGCCTGCTTTACAGGCAGATACCCAGTAGATTTTGATCCCGATTTCGATAAAATGATTTTAGAAAGAAGGTCTTTCTTTGAACATGTTACTAAATAATAGTATTCATGAATCTTTATTCTCAAGCAGGTGTGGATCTCAAAGCAGCCCAAGCCTTTAAATCAACAATTCCAAAGTTAATAACCTCTACACAAAGAGCTGAAGTTATCGGGAGTTTTGGTGGTTTTGGGGGCCTTTTTTCTGCAGCTTTCCCAACTTTTCATCATCCAGTCCTTGTGTCAAGTATTGATGGGGTAGGGACGAAATTACTCATTGGCCAAATGGCCAATCGTTATGATGGTCTTGGTGAAGATCTTGTAAACCATTGTATTAATGATATCGCGACTCTCGGAGCTGAACCACTTTTTTTTCTTGATTACATAGGATGTGGAAAGCTGGAACCTTCGGTATTAATCAAAATACTAGAAGGAATGGAAAGAGCCTGTAGAAATGCAAACTGTGCCTTGTTAGGTGGAGAAACTGCTCAAATGCCTGGAATCTACAAAGAAAAAGATTTTGACTTAGTAGGTGCCATTGTGGGAGTCGTTGAAAAAGAGCGTATAATCAATGGAAAAATGATTTGTCCGGGAGATCTGATCATTGGTCTTCCCTCCTCCGGCTTACATACCAATGGGTATTCTTTAGTCAGAAAACTTCTTTTTGCTGAAAAGAATTATAATCTTTGGGATACTCCTCCTGGTTTTAGCCGGCCTCTTGTCGATGAACTATTAGAGGTGCATAAATCTTACCTTGAAGAGCTCAGGCTTTTAAAAAAGCTTATACCCATTAAAGGCATTGCTCATATCACTGGTGGTGGGTTTTTTGAAAATTTGCCTAGAATACTTCCCGATGGAGTTGATGCTATTATTTACGCAAACAGCTGGCCTATACCTCACATATTTTCTTTTTTAACAAGTCTTGGAGCTATGACCCTCGAAGAGCAGTACAGTATTTTTAATATGGGAATTGGGCTTTGTCTTATTATTAGCCCTGAATTCAAAGAGGTATGTCTGAGTAATGTTGGAGGTTTTTTAATCGGACGAATTGTTCCAGGAACAAGGAAGGTAGAATTGAAAATATAGTGGATTAGCTCTAAAGAGGTATGCATGCTTATTTTCTACCAATTCTCTAGCAATTTTTTGAAGCTCAACTAAATAAAATAGTGGAGATTGCAAAAAGGAGATGATGATTTAAAACTCTCAAAGGTTAGCTGCTGCAGTACAACAGAGTGTTATTTCCTGCCTTCTTATCCAAGCAAGCTTATATGTCTTTTTTTCAACCACTACTGTTCCTAAAAACGTACTCGGGACATGCATACGCCTGATCCAAGTTCGTTCTTTTCGCCTTGGTTTTGTGTCAGGATGCCCCATGATTACCAGGACCGTTTCGTTCTTGGTGGAGTGGGATAGAATTCGCATATCATCTTAACAATCAAAGAGAACACCTTTTCAGTGTCTGGAGTTGTCCGCCCTGGAACAGTCCCCCCTCCTCGGGATTCCCATCGGGTGGTGACCCGCTATTACGGGTAAGCCTCTCCAAAAGCAACGCATGCAGCCGGTTCTACGACGTCCACGAAAGAATCTCCCGATTTCCAATCTTTTCCTTGAGGTTGTATGTGCCAACTTGTCCGTATGACGAGTATGCTCGCCATGACGATACACAAACTTGTCCCCCCCTGTAGTTCTTCGGATGGATATACCCACACCGGGGATAAAGCTGAGAACTATAGGCTGGGTTCACCTTTTCTCGACGGGAACCTCCTGCAGGTGCCTGCAATTCGATTCGCTCTTGAAGCACGCAACTGCGCATTGGTAGGAGGCCCCTGGAAAGCTCTTTACTTGGAGCTTTTCCCATATCTAGGTAGATCCTCAAGAAACAAGTACCGAAGCTCTTCGTAATGTAAGAAGTGAGCTCTAGGCTTGTATTCATCCACCACTCTATTCCCGCCTGCCCCTTGCGCACACGAGGCCACCCGCTTTTTCTTTCCCTAGGTTGTGCTTACAGATGCGTCTTGGTTTACTCCCTAAACCCTCTCCCATATTTCTTTCCATGGTCCTCTGTGAAAACTCTAGAAAATCCAGCCTCTATCCTTACTGCTTCCCCCCCTATAATCGCTTCGGAATTTGTAGTGGCGCCCCATAGGGAATTGCCGCCTCCTTTTCCTTTAAAACAAGGCACATCATGCCCCAAATCTTTAAGTTAGCTAACAAAAGAGTGACCATCCTTTTGCCACCTTCAAGACTCATGAACGGGATACACTCTCTTGCCTTCTCTTCAAAAATCTGGTACCTCCATTCCTCGCATCCAATCGACTGACACAGCCTCACTCTTGGCAGCTTTCCGATTGCCCTTCCGCAAGTCCTTCCAAAAGCTCAAAAGGATGACAGCTTGCCGCTCTTTTGTCATGTGAAATTTAGAAGCAGGCAGCTCTCTTTTTCCTAACACAGAAACAAGCTGCTGCAGAGAGTGGAATATCCAGCAAGCAACCCGCTTTGCTTCTTCTGTCCATCTCTGATGGCGCCGGATCTTTGGGTTGATCATCGCAGAAGAGGCTAACCCGCACTTCTCGATCATTGCCTAGCAGTCTGCTGCTTTCAAGCCTCCAGCCATTCGTCCACCGTGTTGCTTTGAGTCAGGTAAAACCTTGCCAGAGCTTGCTGCTGATCCTTCAGATCCCTCTTTTGCCCGGCGCTGGAAACTCTTGTGTAGGTGTTTGTGCGGCGCTCTCGTCGCCTTTTGGTCAATCACACGCAGGTAGTCCTCATGGGGATAATAGCGCCAATTTGTCGTAGTCCGTTTGGCGGGCACCTCCCCTTCCCGCTGCCTTTCACTACCGCCTGTTGACGCTCCGACCGATCAGAGCTCCAAACTCCTTCGGCGCATAGTGATGTGTGCCATGCCTATTCATAACTAGATTGGCAGCGCAATAGCAATAACTATTCATTACTCTCTTTTTCTTTCCTGTAGCCTATCTGAAGATTCTCAAGATTCTCAAAAGTTCTTGCTTTTCTTGTCACTCTCTCTGAACTAGGTACTCCTCTCTGTGGATCGATGACCCCTTCTTACAATACCAACCAAAAATAGATTAGGTTCTTTTGAAACAGAGAATAAGAGAAGATAAATAAACTGCTCCATCCAACCCTGACGTCTCTGTGACTAGATTTTCGTGCTTCACGGCAGGCAGTTTCACCGGAGCCTGCTCGGCTCGCGGACTTCCAGCCTTCGAGCTTAGGTTTCATCCAGCCAGAGCTTCCTGCTCCACGCAAGGCTTGGTTCCCGTTTGTTCCTTTCTGTATACAACACTTTCAATTCCAGAAAGGCGAAGCCGTGGTCCTTCATCCATCTCGCCACGCCTCAATCGAGAGGCCTCAAGCGCCGAGTTCTCCCCCGATGGCATGAAGACCCGCAGATGCACTCATGCCACCGGTCGCTCAGGGTCTTTTTCACAATACTGCCGCACCAGTGGCATCTCTAACTTGGTTTCAACATCCTTGCTTGCGCTTCCAGCTATCCGATACTAGCCTCTTCCGCTGTGTCTCCGATCATCGCCCCGAAAGCTCCGAACGATACGTTCAACCTCTCTCGATTCTACCCAGCTTTTTCAAGTGCTCTCTGGCCGAAGCCGTCGTCCTTTTCGGCTTCAAGCGTCTCTGTGATGGACAGTACGCTGCGTCCCCCCACATCTTGGCGCTCTGCTTGTGCAGGAAATCCTTCCTGACGTTTGTCATCTCAGCGTTCATCCAGGCGAATAGCCCGTACTGCTTGTGCTGCCTCTTGGATACATGAAATCTCTTTCATTTCCCCTGCTTCCTAAAGCTTCTTGAACACCTTGCGTAAATGCCTCGGATTAGCACTCTCGGAAAAGACCGGCTCGCTTTTCTCCGGCTCCAACCTGGCGCTAGTTAGTAACCACTCTGTGCCCAGCTCGAAAGCCTTGGCGCCCACTTCATGCTTTCGGCAACGGCCGGCAGCACATCGTGACCAACGCACACTATTTGCCGATGAAAAGAAAGATCTTGCTTCCCCTGAGTTCTCCGGGAGTAGGGGCCTGCCCCGGATCGGGATTTCCCAGATGCCGGAGAGAGGAAGCCTTCGGTGAACACTTCGATCTCAGGCGAGCAGCTGCCAGTCGCCTACGTGCTGCTGGAAGCGGGGGAACCTGGGCTTTTCGTCTTGCTGGAAGGGATAGAAGAACGCCTAGAAGTCGAGATCCAGCCTCTTAGTATTACCTAGACAGATTGAGCATTGATCGAGGGGAGAAGCGCGCTGCAGGAGCGGAGTTCAGTGATAGAATCGGCACTACTCGGCAAAACCAATGCTTTGCTTTTCCTCCTTCCATGCTCGCCTGCGCTCTTCGAGCCTCAGGTTCCAGAGGAAGCAATGCTTCCAGCGATTCCGAAAAAGCTCATCCCGGACGGCCTTGAAAGGATAGAGCCGGTAGGTAAACTGGCACTCAACGGAGCCAAGAATAGAAAGACCAGCAGGTGAGACAATCTTTATGAGGTAATGCTGGGCAGTGAGCATTTAGTGAAATGACAGGTCCTGTATGTTGACACGTTCTGCCTCACTGCGTTGACGAGCTACCCTACCATTGAGTTCTTGTAACAAAATACCGCCATAAGGCGCTTATCCACCCAATGCTTGGCCGTGTGTGTGTTATTGCCAAAATGCACTGGGAGGGAAAGGGCGGACAATGGCTTGAGTTCAAGGGAGAATCGGATCCCCTTCAGTTGCTGCTTACTTTGCTATCAAATTTTGAACTTAGCCGCTTCGTGAAGAGTCTCAAGACAACTTCTTCCCGACTTCTTCGCAGAGAGTATACCACAACGATTGCCCGTTTCTAACGTAAGCCAGTTTTTTTGGAGCCGTTCCTTCTGCGTTATTAGATGCTCAAAAGCCCCATTAACCGTCCTCAAACAGGACATCGAACAGCAAGGGAGAATGGAATAGGACAGCCTACCCACCAGCCAAGCCAAGGGCTTTATCTGGAGCACTGACTGCCGGAGATGCAGAGAAGGGTTTTTGAAATAGACTTGTTTTCTTCTAAAGAATAATAACAAATGGTGGAGGCGGAGGGAGTCGAACCCTCGTCTTCTCGGGAACTTGAAAATTGTCCTACAAGTTTAGTGGTTTTTTTAATTAACCGTTATAGGATCAAGGAACCACGAACCCATTTTCCTACAACGTGAACCTTTTTAATCGCGTTGAATAACAGGTTCCAATTATTCAACGCTTTCCGGCTTATTGACACGCCCTTTTCCACTCCGCCGGAGAAAGTGGAAAAAGACGCTTGCTACTATGTATTAAGCAGCAAGAGCCAATTCTTCGTTGGCATTTATAATTTAAAGCAGGTTTTTTTACGAGGCCAACCTACTTTAAGCCCTCGACTTGCACAATTTCCAAGTTCGAACCGGAGAATCGATTACCGGTACGCCCCCCTTGTGTAGTAAATAATATATCAAAAGAGAGAAAAAAACCAATCAGATTTAATCAAAAATTTTTGATATACTATTTAAATTCTTTTCTACCAATTTGTTTTTTACTTTTCAAACTGAATATATGTTACCAATGCTAGTCTGGGTATCCGATACTGAAGCTTAAAATAACACCCAATGATCTTCATCAAGGTCGTTAGTTTTATTAAGCATTTTTCCTCATTACTGTTCCTAAAGACACACTCGGGACTTGCTTACGCCTGACCCAAGCCCGTTCTTTTCGTCTTGGTTTTGGACTGGGAGGCTCTGGGATTCTAAGACCGTTTCGTTCTCCGGGGAAGCGGAATAGAATTAGCAGGTCATCTTAACAATCAAAGATGACACCTCCCCAGTGCCTAGAGCCATCCACCTCGGGACAGTCCCCCTCCTCGGGATTCCAATGGAGCGGTTTCCCGCTCTTACGAGTAAACCTCACAGGAAGGATCGCATGCAGCCGGCTCTGCAGCATCCACAGGCATATCTCCCGGTCTCCGATCTTTCCTCTGCGGTTGTATGCGCCAACCCTGTCCCTATAGCTCACATGCCCATCATGCCGGCATACAAACTTCTCCCTCCCTGCAGTTCTTTGGATGGACCTACACCCACACTGGGGACAGAACCAGAGAGTTATAGGCTGGATTAACCTGCTCTCAAGGAGAAACTCCCGCAAGCGCCAGAAAATTGATTCGCTCTTGAAGCGCCTAGCTTGCGCATTTGTATACTACGCCTAGTAAGTTCTTTGCTTGGCACTTTCCCATATATAGGTAGATCCTCAAAGACACAATGACCGCAAGACTTCGTAGCTTGAAAAGTTTTCGCAAGTTTGTGTTTATCCACCCCTCTATTCCTGTTTGTACCTTGTGTAAACGACCCCATTGCTTTCTCTTCTCCAGGTTGTGCTTGCAGCTGCGTCTTGCTTTACTCCCCAAACCCTCTCCCCTATTTCTTTCCGTGGTCCTCTGTCAAAACTTCAGAAAGTCTAGCCTCTATCCCGACCGCTTTTCCTTCTAACCGCTTCGGAACTTTTCGTGGCGCTGCGTAGGGAATGACCGCCTCCTTTTCCTTTCATTCTCCGAATCTTCAGATTGCCTGCTAGTAGAATGACAATCCCTTTATCTCGTTCAAGACTCACGAGCGCGACATACTGCCCACCCTTCTCTTCAAAAGTCCGATACATTTCTTCATCATACAGAATAGATCTAGCTTCCCTCACTCTTAGCAGCCTGCCGATTACCTTTTGTAAGTCCTTTCGTAACCTGAAAAGGATGGCTTCTTGCCTCTCTTTTGTGAGGTGAAATGTAGAAGCGGGCGGCTTTCTTTTTCCTAACACACAAGCGATCCGCTGCGGAGAATTTAATACCCAGAAAGCCCATCGCTTTTCTTCTTCTGTCCATTTTTCTTTCTTATAGATTTTTGACCCAATCCTTACCATCAAAGCTACAACCATTTTTGATTGTTTCATAGGCATCCTGGAGGGCTACCTTCCACATTCTTGCTGACTACCCGCTTAGGCTTTTACATCCAGATGATGTTATCCGATCACGCTCTTTGCGTTCGTGAGAAGCTTTCCGCGAAATGGTCCAAGTCAGAATAATAGACAAGAAACCGCTCCTTCTCGGCTGCGTAGCGTAGGCCAAGGTCCTCTAGCATCTGGCGCTTTTTCTATTTTAGCAGCAGGCCCTCCATCTGAATCGTTCGACGCATCGTCTTATCCTGCCTTATCGGCTTTCACCGTGACCTCTTGTCTTTTCTTTTGCGCAACCCGTAAAGAGGGCTTGGGAAAGCAGGGAAGGATCGAAAGGAGCTCCTTGGTCATCTTTCCCTGCAAAGAGAGGGATTTGCCCGTTCATGACGGGGATTTTGATTCCATGAGACTAGCACAACTTCTTGGGGCCATCCGAAACCGAACCGGGCCAGCCGGCCCGTGCGAGCCACCATGACCATCGAAGGGCTCACCCTGTACCACCCCTCCATCAGAGGTGAGGAAATTCTTTCTCTTGTAGTTTAGTCCGCTGCTTGCAATCCCCCAGCCGTTTACCCCCCCTCTTGCTTTGGGTCAGGAAAAACCTTTTTAGCGCTTCCCACTGATTTTGCAGATCCCCCCCTTCTGCCCGGGGATGGAAACTTTTGTGTAGGCGCTTGTTTGACGCTCTCATCGCCTTTTGATCAATCCTCCACAGATAGTCCTCGTGGGGGTAGTATCGCCGGTTTATCGGAGCCCGTTTGGGGAGGTAGCACCCCTTCCCGCCGCCTTGCCCTGCTGCATGCTGAGGCTCTGACCGATCAGCACGCCAAACTTCTTGAGCGAATAGATGTTCGCTATGCCTATTTATTGCTAGACTGGCATCGCAATAGCAATAACTATTCTTTACTCTTTACATTTGGAAATTTAAATGGTTCTTTCGATGGCAAGGTGAAAAGTTTTCCTTCTGATTCTCTTCTAGTTTTTGGTTAGAGAGCTCACAATGCTGTTTTTTTGCAATTTCATTTTCCATTTTTTACTTATGGAGATAAGTTAAAAACATGGTTGGTAATCCCAAATGGCCTCCACAGGGAGACGACAATGATAAAAACATCATACGACAACTTCTTTATCTATTCGCTCTTTTCTTCTTTCTTGCTTTGCTAAGAGTAGTAATGGGTATGATGATCGGTTTACGGTTTTGGATCGGCGGATGAAAAGAGAATATAAAGATGTATCTCTAACCTAAAGGGAAAAAACTTTCCCTTTTTCCTTTAGGATTGAGTAAAGAAGTCAAGAATAATGACTAAAATTAGTCAGAAAATCTCCCTATCCTTATTCTTAAAAGTCACCAAAACAGAATTATCCGAAAACTGATCGAGAAAAAGCTTTTATAAAATACATTTTGTTTTTAATATATGACATCAAAATGAAATTCTATGTCTATTACTCGTTCCGAAAGTCAAACGAAGAGCTTTGATGAAGATCCATCGAAGGCGTGTTGTTGCAATAAAAGAGCTGGCGCTAAAATGGATAAAATTCATGTATGTGCAGAGCGCGTAGATTTTATATTTCCAGAGGTCATCTTTCCTTCCGAAAGAGTGTTTAAAGTCGCTGGGGAAGAGCTTCTTAGAAAACTAGTTCTTAAGCATCATGAAAATTTGATAAAAAGCCAAATTTTCTATCTTTTTCCAACCGATAAAGCTGAAATGGAAAAATTGGTGAGACGTTCGGCTGATTTTGTGGTAGAGATGTGTGGGGGACCCTCATATTATACTGCGTCTAGGGGAGAGCCGAGGATGCGCTCCCGCCATTTTTCAGTAACCATAGACGAAAAAGCAAGAGAAGTATGGCTTGCTTGCTATAAGTACGCTCTCAAAGAAGTTAATTTTCCTTTCTCAGTTCTTGAAGAATTCTGGCAATGGATCGAATCTTTTTCTATTCGAATAATCAATAGAAGAACCACTCTTGAACCTCCTCGTCGCATTCCCTTTGCAGAGATTAAAAATTTCTTTATTTCCTAATTGTTTTTAATTAAAGGATCTGACTTTAAATACATTGATAGAAATGGATTAATTTTATTAATCTATTTCATTATTCAGTAATATTGACTTCCCAACTGTTGATATCCAAAAACTTTTCCCAAGATTCATCGATAGGAAACTTTCCGGCAATAAAAAGCGGACGCCATTTAGGCTTTTTCGGCTTCTTAAGTAATTTCATTCCAGCTTCTTGAGGTGTTCTATTCCCTTTTTTGCTATTGCATCGAATACAGGAACAAACCACATTCTCCCAAGTTGTTTTTCCGCCCCGCTCTCTAGGTATCACATGGTCTAAATTTAGATAAGAGGGGTCAAATTTTCCCCCGCAATACTGACAAAGATACCCATCTCTTTCAAAGACATTATGCCTAGTAAATTTAACTTCCTTCCTTGGGACTTTTTCAAAAAGGAGCAGTAAAATAACTTTTGGTACTCTGATTTTAAAAGAAACTGTGTGAACTACATCGCTCCCATGGTATGCTTGAGAATGTTCTTTCCATTCAAAAAAATCCAAGGTATAAAAATCATCTTTGTTTTTATGCACTACGTAAGCATGTCCACAATAAAGAAGATTAAAAGCCCTCCGGGCCGTGCACCAATTAACGGCTTGCCACAGCCTGTTAAGAATAAGAACACTGGAATTCAAAATGTCCCTTGAACTTTGTTGCAACAATCCAATGTGTAATTTGTGAATGTGTTGGTGTCAAGAATCCTTTTTGTTCATTAAAAGAAGAATTATTCCAAAAATGTCCCCCTATTTTTTCTACTTGCCTATGATTTCCAAAAACAATAAATATTATAATAACTTTGATAAAAAAATATTAATCTTTTTAATGATCCTACAAAAGCTATTCTTGAATCCTATTTTTTTGGAGTGTAAAAAATGATCCAATAATGTAAATGCTTGTTTCATTACCTCTCAATGAAAAAAAACTTAGAAAATTTTCTGGCATGGCTTTTGCACAAAACCTGCCTGCATTGCCGAATAGTTATTCTACTATTTCTTGGCCTGACAGGATTATCCATATGGATTCTTTCTACGCAATTTAAAGTCATCAACGACACCAATGCCTTGATTCGAAAAGATTCTCCCATTCATAAATATTATTTGGAATATCGGAAGGAATTTGGCGTTGCTGAAGATTATGTCGTAGTGATCCATGGAGATGATCCCGAGGAAAATAAAAAAGCTGCTCTTGAAGTTGGGAAAAAGCTTAGAGAACTTGCTCCTTTGGTGCAAAATGTAAGAGATAGACTCGATCTATCAAAACTAGAAACCCATCTTTTGCTTTATCTTTCCATTGATGATCTTAAAAAAATCGATTCCGAAATTGACGGCTACGTCAAAGCTCTTAAAGAACAACCTGAAATAAAGCTCGATCTGAACACTGTTTTGAACCAGGCAAATGAAAAATTCCAAGAATCTTATCTACGAAAACACGAAAACTGGAAAGAATTTATTCCTTTTATAGACCGGTTTATTTCAATTTTGAACCAGCTAGCTGATCAGCTCGAGCAAAAGCCAAACTATCAAGTAAAAGTACAGAAATCTTCTCTCCAGCTTCAGGATAAAGACATGTCTAATCTAAAAGTTGAAGACATTCGATCTATTCTAGAAGATCATGAATTTCTTTCTTTCGAAGATGGCAAACTGGTCCTTGTAACTGCTTCTCCAGGCAAAGGTGCAAGCGATGGGCAAAAAAGGACTGAAACGATAAAAAAAATCCGACAAATTATTGCTGATATTGGAATGGAATACCCTTCTCTATCGATCGGTCTGACTGGAGAGCCGGTACTTGAAGATGATCAGCTACAGGAAAGTTCGAAAGATAGCCTAAATTCAGCTCTTCTAGCTTTCAGTCTTGTTAGTTTCCTTTTTTTTATCAGCTATCGTGAAATCCTTCGCCCCGCTATCGGTTTGATTGTGCTGGCAATGGCTTTGTGCTGGTCTCTGGCTTTTCCTATGGTAACCATTGGCCATCTGAACATTATTTCTGAAGCTTTTGTAGCTATGGTAATAGGGATGGGGATCGATTTTAGCATTCAGTTTATGAGTAGATATGAAGAAGAAATTTCTGGAGGGAAAACCATCCTAGAGGCTCTTAAAACAACTTCGAAACACACGGGAGCAGCGATCTTTACAGGCGGATGTACGACAGCCATTGCTTTCTTCACTATGTGTTTTAACGATTTTATTGGATTACAGGAATTCGGGATAGTTGCGGGATTTGGTATTCTCTTTTGCCTTTTAAGCAGCCTAACTCTACTACCAGCCATGTATTTCTGGATCGACTCTAAAATAGGGCTAAACAGAATCCGGCAGTCTACGATTAAAACCACCTGGACTACGCCCCAATGGTTTAACACCGTTTTGTTTTTTTCTCCAAGAGGCACTTTGACACTAGCGTCACTGGCTACTGTTTTCTTTGCGTTTATGATTCCAAAAGTGGGATTTGACTACAATCTTTTGAACCTTCAAAATCAAAATCTTGATTGTGTTCAACGAGAACTAGAGCTACTTAACTCCCCTTCTCGTGGGATGATTTCAGCCTTATCCGTCGCCAATAACGAAGAAGAAGCCAAAAAAAGAGCCAAGGCTTTTGAGGCTTTACCTTCTGTTGCCGAAGTCCGTACGTTGACAACTATTTTTCCTGAGCAACAGGAAGAAAAACTTCAAATTATTAGAAATATTGTCGATAAACTTAAGGATGTTCCTTTAGACTCCTCGAAAAAAGAAGTTAACGCTGATAGACTGAAAAAGGATATCGACGATCTTCTCCAAAAGTCTGAAGAAGGCTATAAAACAGCACAAAAATTTGTCGCGATTGCCCCACAGGCAAAAGAAGCGGTGGATATTTTTTCAAAACTTATCCCTGCGCTAAGCCGTATTCAAAAACAAATGAATAAGCTTCCAAAAACTGAATTAAATAAGCGGCTTAGTAGAGCCCAATTTGAAATCTTTGGTACCATGGAAAGTGGACTGCTTTGGTTAAGATCACAAGACACTTCTAGAGGAGTGACCAAAGATGACCTTCCGAAGGAGGTTCTGGAACGATTCCTTTCTCCTCACGGGAAAATTCTCATCGAAATTATTCCTAAAGAAAATGTATGGGAAAGGAAAGCAGATGTGCAATTTGTTAACGATATTCGAAAAGTTGATCCAAAAGTTACTGGGACTCCCGTTCAAAATTATGAGTATATAGAGCTTTTAAGAAAAAGTTATACGGAAGCTGCTCAATGGGCATTCGTAGCTATCGTTATCCTTATTGTCTTGAGGTTTCAAAATCTCCTCTATTCTATTCTAGCTCTTTTTCCCCTCGTTTTGGCAGCTATATGGACATTGGGATGGATGGGCTTTTTTAGCATTCCCTTTAATCCCGCTAACATTATTACTTTACCTCTGGCTATTGGAGCAGGCGTTGCTTATGGTATCTATACAGTTGACAGGTATAGTGAAGATGGGAATGCCCAACTTTTTTCTACAAGTACTGGCAAAGCTATTCTCGTTTCCGGTCTCACAGCTGTCATCGGGTTTGCTTCTCTACTCATAAGCTCTTATCAAGGACTGTATAGTTTAGGCTTGGTTATGACGATAGCTATTAGCTTTTGCTTAATCACAAGCTTAATTATCCTGCCACAAGTGTTTTATTTGATGAGTAACAAGAAAAAAAAAGATAATGAGCTGACGATTGATCTTCCTGCCGAAGAAACTCTTGCGAATAAATAACTTTTTTGAACATTAAGAATTTCCTAATAAGGACTAAATGCTTTTTCTGATACCAAAAGAAAGGGAGGCGGATCAGGCTTTCTATAACTTTTGGGCTGTTTGAGCTTTCTTCCTATCCTTTTATCCTCTGCCTGCGTCCTAGCAATCACTATAGGAGTCCCGATGTCAACTAGCTGGTAAAACTTTTCAGCTTCTTTCCATTCAAGCCGAATGCAGCCATGACTTCTTGGAACAGGCCATACATAACCTTGATGAATATAATAACCTGGTAAAAATTCTACGGCATAGGGCATCGGATAACCAACATATCTCCATCCGGCTCCAGGTCTCCCTGAAATATCTGATGGAATATATTTTCCATCTTTAACCCAAAATCCGTAACTGGACGATCTTTTCCTTTGTTGCTTATCAAGTACTTTGAAATGGCCTGTTGGAGTCGTATCTCCCTTTCCTGTGCATACATGAGTAGCAAGAACGATTTTTTCACCCTTCACAATATAAAGTGCTTGATTATTCAAAGAAATTTTTACGACTATTTTACCAGGATGCCCTTTTTGAACATTTTCTTCTTTGCCAAAAATATCCAAAAAGTCATCTAAAGAAATGGCTTTTATAGGACTAGAGAAATAAGGAAAGAATAGAGAAGAAAAGAGAATCAAAAATCGCATCATATCGAAAAACACAAGAACAGGAATAAAATATCGTATGCTACTGGATAAGTTCTAACATCAAGAACTTTTTGGCAAAAGAAAAAACAAGCCTTCTATTCAAGAAACCAATCTAAAAATATAGGGATAATTATAAGTTTTTCCTCTGGATACAGCGATTGAGGCTGCAATCATCGTCCAAATTACAAAGATCCCTAAAAAAAATATAAGAAGATAACCGATCAACACAGAAAAGAGGAACAGACAAATCAAAAAATAAACTGTAAAACTGATCTGCGCATTCAAGGCTTCTCTAGCCTGCATTTTAACGAAAGGATCTTTGGCGAGCAAAAAAATGATAAGTGGCACTAAAATTTGTCCAATCGCAAAAAAATATCCAATCAGAGGAGCTAAGTGCGCCAAAAGGGCAAGGTTTTTGCTTTCCGATGAAATCATCTCTATAAACAAATGGGCGAATTGCCCTTTTTTCAAACATTTTTTCTGAGAGATCAGCCTGTTTGTAAGCAGTTATTATCTGTCTATAGGATCGATTCAGCTTAATAAAAAGTATATAACTGACTGGCTCAAATGGCCACTTTTGGGTAGGCTTCCATTCTTTTCCTTTTTATTTGGTTATCCATAAACCAAGTCAGCGGCTTCATCCCCTCGTTTTCAATAGCTTCATGAGAATGGTTTATAATGTGTGGTAGGACCAAAAGCCGTTTTCTCTTTGTCCTTGTTGTGGGGACTGGAAGAGGCATCCATCAGAGTAGGCATAATTCGATTTATAGCTTTTTTCCAAACAAAACGCAAAGGTTTCTTTGCCCACTCTTCTGCGTAATCGACACCAATTCTAGGAGTTCTCTCAATTTCCGAATCTGGAACTTCAAGCCCGGATTCTTCCACCCAAATGCGCTCTCCAATCAAAGAAATCCCATTGTCAGCCAAAGTAATCCCCATAGTTTTGGTGACTTTTCCAGGGCCATCTGCCCACTGATGTTCAGGAATACCTTTTCTTCTTGATTTAACCAACTCCTTTCCTTCTGTAATAATTACCCCACGGATCAATACAGCCATGGGAATTCCCTCCGGTCCCAAAACAAAATTCAAAAGATGGTGCATGCCATAGCAAAAATAGACATAAGTAATGCCTCCTTGCTGAAAGATTATTTTATTTCTTGGAGTTAACCGATTCCCATAGCCATGACAAGCTTTGTCCTCGGCTCCACCGTACGCCTCGGTCTCAATAATAATTCCAGCAATAATCCCTTTCGGATCTCTAACCGTCAATTTTTTCCCTAGGAAAAAAAGGGCCCCTTGTACTGGATCATCAATCAGATATGCAGCTAAGCCAATTTTCTTTCCCATTATGGCTTTTATTTAAATCGAGAGATCACAGAAATCCATTGCGAAGAAAAAAGCAAAGAAATTTTGACCTAGCTACTACTTTTTAGTTTTTCAACGGCTAGTCTTACAAGGGGAGCCAGTTTTTCTCCCTCAGTCTTCTCAACATAGCCAATAATCCTTTGTCGCATGGAAGGAGACCAAAATTTCCGGAGATGATTAGCAATCCCCTCTACAGCTTCTTCAGTAGTAGGATAATTTTTAAAAAATTCACCTATCTGGTTAGCCATAAAAATGAGATCCTCATGCCCCTCTTTCATAACTATGTTCATTGAAACGAAGATGTGATAGAAATTTTACAAATGGTGTAATGCCCTCCTTCTTAACAGGCAACGGTTTTTTCTTTTGCTTCTTTAGCAAGAGCGCTTACTTGCACAGCAGTAACCTTATATTCCGGACAGTTTGTTGCCCAATCTGAAATTTCAGTAGTGACAATATTTGCACGACTTTCAGGAAAATGGAAAGTCGCATATACAGTGCCCGGTTGCACTCTTTCGGTTATTTTACACCTAAAAGTTCCACTGCCCTTTCTACTGGTCACTTCTACCAACTCTCCATCTTTGATTCCCCTTTCTTCAGCATCTGATGGATGAATTTCTAAGATATCTTCTTTAAACCAGATAACGTTTTGCGTCCGCCTTGTCTGGGTACCCACATTGTAATGATGTAAAATTCTGCCTGTTGTGAGGATAAGAGGGAAACGCCTGGATGGCTTTTCTGGCGTTGGAACATAACCAGTAATATGGAACTGTCCTAAGCCTCTAAAGAATTTCTCCTTATGCATTACTGGAGTTCCTTCAGTTGCCTGTTCATTACATGGCCATTGAATGCTTCCCAATTTATCAAGTTTCTCATAGCTTACCCCTCGGAAGGTTGGAGTAAGTCTCGCAATTTCATCCATGATTTCTGAGGGATGATTATAATGCATGGGATAACCCATTGCTTGAGCGATTTCCTGAATCACTTCCCATTCTTGTTTTCCGCAGCGCGGAGGCATGACTTGCCTGACTCTTTGAATCCTTCTTTCCGCATTGGTAAAAGTTCCATCTTTTTCCAAAAAGGAACATCCAGGCAAAAACACATGGCAGTACTTCGACATTTCATTGAGGAAAATGTCATGAAGGACCACTAGTTCCATTGATTTTAGGGCTTGGATAACGTGATTGCTGTCAGGATCCGATTGAGTAAGATCCTCCCCATGCACATAGATGCCCTTAAAATTCCCATACACAGCTTCCGTTAGCATATTAGTAATCCTTAATCCCGGCTCTGGATCTAAGGGTACATTCCATGCTCCTTCGAAAAGCATCCTCGTTTCAAAATCAGATACATGCCTATAGCCTGAAAATTCATGAGGGAAAGAACCCATGTCACAGGAGCCTTGCACATTGTTTTGACCCCGCAGAGGATTAACTCCTGCTCCCTCTTTACCTACATTTCCAGTAAGCATAGCCAGATTCGCTATAGCTAGCACAGCAGTTGTCCCTTGGGAATGTTCAGTTACGCCAAGTCCATAATAGATGGCTGCGTTACCACCGGTAGCATACAGTCTTGCAGCAGCTCGAATGGTTTCGGCAGGAACTCCTGTTATTTCCTGTACTGCTTCCGGTGCATTCTCAGGCTTTCGAACAAATTGCATCCATTTTTCAAAGGAGACCTTATCACATTTCTCTTCAATAAATTTCCTATCTTCGAGCCCCTCCTCAAGGATCGTATAGGCGATAGCATTCAGCAAAGCTACGTTAGTCCCAGGCTTTAATTGAAGATGATAATCGGCTCGAATGTGGGGTGTTTTGACAAGATCGATTTTTCTTGGATCGGCTACAATCAGACGTGCACCTTGGCGAAGTCGACGTTTCATCTGGGAACCAAAAACAGGATGCCCATCCGTAGGATTGGCACCGATAACAAAAATAACATCAGAAAACTGAATAGAATCAAAGGGATTCGTTCCTGCTGAGGTTCCAAAGGCTGCCTTCAATCCATAACCTGTAGGAGAATGGCAGACCCGAGCACAAGTATCGATATTGTTATTGTGAAAGACTGCTCGAACCAGCTTTTGTACAAGATAGTCCTCTTCATTAGTACACCGAGAAGAACTCACAGCCCCAATCGAATTTCTGCCATATTTATCAGTTATTCTCTTAAATTCCGAAGCTACATAAGCAATAGCTTCTTCCCAGCTCACTTCTTTCCAAGGGTCTTCGATTTTTTTCCGGAGCATAGGCTTTAATGGCCTTTCAGGACTCAACGCATAAGTCCAGGCAAACCTACCTTTAACACAAGAATGCCCATGATTAGCATGACCATTTTTATAGGGCACCATTCGAATGACTTCATTGCCTTGGGTTTGAGCTTCGAAAGAACAACCAACTCCACAATAGGCACAGGTTGTAATCGTTGATTTTAGGGGGAGACCCTTTTCTATGACTGTATCTTCGATCAAGGCCGCTGTTGGACAGGCCATAACGCAGGCTCCGCAAGAAACGCATTCTGAGCTCAGAAACTCATGGGTAGGACCTGGAGTGATAACAGAATCAAATCCTCTATGACGCGCAGTAAGAGCCAGAGTTCCTTGAATTTCATCGCAAGCACGAACGCATCGAAAACAGACAATGCATTTGGAGGGATCAAATGTGAAATAAGGATTTGTTTTATCTTTAGGACTTGTTAGATGATTTTTTCCTGAAAAACCATAACGGACATCTCTCAATCCAACAGCACCTGCCATGTCTTGAAGCTCACAGTCGCCATCCACAGGGCACATCAAACAATCCAAGGGATGATCCGAAATATACAATTCCATAACGTTGCGACGGAGCTTGGCAAGTTTTTCAGAAAATGTTTTGACCTTCATGCCCTGTTCTACAAGGGTCGTACAGGAGGCTGGATACCCTCTTTTGCCTTCTATTTCCACAAGACAAAGCCTACAAGATCCAAAAGGTTCAAGGCTTTCTGTAGCACAAAGCTTGGGAATCATAATTCCATGCAATGCCGCAGCCCTTAAAAGGGATGTCCCCTCAGGAACGCTGACTTCTATCCCATCAATGGTTAGAGTTACAGCTTTTGGTTGAATCTCGGATTCGTGGACAAACCGAGCCATTTTATTTTGAGTAGCACCATTCTTATGGCCGTTTCTATATTTAATCCACTCTATAGGGCTTCCAGGCGTTCCAAGATCTATTCGTTTGTCGGTTAACATGGCTTCGTCCTCCTTTTTCTGATTTTCTAGCGGTGTAATTTTTTGAATCTGTCCTCTTTTTTCTTTCACATTAAAGAGCGCCCGCAAAGGCACAAATTTCTTCTTTACTATAGCCAAAATCCTCTGGAAAATGTCTCAACGCACTCAAAACGGGGAAGGGAGTCATTCCTCCCAAGCCGCATAATGAAGCATGAAGCATCGTATCACACAGATCGAAAAGCAGCTCTAGCTCTTTTCGAGATCCTTTCCCCATTAAAATTTTTTCCATTAACTCCATGCCCCTGGTCGAACCAATCCTGCAAGGCGTGCATTTTCCACAAGATTCCTCAGCACAAAATTCCATGGCATAATGAGCCATATGCGCCAAGTTTGTTTGATCATCAAACACAATGATTCCCCCATGACCTACAATCCCTTTGACTTTGCTTAATTCCTCGTAATCTAGAGGAATATCCAAAAGATGTTCGGGAAGATAAGGACCCAAGGGACCTCCAATTTGAATGGCTTTGAGTGGCCTACCGCTACGCGTGCCTCCTCCAAAACCATAAACCAGATCCCGAAGAGATATGCCAAAGGGTACTTCTACAAGTCCCGGATACTTGAGATTTCCAGAGAGTTGAACCGGCAAAGTACCTTTGGATCGGTTGACTCCATAGGCTGCGTAGGCCTCTCCTCCATGAGACAAAATCCATGGAACAGAAGCTAGAGTAATCACATTGTTGATTACGGTGGGTTTTCCCCACAATCCTTTAAGGGCTGGTAAAGGCGGTCTTGGCCTTACCATTCCTCTTTTGCCTTCAAGGCTCTCAAGAAGAGCTGTTTCCTCTCCACAGACATAGGCTCCTGCTCCAAGAAAAACCTCTAAATCAAAAGAAAAGGAGGAACCAAAGAGTGGACTGCCCAATATTCCCTGCGATCTACAAACCGCAATGGCTTTGTTGAGTACTTCGTGAGCAAGCGGATACTCAGACCGAAGATAGATATATCCTTTATCAGCTCCTACAGCAAACCCAGCAATCGCCATTCCTTCAATGAGCAAGAATGGATCGCCTTCCATAACCATTCTATCAGAAAAGGTTCCTGAATCCCCTTCATCCGCATTGCAGACGATGTATTTCTGGGAAGCGATAGCCCCCTTTGTTGTTTTCCATTTGATGCCAGTTGGGAAGGCTGCCCCACCACGGCCTCTTAACCCAGATTTTGTAATTTGATCAATGACTTTGTCTGGACCCAATTCAATCGCTTTTTTTAATCCCTGAAATCCCCCACAAGCCATGTAAGAATCTAATGATAAAGGATCGTTCTTTCCGATTCGTTCAAAAATCAATCTTGTCTGTTTTTTCAAGTAAGGATGCTCTTGAAGATTTCCTAAACAAAGAGGATGGTCTGAACCCTCCAGGAAACCTGAATCAAATAATGAGCCAATCGCCTCTTCAGTCACTGGCCCATAGGCGATCCTTCTGCCTCCTTCTAGTTCGACTTCTATAACCGGCTCCAACCAATAAAGTCCATAAGAACCCGTACGGACTATCCGGATGGGGATATTCCTTAAGAAAGCTTCTTTTTCTACTGCAAAAGCCACCTCGTCTGCACCTACAGCGATGGCTGAATAATCTTTTGCTATATAAAGGGTGTGCATAACTAGGGTAAGGAGTGGATTAGGTTTTCAATTTTTCGAGCATCAACTCTTCCGTAGAGCTTTCCATTGAGAGCCACCGAAGGACCATTAGCGCAATTGCCAAAACAAAAAGTAGGTAGTAATGTCACTTTGCCATCAGCGGTCGTCCCACCAAAATCAATTTTCAACGTTTCTTTTGCTTTTTCTATCACTCTATGACAGCCATTGGCTTGACAGGCTTCAGCTCGACAAATCTTTATGATGTTTTTTCCTGGAGGCTTAGTTCGAAAGTCAGCATAAAAAGTAAGAACACCATACACTTCAGCTTGAGAAAGATTGAAAGAAGAAGCAATCTGAGGTAGAAATTCTTTAGGAATATACCCAATTTCTTCTTGTACTTTATGATAGAAGGGAATAAGCCCATTGGGTTTCGTAGAATAGAAAGCTAAGCTGTCCAGTAGTTTTTGGTTCATTGTTCTCATCGATCCGTTCTCTAATTGAATTTCTTTCTTCGTTTCCTAAATTTGATTATCATAATTTTTTTTAATAACACTTCAGTCCTGTCATTATTAACAACATAACAAAATAAATGCATTTACTAATTTAATTATCCGATTTTTCCCTATCAATCAATATTCTAAAATAAAAATTATTAAAATAATTTTTTTATCAGATTCATTAAAATATTTTATGGACTATCTAGACTTCCATAACTTAAGGGATAGGTGATTATTCCCCAAGGCATTTTTATTCCTTCAATCTTGGCTAATTCTTTGTAATTGTCCGCATCGAAAATGTAGAGAGCATCAGATCGGCCACTAGCAACTAAGATTTTTTTTCCATCTGGACTAAAAGTAAAATGCCAGCTTCGCAAACCTACAGGAGCTTCCGCCAAAAGCTTCAGATTTTGGGAATCGAACACTTGAAGTTTTCTATCCCGGAAAGCAAGTAGCAAAAGCCTTTTGCCTGATGGATCGAAGGCCACTCCATAAGGACCAGAAGCGGTGGTCGTAGTTTTAAGAAGAGAAAAATTCTTGTCGAACAAAGCTAAGGTATTGCTGTTTTCAAAAGTCACCGCATAGATTTCCTCTTGAGGCGCCCTCTTTAAACCTCGAGGTCTTGTGCCAATTTTTTGAAGATCTATCCGGCGGATTTCCCGTCGCGTTTCAATATCATAAAGGCCAATGGAATTTTCTCCCTCATTGGCAACCAAGAGTTTAGATCCATCTTGAGAAAACTCTATGGCTTCAGTTTCGTTTCCCCCGGAAAACTCATTGTCTATCCTTTCTTTTTGGATATCAATTTGAGCAATTTTTGCTCCTATAGGGCTTGATGACTTTAAAAGATCTGGCTCATAGGAAACAAAGAGGAATTTTCTTTCTGGATGTAATCGCAAAAATTCAGGATTTTGTCCAAGCCGTATCGCTTTTTTTATTTTTCCATTGTTCGCATCCAGAATTAGCAAGGATTGAGTCGATTTGTCAGCGACAAAAAGGGTTTTCCCTTCTTTGTCAATACCAATACCCCTAAGCATGCTACCGGGAAGTGCAATCGTCATGAGTTTTTCATTTTTCTCAATATCAATAATGGCAATCCCTCCTTCACAGCTAACATAGGCTAAAGGATGAACGCTAGCTCTTACGGAGGAAAAACAAATCAACGCAGAAAAAATAATAACCAAAAAGAAGACCCACAAATGGATCAAAAGAGTGGAGAATGATAAGATCTTAAATTTCAAGAGAAAGAAATTAAAAAAACCGTTTTTTTGAATACTCATTGAAAAAAAAATAAAAAATTTATTTAGATTGTCGTGCTTCTGAGTTACATTAAAATAATCAATGTAGAAAAATCTAAAAAATTGAAATTGCATTTCAATAAAAAATTGCAATTGAATGAGAAAAAAATAATTTATTAATTTCATTTAAAATAGGAGGACTCATGAATTGGGAAAAACCTGCATTCGAAGAGATGAATCTCTGCATGGAAGTGACAGCCTACGCGTTTGTTGCTGAGAATTAATCTTCGATGAGTTAAAAAGCTTCCACAAAGGGCAAAGGCAATTCTGTCTTTGCCCTTTGTGCTCCAATATGGAAGTCATAGTTTTAGGTTCGGGAGCGGGTGGAGGGATTCCACAATGGAATTGTCTTTGTCCAAATTGTGTTCGCGCCCGGATGGAAATCAAGGAAAAGAAAGAGGTTTTTTCCTTTAGAAGAACCCAATCCTCTATAGCCGTTCGGATGGAGGGGGAAAAGTGGATTCTTTTAAATGCATCGATCGATTTGCCTACTCAATTAGCTCTTCATTTAGAACTGGTGCCTCCCGGTCTTGAAATTCGTTCTTCTCCATTTGCTGCTATTATTCTAACTGATGGACAGATTGATCATGCCTCTGGCCTTCTTTCTTTGCGTGAAGGCAAAGAAATTGAGATTGTTTGTTCTGACAGCACTTGGGATCTAATTTCTGAACACTATCCAATTGCTCGAATCTTGTCTTCCTATGTTCGATTGAAACGAAGCTCTTTCCCAATAAAAATAGGCTCGTTGCTTTTTGATGCTTTTGAGTTACCGGGAGGGCCACCACCATATGCAAAAAGAGAGCCGCGACCAGGTGATGTGATTGCGGTAAGTATCGAAGATGAATCTGGTTTAAAAGTTGTTTATTGCCCTGCTTTGCCATCGATAAGTAGCAGTTTAGAAGAATTTATTCAGGAAGCCGAATGCCTGTTTGTCGATGGGACTTTTTGGTCAGAAAACGAACTTTTGCTTTGGAATATTAAAGAGAAAAAAGCTTCAGAAATGGGGCATATTCCTGTGGGTGGTGAAAACGGATCGCTAAGCTGGCTTAGCACTCTACAAATTCCTAAAAAAATCTACATTCATATCAACAATACCAATCCCATGCTTGATCCTGATTCGGCACAGGCAAAAGCTGTGCGTTCTTTAGGAATAGAAATTGCTTACGATGGCATGAAACTTTTGCTATGATTTTCTTCCGATGAATTCCTTTGATGCTTTGCCTATTTATCCTTCCTTTATACCGAAAGAAGAATTTGTTTCAAAACTACCCCTGCCTCCTGCCCAATTCGAAGAGGTGCTCAGATCGATAGGAAATATTAGCTATCATGATAAACACCCTTTTCACCTGCTGATGAACGAAGGCAAACTCTCCAAAGAGGCCTTGCAGGGATGGGTAGCCAATCGTTTCTATTACCAGGAACAAATCCCCATCAAAGATGCCGCAATCCTATCGAACTGTCCAGAGAGAGAATTGAGGCGCATCTGGATATCTAGGATCCATGATCATGATGGGTTCGGAGAAGATCCTGGCGGCATTGAACGATGGCTTAATCTAGGAAAGGCTGTCGGGCTTAGTCGGGAAGATCTTTTGTCTCATCGGTTCTTACTTCCAACGGTTCGGTATGCTGTAGATGCTTATGTCCATTTCTGTAGAGGACAACATTGGTTAATCGCCATGGCTTCTTCTCTGACAGAGCTTTTTGCCCCTACCATACATAGGATTCGGATTTCAGCTTTCCCAAAATATTATCCGTGGATCGATCCTGAAGGATTAAAATATTTTGAAAAAAGAGTTGAACAAGCCCCCAAAGATGTCCGATTTACCCTTGATCTCGTGCTTAAAAGATGTACTACCCAATCCCTGCAGCTTGCCGCGATTGAAGCCTTACAATTCAAATGTGATCTGCTTTGGTCGATGCTCGATGCGCTCTACATGCATTACCAGTTGGGGATTTGTACGCCCAAGCCTCCCTATGCACTCTGATAAAATCCCAACTCTTTCCTCGAAAGCACGGCTCAAATTTGATCAGGCAAGACAAAAGCCGGTTCTATTGTATCCAGAAGGACTCCTTTTTCTAAACCAAACTGCTTACAAAATCTTGCTTTTGTGTGATGGAAAGAGAAAAGTTGATGATATTGTTACCGAACTATCCAAAGAATATTCCATCGACAGGGTTGCGGTAGAAAAAGATATATGGAATTTTATATTAACCCTATGTGAAAAGGGGTTTATTCAACTTAATTAAAAAATTTGTATGTCCACCCCAAAGTTATTACCCTTATCCTTACTCTGTGAGCTGACCTTTCACTGTCCTTTACAGTGTCCTTATTGCAGTAATACCCTAGGATACTCGAAATGGTTGAAAGACGAACTGTCTACCGAAGAGTGGATAAGAGTCCTTCAAGAGGCTCAAAAACTTGGAATTTTGCAAGTTTATTTTTCTGGAGGTGAGCCATTAGTACGAAAAGACCTGCCTGTTTTGATTCGTACTGCTCATGACCTAGGGTTTTATTCGAATATGAGTACAGGGGGAACCTTGATTAACAGGAAACTTTTAAAAGAGATAAAAGAAGCTGGATTGGACAGCATTCAGCTAAGCATTCAGGATTGCAGGCCCGAAAGTGCTGATCTTTTTTCAGGAGTAAAAAAGAGCTTTGAAAAAAAATTAGAAGCCGTTCAGCTCATTAATGAATTTTCTATTCCTTTAGGGATTAACGTTGTCATTCATCGACATAACATTGAAAGAATATCTGAAATTATAGATTTCGCGGCAGCCTTAGGGGCTCAGAGGCTAGAACTGGCTAACACCCAGTACTATGGTTGGGCTCTACATAACAGAAAGGAGTTACTTCCTAGAAGGCATCAAGTGGAAAAGGCTGCTAAAGAAGCTTCAAGAGCAAAAGAAAAGTATAAAGGGAAGATGGAAATTCTTTTTGTAATCCCCGATTATTATAGTCCGTTTCCAAAACCTTGTCTTCAAGGATGGGCTAAAGTATATATGACTGTTTCAGCTGACGGAACGGTTTTACCTTGCCAAAGCGCACGTGACATCCGCTCCCTTTCTTTTCCAAATATCCGATCAGATAATTTAGAGAATATCTGGTGGAATTCTGAAGCCTTCAATAAATTCCGAGGGACCGATTTTCTTCCCGAACCATGCAAGAGTTGCCCTCGCAAAGAAATCGATTTTGGGGGTTGTCGCTGTCAAGCCTTCTTGTTCACAGCCGATGCTTCAGCAACTGATCCTGCCTGCATTTATTCTCCACACCATCATCTCATTGAAAAGATTGTAGAAGAGATAAACGCACCAGAAAATAATAAATCTGAAGAGCCAATGTTTGTTTATCGAAACATCAAAAATTCAAAAGCTTTATGCTCCTAACTATACCCAAGGAAACTTCTCCTCTTGAGAGAAGATTACATAAAAACCATCCCATCGCTGGTCGATCTGTTTATAAGGAATAGAGTGTACAAAAAAAAGTAATGCTTTGCTTGATAGTATAAAAAAGCCAAAGGTTTTTTCCTTTGGCTTTTTTTTAATAATTCCACTCTATAACAAAACTCTTTAACAAAACATTTTATTCAGTCTTTTTCTGTTTCTTTTCTTTTTTGCAGGATGGACATTCTCCTGATTTCCCTAAGTAATTATTCCCCTGTTTTCCTACAATAACCATATCCCCTCTTGTAGTCTGAATCATCCGTCCATGACCTTGAGTGGCAAAAAACGTACCACAAACAACAATAGAAAAGAGGACTGTAAGATACTTTGTCATTTTTTTCATAAAAACTCCTTTTTTATTTATCGTTTGCTTTTACTAAAAAGTCTCCCTAAAATTTTATTTTCTTCTTTGGAGTTACATCACTTTTATGTGTCTCCTCGCCTCCTTCTCCTTTTCCAAAACAAATATGAATTAGAGGAAGAAAATCGGCAAGTTCTTTTTAAATCAAAACGAAACTAACATTTTTATAATGATTTACTTTTCATAAGAGCTATAATACAACTACAAAAATATTTCATGGCAACTAAAAGTATTATCACAGCAGCCGATCCAAGATTTCTTAAAGAAGAGGGCTTTGAAGTTTATACTGGTAATGAGGCTATCGTTAAAGGACTTCTTGAAACTGATGGAGGTGTTCATCTCATAACAGGCTATCCTGGTTCACCCATCTCTGGTATTTTTGATTCAGTTGAATCAATTGCTTGCTTGCTAAAAGAACACGGCATTCAGGCAATCCTTGCCAATAATGAGGCTCTGGCTGCGGCTATGCTTAACGGCTCACAGATGGCTGGCCTAAGAGCTGTTGCAGCCATGAAAAGTGTTGGGTTCCATGTGGCTTCCGATGGATTAGCACTAGGTAATCTATGTGGCAGTCATCCTGAAGGAGGGGCAATTGTCATCATTGGGGATGATCCATGGAATGATTCAACTCAAGCTCCAGCAGATTCTCGCTTTCTTTGCAAGCATCTTCATATGCCTCTTTTAGAGCCTTCAACAATCCAAGAGATGAAAGATTGGATTAATTTAGGATTTCTTCTCTCCCGGCATTCTAATCTTTTCATAGGCTATTTAGTCACGACCAATCAAGCCGATGGTGGTGGTACGGTCTCTGTGAAGAAAAACCATTTTCCCATTCACAATGCCCTTAATCCTTTTTTGCTTAACAGCTCAGAAATAGACTTAGAGAATCGGGTAATTCTCCCACCAAGGACTTCTAAAAGAGAACAAGATTATCTTTTTCGGTATCACCTTCTTTGGTCCAAAGCTAAGGAGCTAGGAATAGATAAAAGTGAATTTTTGGATCAGAAAAAAGGCCGCAAAAAAATAGGTTTTATTAGCTCTGGTCTTGCTTATTGTTACCTCCTTCAAGCATTAAACACCCTTGGGATGTATGGGCAAATCCCTATTTTAAAGCTCGGTTTATCGTATCCTTTAAATCCTGAGGTTATCATTCCATTTGCCGAAGCCGTCGAAGAACTCTACGTGATAGAAGAAAGAAGGGCTTTTGTTGAAGAAGCCCTTGTTTTGCTCTTTAATCAGGAAGGAATTACAAAAAAAATTTATGGGAAAAAATTTCCTTTTGGACTCCAAGGCATTCCCACAACAGGGGGGCTAGATCCTTCTATCCTTATTCAAATATTAAGCCCTCTTTTCTCCACACTGTCGATAAGCAATGAGAGAACAAGTTCTTTCAGAGGTTTTACTTTAGAAGGTAATTCAAGGACTTCTTTTAATCTACCAATAAGGACTCCCACCTTCTGTCCTGGTTGTCCTCACAGAGATTCAGCAGCCGTACTTCTAGAAATCCAAAAAGATTTTAAGAATCCCCAATACATGAAATCCCAATACCAATCTGATCCTATTGAACTTGTGTTTCATGGGGATACCGGCTGCTATACTATGCTGATGTTCGAACCTTTTCAAAACCTAATGCATAATTACAGTGGCATGGGTTTGGGGGGAGGCACAGGATTAGGAATCGACCCATTTATTAAAAACAAACAAGTGGTATTCATGGGTGATTCCACCTTTTTCCATTCTGGGATGATCGCCATTTCCAACTCCGTTAAAAATGGACAAGATATCACCTACATTATTTTGGACAATAGGACCACTGCTATGACTGGGCATCAAACAACCCCAGCTCTAGATAAAGACCTTCTCGGTGACCGAACAGATTCTCAGGACATAGAAAAAATTATTGCTTCGGTGACTGAAAAAACTGGCGTTCCCATCTATAGACTCAATCCTGCGTCCAGAGAAAGTTATAAAATGCTTCTAGAGCGCACCCTTTTGAAAGATGGGGTAAAAGTGGTGATTGCCGAAAAGGAATGCGCCATTGTTTCTCAGCGCAGACAAACAAGTAGAGAAAGGAAAGAACTTAGGGAAAAAGGATATATTCCAAAGAAAAGATATGTCTTTATTAATCCCGATGTTTGCGAATTTTGCTTGGAATGTACGCTAGCCACAGGTTGTCCAGGATTAACTTTTGTTGAAACCGATTTTGGGAAAAAGATGGCTACCGACTTATCCTGGTGCATAGCTGATGGGGCATGTGCTAGGGTTGGAGCCTGTCCAGCCTTTGAAGAGCTAACTGTTTATCGAAGCTCGCCTCGATCGACTGCGAAAAAAGAAAATTTAAAATTGGATTTACCACGTAGAGAAAATTTGACGAAGCCATTTCGAATCGTCGTAGCTGGAGTGGGGGGAATGGGGATTGCCAGTGTTACTGCTGTCCTTGTGAGAGCAGGGCATAGGGATGGATACAGGGTGCAATTTTGCGATCGCAATGGCCTAGCGATTCGAAATGGCTCCGTAGTTTCTCAAATTGTTTTCTACCCTAAATCTGAAGGAGACAGCCCGCCTATTACCCCAATTGGAAATTATGGGGATGCGGATCTGATTTTGGGTTTGGATCCATTAGAAACAGCCAGGATCATCGATCCAGTAGGCCGCTACAGAGTTGCTTCTCCAGAAAAAACCTCACTGATTCTTAATGAAACGATTACTCAAACCGTCCGCTCGTTACTTGGAAAGGATCAACTTAGTTTTGAGCAATTCGAAGAAAAAATTCTTTCCATGATCAATCCAAACAAGTATTTAAAGTTTCCTTTTTCACGCCTTTCTGAAGAATACTTTGATAACAAGCTCTATTCTAATCTTATGGTTGTTGGAGCAGCCTTTCAGTCTGGACTACTCCCTTTTTCTCTAGAAAGCATAGAATGGGCGGTACAAGAGACTCTCGGCAAAGCAAGTCCAATAAACTTCGAAGCTTTTTCCGTTGGCAGAGCCCTAGCTACGGGTTCCCTAGATATCGCGAAGCACAATGAGCAAGCACCAATTCAAGATTACCATCAAGAATGGGATGCCTTCATTAATCAACTCCAGAAATCCAACAAAGAAGAGGCGCAAAAACTATGGAAATGGAACTCAGAGATCTCCTCCTATCCTCTGGATACACCTACAATTCGGGCTTTTAGTGTAAGACTCAAAAATTTATATCTTTACGAAGACATCAATTATGCCCAGCTCTATTTCGATGCCATCAAATCCATTTTAATTAAAGACGAAGCCCAATTCCAATTCGCCGCGACAAAAGCAGCCATTGAAAACATCTACAAATGCATGGCTATCAAAGACGAAATCGAAGTGGCAAGGCTTCTGACGGAACCCAAAACCATATCACAAGACTTGCAGAAACTACACATTCATTTTGACAAAGGAGACAAGATTGTTTACAAGCATTGGACCTGCCCGGAATTTGTTATTGGAAAACTGAGGATTAGATTTCGATTGAAATCTTCTCAGTGGATGCTTCAGCTTATGAAAAGAGCAAAATTTTTAAGACGGCTTCTCCCTGGTTGGCATGCTAATGAAAGAGCCTTTCGAGATTGGTTCCTCTCTCTTTGCAAAGGATTCGACTACTCGACTGTGCAAGAATATCGACTCTGGGTAGACATCCTCAAATTGCCTGAGGAAATAAAAGGATATAGAGAAATCCGTTATCCAAAAATGGAAGCAGCTCGGGAAAAAGCCTCAAAAATTATGGCAACCATTAGTAGCAATAGCCAAAAAGAACAGCGCCTGCTGTCCTAAACTTTGAAGCTCTAAAAAAGAATAGCTAAAGGGAGCCTGCTTTCTATTCAATCTTTTCTCTAAGAAAATCTACAAGCTCCTCAATCATAACTCTATCCTGCCTCATACTATCTCGATAACGAACGGTCACAGTATTTTTTTTCCCAACCAGTGCCCCCTCCCTTACTCCTTCTAATGTTTCAAAATCTATCGTCACACAGAAGGGTGTTCCAATTTCATCCATTCGTCGGTATCGCCGCCCAATCGCTCCAGATTCATCATAAAACGACTTAAAATGTTTTTGCAATAGCCTAAAGACCTCTTTAGCTTTAGAAACAATATCGATCTTGTTTTTTAGAAGAGGAAATATCCCAACTTTTATCGGGGCAATTCTTGGAGAAAACCCGAGTACAACGCGCTTTTCCTTTTCTCCTTTTTCTCCGAGGACCTCCTCTTCCCTATAGGCTTCACAAAGTAAGGCTAAAAGAGTTCTATCGACGCCAGCACTCGGTTCGACAACATGGGGGATATATTTACATTTTCTTTCTTCATCGTAATATTCTAAAGATTTTCCACTAAAAGTGGCATGCTGTTTGAGATCAAAATCCGTTCGGTAGGCTATTCCTTCGAGTTCTTGCCTGCCAAAAGGAAAATCATATTCTAAATCGTAGGTTTTTTTAGAATAAAATGCTCTTTCCTCCTCTGGTACATCGCGAACATGAATATGAGCTCTTGGAATACCAATAGACTCATACCATAAGATCCGTTGTTCTTTCCATTCTTCAATATACTGAAAGCCGGTATCAGGAGGAATGAAATATTCAAGTTCCATCTGTTCGAATTCTCTGGAACGAAAAATGAAATTTCTTGGATTAACTTCGTTTCTGAACGCTTTTCCTATTTGGGCTATTCCAAAGGGTATTTTCATTCGAGAACTTTCCAAAACATTTTTGAATTGCACAAAAATCGACTGAGCTGTTTCCGGTCTTAGATAGGTCAGAGTGCTTTCTTCTTCCAGAGGGCCAACATAAGTTTTAAAAAGAAGATTAAATCGCCTCGGCTCAGTCAATTCTCCTCCGCAGTCTCCTGGATGTTTTGAAGGATGTAACGGACAAGCACTTTCTTTTAAATGATCCAATCGGAACCTGGCATGACAGAGTTTACAGTCTACAAACCAATCGGCAAATTGCTCTTCATGACTGCTTGCTTTCCATACTTCCCTGTTCATTAGTATGGAACCATCCAATCCAACCACATCCGTTCTTAGCTGTGTCATGGCTTTCCACCATGACATTTTGATGTTGTTCTTCAGTTCTGCCCCCAGTGGACCATAGTCCCATACCCCATTAATTCCTCCATAGATTTCTGAAGAAGGAAAAACGAAGCCTCTTCTTTTACATAGCGCAACAATCTTTTCTAAAAGCGTTAATTCTGTCATAACTTTCAAAAATGAATAGTATATCTTAATTGTACGTGCACAAAAAGACACCAAAATCTGAAGCTATCGACAAAAAAGAAAAAACTTCCACAGAAGTTGTTCCGTATCGTCTGCCTTTTGCACTTTGGTGTAGTTTTTGTTCGTTCACAAAAAAGCTCCTCCTTCTCTTTATTTTAGCCTTAATAGGGATTATACTAGGTCTTTTTCTTTACCTTCGCTTTTTCGGTTTCCCATCGCCAGTCAAACGTTTTGTTCTTTCTGAACTGGAATCCCGTGGAATGATTATATCTCTAGATAAACTCTCCATCGATCCCAAAGGCAATCTTATAGCCAACCGAGTCGTCGTATTCCGTGCAAAAGACAAACAATCGATATGGCTCCAAGTCGATAAAGTTTATCTATCCGTCGGATGGTATTCATGGTGGAAAGGCCAGCCGTTGATACAAAGTGCCATTGTTTCCAACGCAACGATTTCGATTCCTCTGACTCCACACAATGAACTAGAAATCCATCAGGTCAACGCTTCAGTCAAGCTCCTGGCTGATGCCATAGAAATTAAAAAAGCCAGCGGCAGGATTCTTAATATAAATTTTGATCTTAAAGGCAAAATTGAGCTCAACGGATTTCCTCCTTTTTATCCACAAACCGAGGAACAAATCCAGTGGATCGATGCAGTATGGTCAAAAGTGATGGCCACATTGGATCAACTGGAAACCCAAAAACCACTTCTGCTTGAAGGTGCACTTAACCTTAGTACTAAAAACCCGGAAAATGCAGCAGCAGCCTTTCAACTATCCTCTAAAAAACTATGGTTTAAGAACGCTCCTATTGACAATATTTTTGCTGAGCTAAGACTCAACAGTGGAGTATTACAGGTTGAAGAATTTACCATTGAACTCCCTAGAGGAGAAATGTCAGCATGGGGAGAAATAGATTTTAAAGGATCTAATTCGTTTATCGAATTTCTCAGCAGCGCTGATATTACTTTGTTAAAAGCAGCATTGGACAAAAGCTGGCAAAAGACTTTTGAAAACTTAAAATTCAATGATTTGCCTACTTTCAGTGGTCGCTTGACTACAAAATGGGGAGAGCAGAAGATGACCAGTCTGGTCGTAGACATCCATTGCCATAATTTTTCTTATTATGGCAATCAGTTGAGCGAGTTATCCTTACCAATCGCTTATGATGGGAAGAAACTATTTATCCCCGAGATTAAGCTAAAAACTGCCGATGGGATGTTGATTGGAGAAATGCTTTGGGATAGGCTTCATTCCACTATCTGGGCAAAAATTAGCAGTAATAGAATAAATCCTAAGATTTTCAAAAATTTTTTTGGATCTGAATTTGATAGGATCTTGGATGTTACAGAATTCAATAAAGAATTTCCTTCAGTGAGCTTAGAAATCCGAGGTCCTGCACTAGATCCTAAGCAATGGGTCTATTCTGGCCACTATCTAATAAATAATTTTATTTATCAAGGAGTTTTAATTAAATCGGCAGAATCGGATTTTACTTTTTCCAACTACGAGCTTTTTTTACCAAACTTACAAGTCAGCCGTCCAGAAGGAACAGTCAACGGAACCATTCGACATAATTTTCAAAAAAAACTTGTTTGGATCACCAATCTTTGTTCTTCTGTCAACGTCATCGAATCGGCACCAGCTCTTGGAAAAGAATTTTATTCCTATGTCAAACCTTATCGGTTCCACTCTCCTCCTTTTTTAAAAGTCAACGGGGTTGTTGATATAGATAAAAATTCTAAAGAACCAAAAACTGACTTGCATATCGAGGTAGTCTCTTCCTCTGTTATGGATCTGGATATTTTTAAAGTGACCTTTCCTCTGACCAAACCCAAAGGAGAAATCTTCTTAAAAGGCAGGGAATTAACCATCAAAGTCCATCACGGCTTTCTTTTCGATGGAACCATTCAAGGAGTTTATACTTCCAGTTTGTGGCGGAAGACGATTCCATTTCACACTCAATTTGCTATCACGCATGGGGATTTTCATAAGGCCATGCTAACAATATTTAAAAACGAAAAAGATTCTGGAATTTTTAATTTCAAAACTCAATTTGGTGGAAATTTAGGAGATCTTTATTCTCTTAAAGGGGATGGGAAAATTGAGATTCATGATGGCTATATTATGTCTATCCCTTTTTTAGGAATCATTTCTACCTCTTTAAGTACAAAAGACACCGATTTTGCAATGGCTAGAGCCGATGAAGCTTCTGCTAGTTTTAATATCAAAGATGGTTGTATTTTGACTAAAGACCTGAAAATTTCTAGTTTTACTTTTTCGGTCTTAGGCTCTGGAAAATACGATTTTATCCGAGATAATCTCGATATGGATATGCGGGTCAATATGCGGGGTCCCATGGGCTATTTGCTCTATCCTATCAGCCAGCTCTTTGAATATCATGGGACCGGAAAGCTTGCTTCCCCAGTCTGGAAATCTAAGGTTTTTTAAAAATGGGAACCTAAAAATGGGCACTAAAGAGAGATTACCAAAGCAGGAAATGTGTCAACATCCCCTTTTGCCTGCTGAGATAAAATCTAGACTTGTCGGAGCGCATGTTTCGATCGCCGGTGGATTTCGATTTGCAGTTTTACGTGCAAAAGCTTGCGGTTTTAGTGCTGCGCAAATTTTTTTGAAAAACTGTCGAAGATGGGAAGATCCAATAGTAGATCCAGAAGATATAGCTCAATTTTTAAGTTTAAAAGAAAAATATAGGATCTTTTTTTTTGGTCATTTCAGCTATTTAATCAACCTTTGCGCTTCGACAGAACAGACAGCGGAAAAATCCATCCACGCATTGCTCCAAGAAATGGCTATAGCCTCAAAGCTCACTCTGCCATTTGTCGTTTTGCATCCTGGCAGTTCTGCAGTAGAGAAAACAATAGAAGCAATTGAAGTTCTCTCTACTCGATTAAATCTAGTGATGGAGATGACCGAAGCAGAAGAGGTAAAAATTGCCCTTGAAACAATGGCGGGTCAAGGCGGCCAGATTGGAAGAAATATTGAACAACTAAAAGCGATCTTTGAGAGACTAAACAAGCCGGAACGTTTTTGTTTTTGTTTAGATACTGCCCATCTTTGGGAAGCAGGATACGACGTAAAAAGCAAGGAAGGGTATGAAGAATTGATTGAAAAAATTTCAGCTGCTTTAGGCCTCTCTAGAATTGCTGCGTTTCATCTCAATGATTCAAGTAGCCCTTTTGGCTCAAACGTTGATCGGCACGCCCATATTGGAGAAGGGACTATTGGCCTTGAACCATTCCGAAGGATAATGGAAGATAGTCGATTTGCTAGCTTGCCTATGGTTTTGGAAACTCCTAAAGAAAATGGCGTAGAGGCGGATTGTCAGAATCTAAGAAAAATTTTAGTTTATTAAAAAAATTTCTAGTCAAAAAGTGTAATCTAGATATAGTAATTGCCATGAGTAATCTACGTATTGTTGCCTATTTAAAACCATCTTGTGGTTGGAGTAACGGGGTAAGAGCTATTTTGAAGAAATACAACCTTCCTTACGAAGATAAAGACATCATTAATTATCCTGAAAACATGGAGGAGATGATTATGAAAAGTGGGCAGCCTTTTTCTCCATGCGTTGAAGTCAATGGCGAAATGCTTGCTGATATCAGTGGTCAGGAACTTGAAGAATGGCTCATTGCCAAAAATTATGTCCAAAGGATAGACAAGCCAGTCGATATACCTATTGATCAAGCCTGCTCAGGGGAGCATCACCAGAGTCAGCCTATAAGAATAAATTTTGAACTTTAAAACCGTTTGGATTGCTAGTATCTCAACTTACTTTTTAAGATAAAATAGAAAGACTTTACGAAGCTATAAAGAAAGCATTCAGTTACACCGCTGAAAAAGGTCGAGAACAAAGTCATAAATGTTTTTTGACTCCCTTTGTGTCCTTATTTTGCTTGTTTTTTCTCAGGTAGGCTGGGCAGCGCAGTGAGCAAGGTTGGTGCACAACCTTGCCCACTGCTAAGCTAATTTTTTGTGTAAACTCAAGTAGTTTTGTGTCCACCTGCCGTGAGAATCACAGACTCCAGTGGGCCCATCCACAAATAAATCGCCAGGGCTTCTAATCGAACGGATTGTCATGACGGGATAAGAATTGATCCCGAAAAATCATCTTTATTGGATAAATTGACCTTTAACACACCGATCTAAGAATCGTCTATGCCCCATTTCATTGGGCAAGAAGAAGGTGTTTTTGAGTGACGCTCCGCACAGCTTTCATAAATGCAGCAGCGCAGAATTTCTCTCTTTATTGCATCTGGCCATATATGTTGATATTGTATTTCCAGAAGCTCAATAGGTTACTAATAAATCGTGAAAAACAAACTAATACTAATTAAATAGAAATTATTACAATTATAACATGCTTATTGTAATTGTGTTTTTCATTGGCATTATCGGTTCCCTTTTCTACGCAATCCAGTTTTTATGACTCACAGAATTAGACTATAGGTGAAGCTTTTTGGCAACGATTTCTATTGTTTTTTTAGGTAATAAAGCAGGATTTTTCTCATTCATCTGACCGTAAGCAATCCAAAAAACTTTCTTTTATCTTTCTCTTTTATTATCTTCCTTAATTGTCCCATTGTCATTTCTACATCCTTTAGTAAATAACTCCTATTTGATACCAAATAGCTGCATTCAAGTAAAAATTAATGATGTAATTAGAATATACACATTTTCCATTCTATCGTCACATTGTGAAATAAAAAAAATAATACTCTCATATTACCAGATACGATTTTGCGCAATATTGTCGTTGCTTTGTCATAATGTAAAATATCATTATATATGATACTTAATAATTGTATTTATATATGAATCATGAAATCATATATATAATGAAATATTGTAACTATTCTTTAGTAAGAAAGCTATTTATATTATGTATAATAAATAATAGTATAAATTTTGGTTCATTAAATGGTCAGCAATCTCAGGAATCACCTAATCCAAATACCAGAGTGGTTATGCCGGAAGTGGAGGTCTCTGAATCTGAGCCTTCTTTAACTGTTCCATCCGCACAAAAAATGCAAGAATTATTAAATGAACTTCCAGCAAGTTCCAATCTTATAGAAGCTAAGCGAGTCCGTCAGGGCAGAGCAGCAACTTTGCAAGATCTTTTTTTGTTTCAACCTGGCATATGGACCCAACCTGGATTTACCGGTCCTAATGCCTTCCGAATATCAATTAGGGGATCTGGCCTATCGACTGGAGCAGGGACTGAAAGAGGAATATGGTTTTTGCAAGATGGGCTTCCCTTAAACCCTCCAGATGGAGTGCTGTTTAATCAAGGGGAGTTTGATCCATTGGCTTATCAGTATTCTGTGATATCTCGTGGAGCCGAGGCTTTTAATTATGGATTTGCAACACTTTTTGGAGCCGTAAACTTCGTCACATACACTGGCTATACTGCCCCTCCCTATTCAGCTTATTTTACAGCTGGTAGTTTTGGCTGGCTACAAGGTTCCATTGAAGCAGCTGGTGTGGAGTCCAAGACAGATTATTTTGCAGTTCTATCCGATGCTTCAGCAGAAGGCTATCGTTTTCACAACAGCTTTAACAATGCTTGGTTGAACACAAACATAGGCTATAAGATCACACCAAATGCTGAAAATCGGATCTATTTTACCTATTCTAACCAGCAATGGCAAGTTCCTGGGCCTCTTGCTCTTGAGGAAGTCTTAACGGATCCTACCACAGCTAATCCAGCCTATGTGGAGGGAGACTATCGGCAATTTTGGGACACCACCCGACTAGCCGACAAAGCAACCTATACTATTGATCAACATCAAACCGTAAACATGGGAATTTCTTGGACCAATCTCCATCAGATAACTTTTTATGGTCTTTTTTTCCAAAGCTCCAATAATTTCTTCTCTCTACCCTGCAACTATACAAATACCATGGACCTTTATGGACATCGGAACTTGATTGTTGCTGGGGCCATGCCAATGGGTGAGTTCTATCAAGAGAATTGGAATAAGCTTTTGGGAACTATTCAGGGAGCTCCAATGGCCACATATAATATGACTGTCGTAAATATACCCATCTACGCTTATGATCAATTCTGGGTTAACGAAAAATTTTCTATTAATCTAGCTTTACAAGCTGTTTACGATCGGTTGACGAACGAAGCTTATAAAGATCTCATTCATCGAAGTGTCGATACCACACTGACGTTTAGTCAATTCAATCCTAAACTGGGGCTTCTGTATCAAGTGGACCCTCATAATCAAGTCTATACCAGCGTAGCAAGAAGCTTTGAACCCCCTTCTCTTTATGAAACGGCAATCTCCCCTAACGCTTTACCACCCAACCTTGCGTTATACCCTAATAGAGCTCAAAATGCCATCACAGCTGAGATTGGAACCAGAGGCCAATGGGATAGATTTAATTGGAGTTTTGCTTTTTTTCAATCATGGGTTACAAACGAACTGCTTGAAGTCTCTTTAAATCCTCCACTTAATACTCTAATTTATACAATTAATGCTCCTCCAACCACTCATCGTGGAATTGAAATCAGTCTCAATACCACCCTGGCTAGGGGTTTAATGGTTAGCGATTCCGACCCACAAAATCAGGATCAAATTGTGCTCTATCAGATTTTTGATTGGTATCGGTTTTATTTAAATGGGAATTTTTTTTCACCTACAACGCATCAAGAGATACATCTAAGTGGTAATCAACTTTTTGGCGTGCCTGAATATTCCTATATGGCACAATTGTTATATATGCATCCTTCTGGATTTTATATTGGACCCAATGTTATGGCATGGTCCACTTATCCAGTGGATCTGGTTAACACAACATTTGCTCCTGGAACTGCTTTGCTTGGTTTTCGGATTGGATATCAAAATCCCAAAAAACATCTATCCATTTATTTAGACGGAAGGAACTTAACCAACGAGCATTATGTAGCAATGGTGAGTGATGTTTTTGATGCCTCTAATGGAGGAAAGATTCCGTTGTCAAAACAAACGTACTTTTGGCCTGGAGATGGTTGGGCTATTTACGGAGGAATTTCATGGAACTTTTGATATTCACTGAAAGATTTGAATTTTTTTTATAATTATATAGCAATTTAAAATTCCTCTTCTTTTCTTAAGGATGACCCCCTGTTCGAGAAATTTGACAAAACCCTCCTCCCATGGCTTAAAAAAACTAAATAACTTAAGACCATCAAAGCAGCTAGCTTCTCAGTTGCAAAGAGTTTGAAGAGCTGACCTGACCATAGACTCAGATAATATACGTGAAAGAGACATAAGCAGGTGGTCTAACCCTTTTCCTATTATCCCTCTCCAGCCTTCTTATACCCTTTTTCTATAGCATGGAAAGGCGTTCCGTTAGACTTTCTCATTTCGGCTCGTCAGCAGAAACAAAGCTGATTTCTTGCTTCCTCGAGGCCAGTTTCACACCGCCTTCTTGTGGCGACGACGGCCAGAGCTTTCCTTTCCCCATACTTCACATCTGACAGCACTTGCCATAGAGCCGCCAATACTGCCAAGCCATACCCCAGGTGATTGCTGGTCGCATTCACCTCCCAGTCCTGGAGGCTTCCACAGTCCAGGCAGGTCCACAGGCGAACAGTCAGCGGTATTTTCTTCTGACCCTTCCCACCAAGCCAAAGAGGTATTGCTGGACGCAAACCAGCGATCGGCCACCCCCACCATTCCGCCTTGTATTCTAGTTGCCGCCAGAACTCGAAAACACTCCCGTCGGCAATGGACCGAGCCAGGGGATGGCTTTTCAGTATCCCCTCCCCATTCAAGTCTTTGATGACAATCGAATGAAGCCGTCGGGTGAGGTTGGACGTGAACTGGCGACAGGCGTCCTGCCCGATTTTGTCAATGCGGGCGTGGAGGCTGGACATCTTGGCTATTACCTTTCTCGCATTCTCTGTCGCCGGCAACCGTGTGCTTTTGGGAATCGGAGCATTGTCCGCTAACCCGAGCTCTCTAGTCAGGGGAAAACAGTCAGGCCCGCCTGTCTTGCGGTACTTCGGGTACTTTGCGCGTCCTGCCCAGAAGTTCTTGCAGGCGACTCCCAACTGCCCAATTGCCATCTGTGATGCGTTTTTGGTGACTTCGAGCATACAGGGGAATTGCTCGCGTTTCATGGCGTTGAGCTGGTGACGGAAGGAAGGCTGCGAGAGCTTGGGCAGGCAGGTGCTTGGCTTTCCCCCCCCCGCATAAAGTCTCTACCACTTGGTCAGCACCCAGTTGTATCTGAACCGTGTGGTCCCCGCTGCCTTGGCGAAGGAGGTGACCTAAATACTGTGTGAGACCAGCGCGATTATGTAGCGATGATCCCGACTGAGATTCCTCCACAGCTTTTTTGACATCATCCAATAGCTTCTGGTTCTTGCGCAAGCGACTCCCCCGCATAGCCAAGCGCTAAACATTGCAATGATTTCCAACACGCCCTTGGCCCAATCTTCCTCGAAGGTCGTCTCTTTGTCTTGGTTGAGAAGGACCACTTCCACGTTTTTCGCCCTGTAGGTGGCAAATACCAGTTCTGTACCAAAGCACAACAGCCGGTTCTTGTGGAGGACGACCAGCCACTTAATCTTGCCACTGATGCCAGCATCGAGCAGCCGCTTGAGACCCCTCGTGTGAGATTTCATGCCAGACCCTACGTTCGCGATGGCCTCAAACGTTCAGCCCTGGCAGGCACAGAACAGCTCAAGCATCTGTTTCTGCCCTTCCAGCTCGTCCTTCTAATCGGGGCTGGAAACACGGGCATAGGCAATGGTACGCCAGTTAGCTTCGGCTTCGGCACGGAATAGCTCTGGGGCAACCGCACAAGAGCGTAGCGCTGGCGTCCGCCCGCCGTGCGGGCTTGCGGCAAAAGCTTGCCCTCGCGTTCCCATCACCGCAGCGTTGGGGCAGAACCCCTCAGGAATTCTGGCGGCCTTTTGAAGGCTGACCATCTTACGCGACAGGTTCAAGCTATGCATTACTGAGCAACAAAGTGCCAGTGTTATGGAAACTGTTCCAACCCTTTTGTCTCTCAAATTATCTGAAAGAACAATCATACAAATTGCTATAGTTTGCTCCGTAGAAGACAGATCACGCAGTCCTGGCAGTATGATGAACTAAGCGCCTAGCTATTTAAAAGTTGATCAATCCGCTTTAAAACAGCATCGAACATGCTCTTGGTGAGTCTACCTGTAAAGGTGTTTTGTTGGCTTGGATGAAAGGAAGCCACAAGAATTTTGCCATCCGGGAGGGTTAGTTCGATTCCATGGCTAAAGGAGGGCTTTTTGACTGGAAAAAGTTCTCCTTTTTCTTTGGCCATAATTTTAAGTGTTTTAAAGATACCATCAAAGGCAATGCGGCCCAAAGCCAAAATGACATGGATGTTTTTTAGAATGTTTAATTCTTCTATCAAATACGGTCTGCAATTGATAATTTCTTCTAAAAGCGGTTTATTATTAGGAGGCGCACACCGAACCGTAGCCGTAATGTAGACTTTATTAAGGACCAAAGAATCGTTTTTTCCAATAGATAATGGACTGTTGGAATAGCCAAAGCGGTAGAGGGCATCGAACAGAAAATCTCCGCTCCGGTCGCCCGTAAAGATTCTACCAGTACGGTTTCCCCCATGAGCTGCTGGTGCAAGCCCAACAATGAGTAGCTTGGCAGAACTATCTCCAAATCCAGGAACGGGTTTGGACCAATAAGTTTCTTTGGCAAATCTTTTTGGTTTATGCTTTGATATTTCTTCCCTCCAGGCTACAAGCCTCGGACAGAGACGGCAAGCAACCACTCTTTCTTCTAGATCGGAAAGTGCTCGATCTTTTGGATGCATCTAAGGCCCTAGTCAGTGATTTTTCCTATATCTTCAAACCATAGCTCAGGATTTGATTCAATAAAGGAAGTTAATAATCTTTTGCATTCTTCATCATCGAGGTGAATAATTTCTACCCCATGCTGTACAAGGACTTCTTCAGGTCCTTTAAAGTTATGATTTTCTCCAATGACGACTTTTTTTATTCCATAGAGGAGAATAGCTCCCGTGCACATCCAACATGGAGAAAGGGTCGTATAGAGTATGGCGTTGTGATAAACTTTTGGTGGGTAGCGTCCCGAATTTTCTAAGCAATCCATTTCGCCATGCCTTATAACGCTACCCAATTGGACCCTACGGTTTCTTCCCCTTCCAAGCACTCTATCTTTGTAGACAAGGCAGGCACCGATAGGTATTCCTCCTTCTTCAAATCCAATTTTTGCTTCCTCTAGAGCGATTTTCCAAAAAGGATCTGATTGATGCCGTGGACAGTTCATGAATTTTTTTTCCTATGATATTCGCTTTGAAGAAAGACGATTGCAAGCATAGTTTGATGATAAACTAATGGATCGAAAAATTTACAAAGATTACTATATTAAGCTTTTACTTTATTCCCGCTCTTTTTCTTTGCCTTATTGCTTTTATTTTTATTGACAACTTAACGAAGGCCTTTATGCTTAATAGTCAAAAACTCTTATCGAGAGCGGTGGAGGGACTGGCCCTGTGAAGCCGCGGCAACCGGAAAAGAACTCTTTTCGTCTAGGTGCCAAGCCCAGCCCTTTGAAGTTAAGGGGAGGATGAGAGGAAGTTTCTTTCTCTTTATTTTTGCCTTTTCTTCCTTCAAAGCAAGCCTCGGTAAGCATCACAAAGGAATAAATCGTGAAAGAATTTTTTGATCGTTTGAAGTGTAAGGAATGCGGCAGAAGTTATCCTAAAGAAGCGCTTCATGTGTGTGAATTCGATTTTGGCCCTCTGGAGGCAACCTACCATTATCATAAAATTAAAAAATATGTTTCCAGGCAAATGATCGAATCTGGGCCCTATTCGATGTGGAGATATGAACCCTTTCTTCCTTTGGAAGAGGAACCCACAGTTGGACTCCATACGGGAATGACACCGCTACTGGAAGCTAAAAGACTAGCCAAGATACTAGGGATCAAAGAACTCTATATTAAGAATGACACAGTCAACTTTCCTAGTCTTTCTTTCAAAGACAGAGTTGTTTCTGTTGCCCTTTCTCGAGCTAAAGAGCTTCATTATGAAGTCGTTTCCTGTGCTTCCACAGGAAATCTTGCCAACAGTCTGGCTGCCCACGCTGCTGCCAATGGATTTAAAAGTTACGTTCTTATTCCTGCCGATCTTGAGCCAGCAAAAGTCATTGGGAGTTTGGTCTATAACACAAGGGTTATCGGTATCAAAGGCTCCTATGATAAAGTTAATAGGCTTTGTTCAGAAATTGCTGGCAAATATCGCTGGGCCTTTGTCAACGTCAATTTTAGACCTTATTACGCTGAAGGTTCGAAAACGATGGGCTTTGAAATCTTAGAACAAATGGGATGGAAAATTCCTGATCACACTGTAATCTGTATGGCCAGCGGCTCTCTATTGACCAAAATCGATAAAGCTTATCAAGAAGCCATTCTCTGTGGGCTAGTGGAAGAAAAACCCTATGCTATTCACGGGGCCCAAGCCTCTGGTTGTAATCCCATTACGGCGGCCTTTAAAAAGGGAACGGATTTAATCAGGCCTATAGCCAATCCAAACACGATTGCAAAGTCTTTGGCTATTGGAACGCCTGCCGATGGTTATTATGCGATTCAGACGATTCGGCGAACTGGTGGATATGCTGAAGATGTTACTGATCAAGAAATTATTGAAGGCATAAAAATTTTGGCTGAAACTGAGGGTGTATTTGCTGAAACTGCTGGAGGTGTTACGGTAGGATGTGCAAAAAAATTGATCCAAAAAGGATACATACCCTTAGAAAGCCAGGTAGTTTTGTGTATTACAGGTAATGGTTTAAAAACTGCAGAAGTCCTCAAAGATCATTTAAATTCCATTGATGTGATTGACCCGCATATTCAAGATTTTGACAAAGTAGTTGACTTTGAAAAGTAAAAAAAGCAAAGGAGTAATGAATAATTATGAATACAACGCTAAACGACATCACTGTTAGGATTCCCACTCCACTTCGTGGACTAACTCAGAATAAAGAAGTTGTCTATGTTTCTGGAAAGACGATCAAAGAACTGCTGCTTAATTTAGAAACTCAATGTCCAGGGATTTTGAACCGCATATGCAATGAAAAAGGGGAGATTAGGCGTTTTGTAAATGTTTATCTTAATGGGGAAGACATTCGATTTTTAAACGGTTTGGACACCCCACTCCAACAGAGGGATGAAGTAAGCATTGTCCCCGCTATTGCTGGGGGATAAAGATGATCAAACAACGCTATTGGCTCAGTTTGGATGGACATCTCTGTAAGAGGCCTTTGATATGGGAGTTGAGTAGGAATTTTGATCTCATTTTCAACATCCGAAATGCAAGTATCACTGGAGAAATTGGCATTATAGGTATTGAACTGGAAGGCAATCCAGAAGTTATTAAAGAGGCAGTTTCTTGGCTAGAGTCACAAGGGGTGCATGTAGAGCCTGTGGAGATCAGCACCATCGAAGGATAAGTTCAATGGAGATGGTATCGCTGAAGACTGTTTGAATAAAGCAAGCGATTTACTCCACCCCAGCTTTAGGTTTGGCTGAAGTACTATTCGAGGCGCTGCTATCTCCACCAGTTGTTTTAGTTGTAGATGAAGCTTCCTTTTCTGCTTTGGCAGCTTTCATATAACTAGGGCTACGATAATCAGTAATATAGAAACCAGAACCTTTGAATAAGAGGCCCATCCCACCAGAGATAATTCGTTTAACTTCACCTTTTGCCCAGGGTTTCAAAACACAGCATTCTTCTGGGCAACAGAGCAAAGGTGGTTCGGTAATCGATTGGAAAATTTCAAATTCCTTACCACATTTACTACATTCGTATAAATAGGTTGGCATCTGGATCCTTTCTTTGAGAAAAAATTGCTGTTAGTTAAGTTTCAAACAGAAGGGGCGTCGATCCATCGCGTTATTTTGTCAATCCTGATCTCTTTTGTGCTGCCATCCTCCATTGATACCTGAACCACATCCCCTGGTTTATGACCCAGTAAAGACTGACCAAATGCCGCTAAATAAGAAATAATCCCCTTGCTTGGATTGCTATCCCATGCCCCTAGAATGGCTATAGAACTAGGAGTATTAGTTTTCACATTCGTATAATGAACAACCGTTCCAATATTTACCACTGAAGTATCCACATCAGAAAAGTCCGTAGCCCTAGCCTTACTAATCATAGATTCTAGTTCGGCTTTCCTTCGCATTAACACTGCTTGCATTTCTTTAGCTGCTTTGTATTCATGATTCTCTCTGAGATCCCCATAGGACCTGGCATGCGCTATTTCCTTGCTATTTTCTGGAATCTTTTTCCTCACTAGCTCATCCAGCTCCCTTTTCTTTTCTTCCAAGCTACTCCAAGACACAATTAAGGTGTTTTCCCCTTCGATCCCACGATTTCCGCTAATCAATTCCTGAACTTCTGGTCTTACCTTTACAATAGCTCCTAGCAATGATCTCTTATCAAGTTCTCTAAAAACAGGGCTAAGGAGTACCGTACGGGTGATATCCTTGACATCATCCAGAGAAGAGGTAGACAGTAGCCCCTGGATCAGTCCTGTACCAGTAGTTAAAAGATCGTACAATTTTTCAGCTTTCTTTCCAACCGAACCAAGTTCTCTTTCAAGAACATAAAGGATGCAATAAAAAAGATCAGAATTTAAAAGAGGCTGAAGCAGATTATTTCTATTTTTACAAAGCCAGTACAATAATTCAACGGATAGGGCTCTTTCTCTGATCAATCTATTAAATTTTTCAAGCAAAAGATCAGTCAACCCCGACTGCTCAAAAATCTTAACGATATTATCTGCCAATTTCCCATCCGCATTGATCAAAAGATCGAAAAACAGCTCAACAGGTTTATTCTTCCTCTCCCAAAGTAACCATAAAACTCTCTCTTGGTTTATTGACGATAATCGTAAAAGGGAAGATAAAAGAAGATCATATTTTTCGGGAATATAAAAAAATAGATCTTCTTCCTTTTCAGAAGGCAGAGGAATTTTAGCTTTTTGGATAATTTCTTCTTTCAATAAAACAAAATCCAACGTAGGAAAAGAATCCTCCTTAGGCTGTTGCAATAGGCTTTCTATGCTTGTAACCACTTTCAAAGCTCGATCCTGATCATTCCAATTATCTATTTCTTTGAGTATTTTGTATAACGCATCAATCTTTTTTCGTGGAGGTAGTGCTGACTGAAGGGTTCCAATAAATAGGGAATAGTTATCGGGAGCTTTATCTAAAATAATAATAGGTTCAGATTTTTTAGAAGGAATACGGATCGAGGCAGATTTTTTAATTATTTTTTTTGAATTTTCCCACCATTTCTTCCATTGGTCAGCAGAGATAACCTCAGGACAAAGAACAGCCTGTAAACGCTCTGGGGTAGCCTTTTGCCGAAAAGAAAGAACAAAAATCTTAATTATCTCTTCAGGATTCTCAAGAGAAAGTTTCTGTAAATAAGATAGCTTTTCTTCTTTCAAAACCAACAAATGGTTAGAAGAAAGGACTGTGAGAGAAGTATAAGCAAAATCAAGAGCCAATTGATGCGAGGGCTTGCCTTTAAAATCAATGATCACACAATCATTACTCTCATCTATCTTCTTGATCTTGCCTAATCCCCAACTCCGATGAATGCAAAAGACCCCTTCTTTAAAATTATTTGAATTAATAGTTTGTTCCCATTCGTCATCCTCTTTACTAGAAATAATATCAATTAGTTCGGTTGTCATATGATAATTAAATTTAATACATAGGAACAATTTAACAATAATAAAGAAGTTTAATTAAAATCAATCCAAGAAATTTTATTTTTCTCATTTTTTATTCCAAAGGAGAAGAGGGTTCAGAAAATAGGAAGCTACAGCAATAGCTCCCATAAGATCTATCCTCGATACGTCGCACAGGCACGCCTAAAACCTTTTCAAACATTCTTCTTTCGAATTTTTTTATTACTGGATACTTATCCAACAGGGCTAAAAGAGGATGATGATATTCTATGATTTTTAACTCTTCCCCTTCCTCAATAACAAGCTTACCCATATATCCCCTTTCTTCTCTAAAACTCAGTAATTCTTTAGCTTTATCAACTAAGCTCAACGCACTGACAGCCTGACTAAGACTTTCCCCATCCGTTCTATATATCCAATGGATCAGCCGATCAACCGCTAGGGACCCATAAATGGATTCTATAGCTCTTAGCAGCTGCTCAGTAAAAGAAGAACAGTCTTTAGGAAAAAAAACCTCCGCTTTCTCCGTTAAGCAATAAACGATCTCCGGTCTTCCTACAGATTTCTGCCTTTTACGGGTTTCTAAAAATCCTTCCTTTTCTAGTGATGCACAATGTTGTTTGACTCCCATGTACGAAAGATTGATTTTTTTAGTCAGTTCCCCTATGGAAAGTCCCGGGTTTATCTTTAATTCAAAAAGAATATTATAACGAGAATCTTTTATCAAATTGGATAAAAGGCTATTCATACTGTTTAAAGCTACATTGGAATTGCATTGCAAAAATATTTGCTTAATAAAGCGATCTTTTTTTTATTGAAAAAATTTCAAAAAAAAGAAATGCTTTTATTCTTCTTTCCTTTTCAATGAATTTTTCTATGAAAAAGTGCAACTAACTTTTTAACAAATTCAATGTATTCGTAATGAATTTCAATGAGTAAATTATTATGACTATTCCATATCATATCCTTATCGCTGACCCTATTTCCAAAAAAGGGATTCTTGAATTAGAAACTTCTGGGCAAATTAGAATAGACGAAAAATATGGCTTAAAAGAACCCGATCTTCTTTCCATCATTTCTGAATACGATGGTGTGATTGTCCGCAGTCAGACGAAAATATCTCGAAAGGTTATCGAAGCAGGAAAAAAGCTAAAGGTCATTGGGAGAGCGGGTGTGGGTATTGATAATGTTGATGTCGAAGCAGCAACAGAAAATGGGATAGTAGTGATGAACACCCCCGGAGGCAATACAATTGCCACAGCCGAACATACCTTTTCCCTGCTTCTTGCTCTTGCCAGAAATGTTCCCCAAGCCCATGTATCCATGCAACGTGGAGAATGGAAACGAAAAAATTTTGAAGGCGTAGAGCTTTTTGGAAAAGTCCTAGGTATTATTGGGCTTGGGAGAGTTGGAATGGAAGTAGCCAAACGAGCACTTGCCTTTGGCATGAAAGTTAAATGCTTCGATCCCTACCTCTCGCCCACGAAGGTGAAAAACCTCCAAGTGGAACTTGTCAACAATTTGGAAGAGCTCTTTTTTGATTTGGATTTTCTTTCCCTTCATGTCCCTCTTACCTCTGAAACCGAAGGGATTATCAACAAGGAAAACTTAAAAAAATGCAAACAGGGAATCAGGCTTGTCAATTGTGCCCGTGGCGGGTTAATCCGGATTGAAGATTTGCTGGAGCTGCTTAAATCAGGGTGGGTAGCAGGAGCCGCACTCGATGTCTATGATCCTGAACCTCCGCCTGCTGACTTTCCTCTACGCGGACTGCCTAATGTTATTCTCACCCCTCATTTGGCTGCATCCACAGTCGAAGCACAGGAAAATGTTGGGACCGAAATCGCAGGCATGATCATAGACTTCTTTTGCCATGGCATAATCCGGAATGCTGTTAATGTTCCGAGTGTTGATCCGAAAGTACTTTCCATTCTTAGTCCTTACATGGCTCTAGGCGAAAAGCTGGGAATTTTTATGAGCCAGTGGATTCCCAACCGAATTGACGAGCTGGTTATCTATTTCTCAGGAAAAATCAATGAATATGATACAAGTCCACTGACTCGTGCTGTTTTAAAGGGATATTTGCGAAAAGTCGCTGGCAAAGAAGTCAACGAGGTCAATGTCATGTTCTTAATTAACACCCTCGGCATCAATGTCAAAGAAGTCAAAATGAGTAGTGCCGGAGAGTTCACCGAGATTATTGGCATTGAAGCCAAAACTGATGGACTTGTCTTTCAAGCTGCCTCAACTTTCTATGGGAAGTCACACAGACTCGTGCAACTCAATTTCAATCCCATTGAAGCCTCTATGGAGGGAATTCTTCTATTGCTCGAAAACAAAGACAGGCCAGGAATCGTTGGCAAAGTTGGGACTATCCTTGGAGAACACGCCGTCAATATTGCAGCGATGTCTCTTGCCCGAGCAAAGGCCCAAGAAAAGGCAATTAGCATACTCAACTTGGACAACATCCCAAGTCCTGAAGTCTTAGCTCAGATACGCAATACGGAAGATATTTATAATGTGAGGTTAATTTCTCTATGATTTTCTTTGTTTTTAAAAGGAAAAATGCTAAAGTTTTCTTGTGAAACGTATTGCAGGATCATTATTCTTCCTTTTTTTTGTAAGCTTTCCCTTTTTGCTTCCTGCAGCCAATACACAGAAAAGTGATCCTGAAATTTCACAAGCTAAAAAAATTGAAAAGAAACCAAAACCTATTCCTATCAAGCCCGCACCAGAAAAGGCAAAAAAAGCCCCTACCCTTCTCCCTCCTCGGGCTACGGGCATTATTCCCGAAGGGATAAGACAAGGGCCTCAAATTATTAATCCATTGGCTCCAAAAGAAATGGGATATGGGCAAAAGTTCATGGCAAAGGATCCAAGACAGCCTCATCCTACGTGGACGATCAATAGTACAGAGGTCATGACTCCTGGAGGAGGCCTGGAACTATTTACATGGGAGTGGTAAAAAAAATCTGCATTAAGCGCGTTTACGAAGAGCCTTCTGCACAAGATGGGTACAGGATCCTTGTTGATAGGTTGTGGCCCAGAGGAGTGCACAAAGAACAATTAAAAATCGATTTTTGGGCAAAAGATTGGGCCCCTTCGGATGAATTGAGAAAATGGTTTGCTCATGATCCTCAAAAATGGGAGGCATTTTCGAAAAAGTATATAGAAGAACTTATCAGTAAAGAAAATGCTATCAAAGAGCACTTAAGCAATTGTCCTTCTCCAACTGTTACTCTCCTCTACAGTGCTAAAGACACGGTGCATAATCAGGCAGTCGTTTTAAAATCTTTTATTGAAACAAAACTCAAAGATATTGCCTAGGCAGGATTAAGGAGCGAATCGAGCAAGGAAACATTAAGCCTAGATATGTCAGCTGTTACAAAGACCGCTCCTTTGAAATCTGCACATGATGTATAATCATTAGGAACGGCAACACATTTTATCCCTGCTTTCAATGCGCAACGTAATCCGTTCATAGAATCTTCTATGGCAATAACCTGTTCTGCTCCTAAGCCCAGCTCTTCTAGACATTTCCTATAAAGGGGGGAGTCTGAAGCTGTTTTCGTTCCAGCTCTTTTCCCTAGAATAGGATGAATATGAGGCCTTAATTCAGGCAGATGGCGAATAAGAAAGGCTTCTATTTGTTCTTCAATTGAGATAGAAACAATAGCAATAGCTATTCTCTCCTGCAAGGCTTGCTCAATTAATTCCTTTATACCTTCTCTTAATCGTGCCTTATGGACATGTTTTTCAATATAAAGTTTTTTTTTCGTTTCAGCCCAAAGATTCGATATTTTTTTTAATTCTTCCTCCGCTACCGAAGGATACAATTGTCTATAAGCGTGCTCCATCCTTGCTTGATTACCAGGCAATTCAAGCAGAGCTATAAATTCTTCCCAAGACCATTGGATAGGTATACCGAGTGTTCTAAATGCTTCATTACATGCAGGCAGATGCGCTTCCTTTTCGCTGAAGGCTATCGTTCCATCAAAATCAAGAATGATTGCTTTTAGCCTGCGCATGCACTTACTACTCTTTTAGCAATTCGAGAGGCACTTTTCAATGACCTGTGAAGATACAATGGATAGGTTTTGGGGCAATGTTGTTTCGATAATTTCTTTTTTGAAATGATTTAGCTCTAACCCTTGAAGCGCGCACCGTAAAAGGGAGCATATATATTTATGGATAATGACCAGAACATTCTTCTCCTCGTCATTTTCTTTATAAATAGCAAGGATGGTGCTAAGAATCCTCCTTTGTGCTGTAAACACATCTTCTTTACTGCCAGGAACCAGAGGCACATTCCTTGGATCTTCAATCCATTGCAGATATAAAGAAGGTTTTAGAGCAGAAAGTTCTAGAGCTGTTTTCCCTTCCCACTCCCCCATATCCATTTCCAATAGACCATCTCTTGTTTCGTAGGGTACTTCCAGAGCGGTGGCATAAATTGTAGCTGTCTGCCTTCCTCTTGTCAAAGGACTCGAATAAATTTTACTAATCTTCAATGCTTCCAGGAAGCCAACATTCATTTTTGCTTCCTCAATCCCAATTTCACATAAAGGAATATCCGTACGACCCTGAATTCTGTGCTCTAGATTCCAAGCGGTCTTACAATGCCGCGCCAAATAGAGATTACCCATCTTATTAAAAAAGAATATAGGCCTCTAGAAATCAAGGACTTGTCCAGTAACCCTATTGTAGTTTTCCTAAGGATCGAATGGCAGCTTCCATAACCTTCTCAGCAGTAATACCAAACTGCTGATAGATCACTTTATAGGGTGCCGAGGCTCCGAAATGATCTAAGCCTACTACTTCTCCATCGAGTCCAATCCATTTGTTCCATGCGAGCGTCGCTCCAGCTTCCACCGCTACCCTAGCCCGAATCCGTGATGGAATCACCTCTTCGATATACTGCGCAGGTTGTTGAAGGAATAGATCCCAAGAAGGCATAGAAACGACCCTTGTTGGTATTTGTTTTTGCGCCAGTAATTTTTGGGCTTCCAAAGCAATATGAACCTCTGAACCAGTCCCAATCAAAATGACCTGAAAGTCAGCCATATCAGAAAGTACATAGGCTCCATATCTAGCTCCAGAACTAGAGGCATACTTGGATCGATCAAGTACAGGCAACGCTTGCCGAGTCAGGATCAAGGCAGTTGGCCCATCTGTTTTTTCTAAAGCTACTTTCCAACCTTCCACTGTTTCTGCGGCATCACAAGGTCTGAATACCGTCATATTCGGTATGGCTCGAAGAGCAGTAAGCTGCTCGACAGGCTGATGGGTTGGCCCATCCTCCCCTAACCCAATGCTATCATGAGTGAAAATGTAAATTACAGGCAGTTTCATCATCGCAGCTAATCTCATGGTAGGCCTCATGTAATCCGAAAAGATAAGGAAGGTCCCTCCATAAGGCCTTATTCCCTTATGCAAAGCCATCCCACTCATTATTGCTGCCATCCCATGTTCTCTGACTCCATAGTGGATATATCTGCCTGCATAATTCCCTTTTGTAATATCCTTTGCTTCTTTCGGTTTGGTGTTGTTTGAAGGAGTCAAATCAGCGGAACCACCTATAAGGGAGTCAACTTTAGAGAAAATAGCATTAATAACACTTCCAGAAGCAGCCCGTGTAGCAATCGGTTTATCTAAGGGGAAAGTTGGCAAATCTTTATCCCACCCTTCCGGTAGCTCATTCTTTAATGCTTTCTCTAACTCTAAAGCCTCTTTTGGATACTTTTTGGAATAGCTTTCATAGAGCTCTAGCCACTGTTTTCTTCTTTGCTTACCTTTTTGAGCAAAAACACGAAAATACTCTTTTACTTCCTCGGGGACATAGAACGAAACGTTAGGAGGCAAACCTAGTCTTTCCTTGGCTAATCTCACCTCTTCCTCCCCTAAAGGTTCTCCATGCGCTTTTTCCGAATCCTGCTTATGTGGGCTGCCATAACCTATATGAGTTTTGGCAATAATCAGATGAGGCTTATCCATGCTCATCTTCGCCCTTAAAAATGCCGCTTCCACCTGTTTGCGGTCATTACCATTGATCTGTTGGACCTCCCATCCATATCCAAGGAACCTTTCTTGCACATTGTCGCTGTAGGCAAGCGAGGTATGCCCATCGATTGTAATGCCATTGTCATCATACAACACAATAAGCTTGCCCAGCCCCAGATGGCCAGCTAAGGAACAACTTTCATGAGAAATCCCCTCCATTAGATCTCCATCGCTGGCAAATACATAGGTCCAATGGTTAAAAAGCTCTATATCAGCTTTATTATACCGGCTTGCCAAAATTCTTTCTGCCAAAGCCATCCCTACAGCATTGGATATCCCTTGCCCTAAGGGACCAGTCGTTGTCTCTACTCCAGGAGTATGTCCATATTCGGGATGTCCCGCTGTTTTTGAACCAAACTGTCTGAAATTTTTTAAATCCTCTAAAGTCAGACCGTACCCACTTAAGAAAAGCAAGCTATAAAGCAGCATAGATGCATGTCCGCAGGATAGAACGAACCGATCCCGATCTGGCCAATCGGGTGCTTCAGGATCAAAAGATAAAAACCTAGTCCAAAGCACTACAGCCGCATCAGCCAGACCCATAGGCGTTCCTGGATGCCCTGAATTTGCCTTCTGAACGGCATCCATAGACAACCCCCTAATCACATTGACAGCCAGTTGCTCTAGTACTTCATCTTGAAGTAAATCCTTTATTGTGCGATCCATGATCTTATCCATTGCGTTTGATCTCCGTGTTAATTTCCTTGAGGCTTAACTCTCTTTGTCTTCTAATCCTAGAAAGCGCATCTACTGGGGGAGCAAAAGGAATAGTAGCATTCTCATCATACGCTCTCAACAGATGATAAGCAAGAAGCAATTGAGTTAAAGCTAAAGGATGGCTATGTTTAATCTCATTTCTATCCAGATATCTACCTAATCGATCCAGATTGAGTGGTGGCACTCCTTTAGGAAGATGATTCCAGATCGTTTTTTCTAATCTTAAAGCCTCTTCTTCTGGAACATTCCCATCAATCTCAAGAATATCCACCGGCTTTCCCATGTCTCTACCCAGTTCAAGCCGTATTCCTGAATTTTCAGCCCGATTATCAATAAGATACGAAAAATCGGGATGAGGGATGGTAGGCCGCAAAACAAGTCTTGTATTCAAATGCCCATCTATTTTTGCAGGATCTACCCCTTTGGGAGGATAAAATGTAACGATAATATCTGCAAACTCTCGTTGCGGTCGAATATAAGCTTCTGAATCAGGTTCTCTTTTGACTAACTCTTCGAGCACCTGCTCTGCTGTGTAGCCCCTTTTGGTCGTATCCCTCTTTATTTTCCAAATTCTGCGAAGTTCTTCAGGAGGATTCAAGTAGACCTTGACGTCATAAAATTGACGCATGACTCGAGTATAGAAGCCGAGCAACCCTTCCACAATGATGAATTCTTTGGGCATAATGTATTCAGGGCGAACAAGGGTGCCATTAGAATGATCGTACACTGGCTTTAAAATGGGCAATCCATAATGGAGTCTTTCTAGGTGTTGCTCCATGATGTCCAAATAATTACAATCAGGATGTAAAGCGGTGATGCCAATCTGAGCTCTTTCTTTCCGATCATACTTATGGTAATCATCCGTACAGATATGGGTCACTCGATCGGCACCTAATAGGTTCACTAATCCACCTGTCAACGTGGATTTCCCCGCCGCACTGTCTCCAACGATTCCAAGCATTATTGGCCGTCGCATAGGATTATAGGATTAGATCAACACTTGGTTATTTCTTTTTCTTCTTTTGGTTGATTTTCCTGAAAGACTCGACTCTGTCGAATATCGGAAACATCGATTCGCATCAGTTCGGTCGCAGGGATTTTCCCCCCTTTTTCGATCAGACGAGCCGCTTGACGAAGTTTAAATCGATCTATGGCATTTCTAACGCTTCGGGCGTTAGCAAAGAGGGGTTGTTGCATTCGTAGTCTCAAATATTCCTCGAAAGCCTTTCTCGATGCATCATCAAAAGTATACATCTGCTGCTTTAGCATAAGTTCAGCAATTGCTATCAGCTCTTCAAAAGTATAACTTGGAAATTGGATATGATGCGTGATCCTAGATCTTAATCCGGGATTCATCTGGAAAAAAAGCTCCATCCTGTCCTGATAACCAGCAAAGATCACCACAAGATCTTTCCGGTTATTCTCCATGGCCTGCAAAAGAATTTCTATTGCCTCTTGACCATAATCCCTTTCGCTTTCAGGACGGTATAAAGCATAGGCTTCATCAATAAAAAGAACCCCACCCATGGCCCGCTTAATCACTTCTTTTGTCTTGGGGGCCGTATGACCAACATATTGACCGACAAGATCTTCTCGTGTTGCCGATACTAAATGCCCTTTTCTAACATAGCCAAGTCTATGTAAAATCTTACCCATTTTCATCGCAACAGTCGTTTTCCCAGTACCAGGAGGACCCGTAAAAGACATATGTAAGGAAGGAGGTTCAGTAATGACTCCCGCTAATTCTCGAAGTCTTTGGACCATCAGAAAAGAAGCAATCTCTTTGACCCTTTGTTTAACTGGCTTTAAACCAATCAACTCCTTTTCAAGATCATTCAACACATCCTCGATCCGAAACTGAGTTAATTGTTCATCCACATCGACGATTTCAGCCCTCTCAACACTCTCCGTAGAAACAAACCCTTCTTTTTGCTGAACCTCCATCACTTACCTCATTTTGGATTGATTTTAGGAGCTGACGATAAAACGCAAAGGTTCAATACCGTTGACCTTTTGGCTTATCCAAAGCATAAGGCTTAAGCCTGTACTTCTGCTGCCTATCTTCCCATTCCGTTCTATCTAGTTCAAAACCAGGCTCTTCTTTCGGCCGGTTACAAATAAAACTGATCATGGTCGATTGATAGCCCTGCTGCCTGTTATAGCCACTAATCCTAATATAATGGTTTGGAAAGGCCTTTCGGCATTGGTTTAACTCCTGCATGACCGCCGCCGAATCTTTTATATCAAAAAGAGGCAATCCCCACATATCCCAATAAGTATTCCGCGGATGAGGATCATCGGTATATTCAATCATGACCGACCATCCCTGATCTATAATATATTGAACCTGAGCAGCTATTTCTTCATCAGTAAAGTCAGGCAGATAAGAAAACGTACCCTGGGTAATTCTCATAATCGTTATCCTTTTGTTATTAAGTTTTTAAACCTCTACAGTCGGCATCGCCACCGCATCAGGCACATCAGTCGATTCAAATTCAAAGCTGATATCCTTCCATGTTTCAATGGCCTTCGCTAGTGCCGGGCTCCACCGACAGGCCTTTTCAAGAATTTCTGGCCCTTCCCTAAGGATATCTTTGCCTTCGTTTCTTGCTTGCACCATGACCTCAACGGCTACGCGGTTAGCTGTCGCCCCTGCAGCAATCCCATCCGGATGTCCTATCGTCCCACCTCCAAACTGTAGGATGGTGTCTTCACCCAGATACGTTAAGAGCAGATGCATTTGACCGGCATGGATGCCACCAGATGCCACCGGCATGACCCCAGGCATGGAAGCCCAATCCTGTTCAAAATAAAGACCAAGCATCGGGTCGGCTTCTGTATACTGTGTTCTTAATGTCTTATAATAGCCTTGCACTGAATGAAGATCCCCCTCCAGCTTACCCACTACCGTGCCTGCATGGATATGATCCACTCCTGCCAACCGCATCCACTTGGCGATTACTCTAAAATTCACTCCATGAGTTTTCTGTCTAGTATACGTACTGTGCCCCGCACGATGGAGATGAAGTAAGACCCCATTCTTTCGACACCACTTAGCCATCGATTGGATTGCTGTAAATCCAGCTGTTAAGTCTACCATGATAATCACACTGCCAAGCTCCTTGGCAAATTCAGCCCTTTCATACATCTCTTCCATGGTAGCCGCTGTCACATTTAAATAGTGGCCTTTAATTTCCCCAGTCTCTGCCATAGCCTTATTCACAGCTTCCATACAGAAAAGCCACCGGTCTCTCCACCGCATAAATGGCTGGCTATTGATGTTTTCGTCATCCTTAGTAAAATCGAGTCCTCCCCTCAAAGCTTCATAGACAACCCTTCCATAATTCTTGGCAGATAATCCCAGTTTGGGTTTTACAGTGGCTCCAAGCAGTGGCCTGCCATATTTGTTGAGATACTCCCTTTCCATCATGATCCCATGGGCAGGTCCTTGAAAAGTCTTTGTATAATGAGGGGGAATCCTCAAGTCTTCTAATCTTAGAGATTTTAGAGCTTTAAAGCCAAAGACATTGCCGATGATGGACGAGGACATATTGGCTATTGAACCTTCCTCAAACAAATCTAGATCATATGCAATAAAAGCAATATATTGGTTAGTTCCAGGGACTTTTTCTACTCGGTAACATTTGCCTTGATAATGCTCATAGGCAGTCAATCTGTCTGTCCATACTACAGTCCATGTCGCTGTAGAAGATTCCCCAGCCACAGCCGCCCCAGCTTCTATGGGTTCTACTCCTTCCTGAGGCACAAATCGAAATGCCGCTAGAATATCCGTATCCTTTGGTACGTAGTCAGCGTTATAATAGCCCATCTCCGCATAGGGAGTCACCCCCGCAGACCACCTGTTCTTTTTTGCTCCAGCTTTTCCATAACCTGCAACTGTCATTTCTTACTCCTTTTTTTGCTTCTTTTATATTTTAAGAATAAATTACCAAAAGAAAAATCCAAAAAAAATGATTTAAAAAGATTTTTCTATCTTTTTAATGATATCTGCATCCATTTTTTCCTGAAAGTTGGAAAAATCACCAAAAGCTAAAATGCTATAGAGTGTATCCATTGCGATATTCTTTGTCAATGTCGAATTTAAATCTGGCAGTTTCGATTTTCTCAACTCTTTCCACTCTAGTGCGCTAGGTGCATAAAAGAAATCCCCAAATCCAGCTTGATCAAATTTTTTCTGTAAACCTTCTCCATCGATCTCCTCAAATTCAGGAGTCTTTCGTAACTCTAGAAGAAATTCAATAAACTGGGGCTCAACCACAAAAAGACGCTCAAGCTGTTTTCTGCCAACTTTATTCAACACCTCTTCTTTTAAATGTAGCTCTTCCAGATAACTCTTCTGCTCCTGAGAAGTGATATTTCCGGGAAGCACTTCTTTTTGTTCCAAGAAATCTTTGAGAGCTTTGTATGGAGCCGTATAGACATCACAGCCAGCTGTAATGGGAAAAGTTTGCCACCGGCGCATACTAGCCACAATATTTAAAGTTTGCACTCCGTAAGCACTTCTTATTTTTCGAAGTTGTCTTTGAGCCTCCAATACTACATGCTCTCCTAATAATTCTGACTCTAGCCCTTGACTAAGTCTACCGATAAACACGTTACTGCGGTGTGGATTTGCCAGTAGAGCCGCCGCAACAACTTGCCTTGCCGAAAAGGTTGCCGTAAAATTAACAGCAATACCCGCTTTCTCTAGCTCCCTAGCAATCACAAAACAGTGGGGGAAGTGCGGTGTAAAAGGAACTTTGACAAAACAATTGGGATTGCTAGCATGTAGACACCACCCCGCTCTAAAGGATTCCTCCATGCTTGCAGCTAGTCCTGTATGCAATTCAAGGCTAATTTCCCATTTTCTCCCCACTCCATATTTCTCGGTGGCTTCTATCCCTATTCTTCCATTAATGATAGTATAAAGAATGCTAGCAGCTTTAGAAAGACTCAAGGAAGGAGTAGCCTTTTTTAGCTCTTTTGTCCATGCTTCGAGGCTTTCCTGTGAACCTTCTCTGTAGAAGTTTTCGAAAATTTTTGCTACAAGCGGCTGATTGGTAGTATTGCCATCGATTTCCTCGTTGTAAACAAATTGGTCTTGGTCTTCAGAAAAAACGATAAGGTCTGAAAGTTCATTAAAATCAGCAGTATCAACATAAATATGGATGGTGCCCACTTTTTTAAGTGCCTGCAGTAGTGGATGCGAAATATACCTGACTGCTTTTTTTAATCTGTTTTTACCTCGCACCCGTTTGATAATTTCAAGAGCCGTATTTTCTAAAGGTGTAAGGTAATCCGTAATATTTTTTGTTTTCATAGTTCTCCTTTTTAGGGATAAGCAAATTGAATAGAAGTGGGTTAGGAAACACCCTTAAAAGAAGATACCCAGACAGAGCGACTAGAAAAGTAAATATTTCTATTTTTCTTTATAGATTTCGAAGAGATATTGTATAAATTTTCAGTTGCATTTTTAACGATTTTCCATTTTAGTTAGGTTCTTTAATTTGGACTTATGAAAGCAATCATACAAACAGGAGGAAAGCAATACTGGGTGAGTGAAGGAGAACAACTCTCAATCGAATTACCCAGTCAGCAACCTACCCAAGAGAATACGATTAAAATAGAGGAAGTTCTCTACGTGGAGGATGGGCAAACGAAGCATGTCGGTACTTCCTTTGTTCCAGGAGCTGCGGTTGAATTAGAATGTATCTCTGAAATAAAGGCACCTAAGGTTGTGGCCTTTAAATTCCGTCGCAGAAAAGGCTACCACCGAACCGTGGGTCATAGACAAAAACTTTTACTTGTCAAAGTTAAAAAGATCCATTATCCAGCTGACAATCAATAACTTTTTACACCGGGAGAGATCTTTATGGCTCACAAAAAAGGTCAAGGCAGTACAAGAAACGGTAGAGATAGTCATAGTAAAAGACTAGGCATAAAAGAATACAGCGGAGAAATTGTCAAAGCTGGCCATATTCTTTTACGACAGCGGGGAACAAAATTTCATCCAGGAAAAAACGTTGGCATGGGAAGAGATTTTACCCTCTATTCCCTTGTTGACGGCAAGGTTTTTTGGGATGGACAAAGAAGAGTGGTTCATGTTAGACCTCTGCCGGAACTCACTTGATCCCATCCTCCCTACCTTCTTTTTCCTCTCTTTTCTGCTATAGTATTATAAAACCTCATTAATTGATTAAAAATGTTTACAGATTATGTGCGGATTTTAGCCAAAGCGGGAAAAGGAGGTAATGGTTGCGTTAGCTTTTGTCGAGAAGCCTTTCGTCCTCATGGAGGGCCCGATGGCGGAGATGGCGGTAAAGGAGGTGATGTTATCTTAAAAGTCAACCCTCAGGTTTCGGATTTGACCCCATTCTTCTTTTCCCCACACCAGTTTGCAGAAGATGGGCAAGCAGGCAAAGGCAAAAAAAGAAAGGGGAGGGATGGGAAAAACCTCGAGCTAGAGATACCTCCAGGAGTGGTCGTTTACCGGCTGACAGCAGGCCATCTGCTCCATTCCTCCACTGACCTTTTGCCTATTCCCAAACCCGGGGAGCCAATGGATAAAATGGTCGAACTGCTGGAACCTGGAATGCGTTTTATCCTTTGCAAAGGGGGAAGAGGCGGAAGAGGTAATTTTCAGTTTCGAAGTCCTATCAATCAAGCTCCACGATATGCCGAGGAAGGAGAGGAAGGAGAATCAGGGCAGTTTCTTCTAGAACTAAAAACTATTGCTGATATCGGGTTTTTGGGAATGCCTAATGCAGGCAAATCGACGTTGCTTTCTAAGATTTCGAGTGCAAAACCAAAAATAGCGCCCTATCCTTTTACTACAATCAGGCCTCATGTAGGCATCGTTAGTTATGAGGATGGTTTAAGAATTTCCTTTGCTGATATTCCAGGACTTATCCAAGGAGCGCATTTAGGAAAGGGTCTTGGATTTTACTTTCTTAGACACATAGAAAGATCTCGTATTCTCGTCTATGTGCTTGACCTTGCTGATCAGATGACAGACTCAATAGCTGTCTTCTACATGCTGCAGGAAGAAATACAAAAATATAATAAAAAACTGTTAGAAAAGCCTTTTATTGTTGTGGGAAACAAGATAGATCTTCTGCCTATTGAAAATACCAAACAACAAGCCTATGAGTTTGAACAAAAAACTGGCTATCCATTATTGCCCCTTTCGGCTCGCGAAGGCAGTGGGATCCATCATTTTCTACAACAATGTCGAGAAATGGTCTTATTAGCAAGAAAATCATTTCCTTCTTCAAAAATCGAGCTTTCTAAGTTATAATAAAGCGGTTGCGCTTTCAAATATGATAGAAAGAATCTCTACCGGCTTAATCCTTTATGGACTAACCCTTCTCATTCTTGGGTTCGTAGGGTATTTATCTAATCCTCAAAAAGCCAAAACTTCTCTTTTCAGTGGAGGAGGCATGGGGGTTCTTTCCATAGTCCTTGGCTACTTTTCTAAACTGCCTTTCGTATTACCTGTTTCCTTTATCCTTATTATCCTCTTTAGCCTTATGTTATTGTGGAGAGCAGTCATAACTTGGAAATTGGTACGAGCTGGAAACAAAAACAAACTCTTTGCTGCTTCTCTTCTTTCCATAATGCTCTTCTTGTCCCTGTTAACACTCGGTTACCTATACATAGCCCAAAAATAAAAATGGTTTTTTATCTTATTTTTTCATCTTAGCCCATGTTTGGTGAAAATTTCGTAATTTGTTGATTATCAATGATCCTTTTTTCAATGTGTCACTGTGTGGGAGTTTTAGAGGTTCTTTTTTTGGATTTCCAAGGCTCTAAGGAGCTGATTTTCAGAGCGGAAAGGATCTGACGCGCCTGTCGGTTTCCTGCTGTGACCCCGCGGTGTTTGGTGCCTCCAACATCTGCCTCGACGACGTGGACGGTACGGAGGTGAGTCCAGGCCACTTCGGTGGAAAAGGGGAGCTTGGCTAGCTTTAGCTTTTTCTCCAAGAGTCGGTCAAGCAAGAAGGCCAAGGCGGCAACAAAGACATGGGCCTGGACCCGCTGGGGATCATGATGATAGATCGGACGCATCTCTAGGACATCCTTTAGCTTCCGAAAGGCCCGTTCCACTTGGCTAAGCTCCTTGTAGGCACCCACGGCCTCCACCGCGGAGAGATGTTTTTCTTCTGTCAAAATGAGGTACTTGCCTTCCAAAAGCTTCTCCTCTTCCAAAGGCTCTTGAGAAAACTCGAAGCGACCGGAAGAAAGACTCCAGCAAAAGTAGCGATGCCCATGATGGGCCGAGAGGATACGCCCGGCAGCAGCCCTGATTTTCTCAGGATCTCGAAGCTCTCCTTGTTCCACCTGCTTGGCCAGCTTCTCCAGCTCTTCCCGAATCTTCGAGACCGCTGCCTCCCGCATCGCTTGCTCGTAGGCGAGCCGCTCGGCACTCTCCACCACAAAAATCCGCTGTCCCGGAAGACGTCCCGGAACTTCGCAAACCCGGTCATTACTTCCCGGAGCACAAGGCTGCCAGCAGCCCGCTTGCGCCTGGCAAAGATACTCTAGGACCTCCGAGCTTCTCCGCCGCCGAAGTCCCACCAAAAACCCATGGCCCTGACTCCAGAGAAAACCCAAGTTGGCCGTGCTCACCATCCCCCGGTCCCCCACAAAAACCACCCGACGAAGCCCAAAACGCTTCTCTAAATCCTCCACCACCCTCTGTACCGTCTCTCCATCCTTGAGATTGCCTCGAAACACATGGTGGGCAATCGGCCAACCATTCACCATCACCACCCCCAAAAGAATCTGGCGATTGCCTCCCCGTCGGTCCCGACTGTACCCAAATTGAGCTAGCTCCTCTGGCCCTTCCCCTTCAAAATAGGTGGAAGTCAAGTCGTAGAAGACCCTCTCAGGCTGGAGGGAAAAAAGATCTCGCAGCCGACTAAAAAGCCCCTCTTCCAGCTCTTCCTTCCGTTGAATCAGCTCATCCAGCGTTCGATACCAAGGCCAAAGAAACCGATGGTCCACCCGCACCCGACCATTTTCCTTCCATATCGGCAGAATCCGTTCTCCCCTCCGATCGGCTCCATAATCCGTCTCTAACCACTGGGCTAAGGCATGTTCGCTTCCTGGACAAATCAGCCGATGAGCCACCAAAACAAACGCTCTCTCCTCAAGAGAAACAGCTTGCGGCCTCTTACCAGATGCCTCCAAAAGCTCCGGAAACCCTAACTCCTCCCAAAGCAACCTCGCCACCAAGGTCGGCCCCCAAACTGCCGCCGATTTTGCCTCCCAGCTTCCCGTCGTCTTCGGCGGCTCTCCTCTCAGAAGCTCCACAAGCCGGTCCACATGCGGAGCCAAAAGCTCCTTCCGCCCCAGATTGGCAATCGTCCGCTGCCTAATCTTCCCTCGATCGTAATAGCTCTCCACCAGCCGAACATACTGGTCCACCTTCCCGCTTGGCCGCCGAATCGGCACGATCCGTAAAAACATAAAGAGACATTATTTCAAAACGCCAATAAATGCAATAATAATCGAGCAATAACTTAAGAAAAGTTATTCACAATGTAGCACTATGTTTTTTGCAAAAATCGCTTCCTCTCCCCTGGAGCACCTCCAAAATCAGCTCATTTTCACCAAACATGAGTTAGAGACTGAAGTTAAGAACTTTTTTATCGTTTCTCTCAAAATATCATTTGAATAAAAAAACCACTTATAGCTATTTTTTCAGCCAGCAGGGCTAATGCCACATTGTAGCCATTTCCTAAAGCTTCCAATTCAGCTGTTCTCCTTTTGATCAACTCTTTGCAAAAGAGTTTCTTTTGAAATGTTTTTAATCTGCTAAAGCTCTTGGTCCACTCCAGAAAAGATTTTTTGGATTGGAATGAGAAAGTGCTGCTATTAAGAGAATCCTCTATCATACAAATGAGGTCCTTTTTAAAGAGGCTTGAAGGCCAAGGCTATTTTTTTTTTCTTACTATTCTAGTCTAGCTCCAGAAGCTAAAAGTATGTAGGAATATCTTCTTTTTTGCCGCTTCGACAGGCTTTTGCAATGCGAAACTAACGCGCCCCTACCAGAAGGTCCATGGAAGTGTTATTATTCCTATATAAAATAGATTTATTTATAGTTCATTTTCTTTTCCAAAAACGTTCCGAGTATGAATGACCTTTGGAAAACTCTTTTCTAAAAATAAAATTTCAACTGTGTCAAAACGAAAAGGTACAGAAGCTTTCTTTAAAAGTTTCAAATAGCCATAGGCAGCAGCAATCAGGCGGCTCTTTTCTTTTTGATCTATCCGTATGTGCCATTCTTCGAATATGGCCAAATAACGGCCTTTCACTACTACAAACACGAGGGTTTGTTTCTCTCGGCATACAAGATCAAGTTTGTATCCTTCAATCGTTATATTTCTTAGAAGGATAATAAATCCTATTTTTCGAAGAAAACTTGTTGCAAGTTTTGCGGCTCTTTTCTCCACCCAAAGCTGAACACTCAGTGGATCTTGCTTTAAGAGAAGAAGTCGAAGCAGAGGCAGCAAAAAGATCCTTTCCATGGATACAATCATTTCTTAGTATTAAACAGTAGGCCGATCATAGTTTGAATTTTATGAGTTGTTTTTAAGTATAACGACACTTCTAATTTCCAAGACACCCTACTATAAAAAGCATTAGGATGAGGGTTAGAACAGTTTCCATAATAATTACTCTTTCTTGTGCAGTAACGTGTATATTTTGAACCTGTTGCGCAAGATGGTCAGCCTTCAAAAGACCGCCAGAATTCCTGAGGGGTTTTGTCCCAACGCTGCGGTGATGGGAACGCGAGGGCAAGCTTTTGCCGCAAGCCCGCACGGCGGGCGGACGCCAGCGCTACGCTCTTGTGCGGTTGCCCCAGAGCTATTCCGTGCCGAAGCCGAAGCTAACTGGCGTACCATTGCCTATGCCCGTGTTTCCAGCCCCGATTAGAAGGACGAGCTGGAAGGGCAGAAACAGATGCTTGAGCTGTTCTGTGCCTGCCAGGGCTGAACGTTTGAGGCCATCGCGAACGTAGGGTCTGGCATGAAATCTCACACGAGGGGTCTCAAGCGGCTGCTCGATGCTGGCATCAGTGGCAAGATTAAGTGGCTGGTCGTCCTCCACAAGAACCGGCTGTTGTGCTTTGGTACAGAACTGGTATTTGCCACCTACAGGGCGAAAAACGTGGAAGTGGTCCTTCTCAACCAAGACAAAGAGACGACCTTCGAGGAAGATTGGGCCAAGGGCGTGTTGGAAATCATTGCAATGTTTAGCGCTTGGCTATGCGGGGGAGTCGCTTGCGCAAGAACCAGAAGCTATTGGATGATGTCAAAAAAGCTGTGGAGGAATCTCAGTCGGGATCATCGCTACATAATCGCGCTGGTCTCACACAGTATTTAGGTCACCTCCTTCGCCAAGGCAGCGGGGACCACACGGTTCAGATACAACTGGGTGCTGACCAAGTGGTAGAGACTTTATGCGGGGGGGGAAAGCCAAGCACCTGCCTGCCCAAGCTCTCGCAGCCTTCCTTCCGTCACCAGCTCAACGCCATGAAACGCGAGCAATTCCCCTGTATGCTCGAAGTCACCAAAAACGCATCACAGATGGCAATTGGGCAGTTGGGAGTCGCCTGCAAGAACTTCTGGGCAGGACGCGCAAAGTACCCGAAGTACCGCAAGACAGGCGGGCCTGACTGTTTTCCCCTGACTAGAGAGCTCGGGTTAGCGGACAATGCTCCGATTCCCAAAAGCACACGGTTGCCGGTGACAGAGAATGCGAAAAAGGTAATAGCCAAGCTGTCCAGCCTTCACGCCTGCATCGCCAATATCCGGCAGGACGCCTGTCGCCAGTTCACGTCCAACCTCACCCGACGGTTTCATTCGATTGTCATCAAAGACTTGCATGGGGAGGGGATACTGAAAAGCCATCCCCTGGCTTGGTCCATTGCCGACGGGAGTGTTTTCGAGTTCTGGCGGCAACTAGAATACAAGGCGGAATGGTGGGGGTGGCCGATCGCTGGTTTGCGTCCAGCAATACCTCTTTGGCTTGTGGGAGGGGTCAGAAGAAAATTCCGCTGGCTGTTCGACAGTGGACCTGCCTGGACTGTGGAAGCCTCCAGGACTGGGAGGTGAATGCGACCAGTAATCACCTGGCGTATGGCTTGGCAGTATTGGCGGCTCTATGGCAAGTGCTGTCAGATGTGAAGTATGGGGAAAGGAAAGCTCTGGCCGTCGTCACCACAAGAAGGCGGTGTGAAACTGGCCTTGAGGAAGCAGGAAGACAGCTTTGTTTCTGCTGACGAGTAGAAATGAGTAAGTCCGATGGAGCGTTCTAAAAGGCTGTCTTTTCTTACCAATAACCCTCATATTGACCAAAGAATTCTCTTTTTCTAAAAAAAGATTTTCTGTGAAAAGGACTAAATCCATTTGTTTTTATTGCTGCAAAATGAGAAGGAGTACCATATCCTTTGTTTTTATCCCATCCATAATTTCTATAGAGAGATCCAAGCTTAGTCATCCACAGGTCTCGGTTTACTTTAGCAACAAGCGATGCAGCAGCAATAGATGCCACTTTAGCATCTCCTTGAGCAATGGGTATAGATGTAATTTCAATCCCGGGCAACTTCCATATCCCATCTATTAGAAGAAGATCAGGCTCAACATCAAGGCAACAGACGGCTCTTCTCATGGCCAATAAGCTTGCCTTATGAACATTGCATTTTTCTATCTCTTCGACCGAGGAAAAACCAAGACCATACTTTATTTCGATTTCTTTGATCAGCCACCGAACAACCGATTCTCTTTTTTTCTCTCCTACGCACTTGGAATCTTTCAAAGATTGATGAAAAGGTAGCTCCAGTGGTAAAATCACAGCCGCCGCAACAATTGGTCCAGCCAAAGCACCCCTTCCAACTTCATCAATTCCCGCTATAAGCCTATACCCATCATTAGAGAGTCTTTTTTCGAAAGTCAGATCGAGGGGAGTCATATAGAGCCAAAGAACGACCTTTTTTCCCCTTTATTCCCCTATTTCACTTTTTCATCCCAAGCATCGCTTCTTTGCCCTTTTGTTTCCGTAAATAATAGAGTCTTGCTCTTCTTATCTTAGGAGCCTTCTTTTCAATAATGATCTTTTCGATAGCAGGAGAATGCAATTTAAAATTCCGCTCGATCCCTTCTCCATAACTAATTTTTCTGACAATAAAAGACTCGTTTATTCCTCTGCCTTTTCGACTAATGACAATACCAGAAAAAGATTGGATTCTTTCCTTTTCTCCCTCCACTACCTTGGTCATCACCGTAACAAAATCACCACGAGAAAATGAAGGGATGTCTTTTCTTAGCTGACTTGATTCAATTTTTTCAATCAGATTCATATTGAGTCTCCTTTTTCTTAGCTTCCCAAAGATCTTTTCGAAATTTTTCAGTTTTTTCTTCCGCTAACCGCTTTCTCCATAGATTGATTGCTTTGTGATTTCCCGACAGAAGCACCTCTGGAACCTCCCAATCCCTAAATTTTCTTGGCCGGGTATACTGGGGAGCTTCAAGTAACATATCTTTAAAAGATTCGTCAATAACCGAATTTTCGTTGCCTAAAACCCCTGGGATCAACCTCACCACACTATCTATAATAACAAGGGTGGCGATTGTCCCGTTACTGAGTATATAGTCTCCAACACAAATTTCAAAGTCTACAAGCTGATCTATCACCCGCTGATCCACCCCTTCATACTGTCCGCAAATAAAAATCAACCGTTGTTGGCTTGCTAAGTTGGCAGCCATTTTTTGGCTAAACTGAAAGCCGGAAGGAGAAGGAAATACAACCGTATCTTTTTCCTTATCATATCCAATGGCTTCCATAGCATCAAATATTGGCTCACATTTCAAGACCATTCCAGGACCCCCTCCATAGGGCCTATCGTCTACCGTCCTATGCTTATCCCTTGCATAATCTCTCAACTGATGGATAAAAAGACGTAACAATCCCTTTTTGATCGCTTGTTTTAAAATTCCTTCTTCCGATGCAGCCTCAATAATTTTAGGACACAGGGTGATTACGTCAATTCTCACTTTAGCAGAGAAAAGAATGGGACTTTTCTCGATTGCTTATTTCTTTATGTACGGATCAGTCCATTTTAACCACAAAAAATCCCCAGTTTGCAAATCTCATTCAATGAACGGCAACGTTCTTTGATGCTTTCTTTATAAGGTGATTGACTGTTTCCGTTGGCTTTGCTCCTTTCTCAAGCCAATATTCCACTCGATCCATCTTAAGTCTGTAAAAATTTGGTTCCTCAGCCATTGGATTATAAAATCCAACTTCTTCTAAATACTTGCCATTAGCAGGCCACCTCTTTTCTGCAACAACAATTCTATAAACAGGCCTACCTTTCTTCCCTTCCCGACGTAATCTAATTACTACAGCCATAACAATCGTTCCTTATGAAATTATTGATAAAAACTCTATTTATTCGTACCAAATCATCAATCTAAAGAAAAAATAAACTATATAACTGAAAAGATAAAAAACAAGCTTTAGTTTTTAAAAAAAGGAAACTTGAAGCCTTCTTTAGAAGAAGAAAACTTTTTGATTAGTTTTCGGACAGAATCAAATCGTCTTAAAAACTCATTGATCTCCGGAACAGTGGTCCCACTGCCTTTAGCTATTCTTAATTTTCTTTTACCATTGATTAAATCAGGATTTTTTCTTTCTTCTGGAGTCATGGAAAGGACTATGGCTTCAATCCTTTTGAGTTTTTTGTCATCAATCTCAATCTGTCCTTTTCCTGGGAATCCAGGCAGATAAGACAACAGTTGGTCCAATGGTCCCAGCTTTTTAAGCATTCGCATTTGGACAAGAAAGTCATCTAATCCGAATTGCTTGGAACGGATTTTCTTTTCGATTTCGGCAAGCGACTGTTCTTTTATCTGAGCTTCCACTTTTTCAACAAAAGAAACAATATCTCCAAATCCAAAGAGCCGATCGACCAATCGTTCCGCACGGAACAACTCAAAAGCCTCCACCTTTTCTCCTGTCCCTAAAAACAAAACGGACAGTCCTGTTACTTTCTTAACAGAAAATGCAGCTCCCCCTCTGGCATCCCCATCAAATTTTGAAAGGATCAACCCTGAAACAGGAATTTTTTCAATGAAAGCCTTTACAATGTCGACCCCCTTTTGACCGGTTGCTGAATCAATCACAAGAAGGACTTCCTGAGGAAGCACCACAGAATAGGCAAGCTGTAATTCTTTAAGAAGCTCTTCGTCTAAATCTAGCCTTCCTGCCGTATCATAAATGACGACCGATAGCCGATCTTGCTTTGTTTGCTCTAGGGCTCTGGAAAGGAAAGCCTCTATTTTTTCCTCTTTTTCTGGAGCATACACTGGAACATCAATCTGCGAAGCAAGCTTGGTTAGCTGTTCTATAGCAGCTGGCCGCATCAAATCCGCTGCCACAAGTCCTACCCTTTCCTTGTTCTTTTTGCACCATAAAGCAAGTTTAGCGGCAGTGGTCGTTTTTCCAGACCCGTTTAACCCACACAGCAATATTCTTAAAGGCCGTTCACTCAATAATCCCTGCTTTTCTGATGCAAGATACTCAATGAGAGCATCATGAAAAATCTTGATGAATTGATCCCCAGGCCGAATGCTTTCCAAGACCTTTGTACCTAGAGCCTTTTGTTTGACTTCTTCACAAATATCTCTAACGACCTGATAATGAACATCAGCAGCTAAAAGAGCCAGCCTAATTTCCCTTATAGCTCCAGAAATATTTTCTTCACTGAGTTTTCCATAGCCCCTCAGATTCTTAAACAGTGCCTGCAGTTTTTGCTGTAAAAGCTCCAACATAAAATCATCTACCAATGGATTGTATCAAAATAAGGCCGTTTTGTAGTCTTTGGCATAACGCAGATAAAAGGATCATCTAACGAATAATATTTCGAATTACCTATTTGAACATAATCCCAATCGATCACATAGGAAACATTTTCTTTGGCCAACTGTCTCATGAGCAGGCTCCGAACATAGGCCCTTGTATTTCTTGGAGGTTCCGCAAGATAGTTATTCTGTGGCCATGCAGGTAAAGCAAGATCCTCATAACTAGTATTGGGAAGAAGCCATACAAAATTCTTTTTCCTATCGATCTGATGGTATTCTAAATCCAAACTATCGAGCCAGGGATCATCCCAAGCTATCTTTTCTTGCATACAAAAAGATTCGAGCAAATAGCGCTTAGTGATCCAGTCCACTTTCCCAATAAGCTTTTCCTGATTCCCAGATAGTCCTTCCAGCACCTCTTTCCAAGCTTTTAAAATCCACAGGGCATCTTCATCTTTTTCATCCAGTTTTTCAGCCTGAAGATAATACTCAGAGAGCACATCCACAGGCGTCCACTTTCTCCCATCAGCCAATTCAATCAAACAATCCGCAGTCGCCGCATGAGAAACCGTTTGCATCGTTTTTACGGGATCGACAAAAGCGATCTTCGGCATCATTCGGCATTCTAAAAGATCCAAAACAAGCGAGGTGGTTCCTACTTTTAAAGCCTGAGAAAAGGGAAGAATGTTGGAATCACCCAATAGCAGGTGTAGTCTGCGAAATCTACATGGATCGCTCAAAGGTTCGTCACGGGCATTGATCAGCGCTCTGTTAAATTGAACCCATTCATAAATTTCGGTTTGTATGTAATCTGCCCGCTGCATGATTTGAAAATGAACAGTTTTGCCATCCTTCTTATTGTATTTTTTTGCAGGCAACACACTCCCCACTCGACCACTTCCAACCATCAGTCCTCTAATCGCAAGAAATGCCAACAGGGATTCCACGTTTTGCTGGGTCAAAGGCGCATTACGCCGAATTAGATAATTTTCATGGCAACCAAATGTCGCCCCTGTATAATGATCGATGTTATTCTTAATAAAAGAAACGCTCTCACTCAACCCCAATTCATCCAAAGCCGTTTGCAACAATCGCTCCCCTGCATAATCAGATGCCACAAGATCGGCAAGATTTTTGCACTCCGAAGTACAATACTCCACATGACCCATATCAATATAGAGCCTACCCCCATTGAACAAAAACCCTCCATTTCCTGCAGGCTCATCATAGTCCCTATCATGAATATCAATTAAACCAATTTTTTTTTCTAAAATAAGATAATCTTTTACCTGTTCTGGAACCGATAGTGGATCAGCCCCCTGATTGAACAGACACCCATATTCGGTTTCGATGCCTACGATTCGCTTCATTGAAAAATCATCCTTTTTAAAATAAGATCCAAAACTACCTCCTATGAAGATGAGGAGAAGCCCAACAAAGTATCATTCCCTACCGTAAAACTCTGCTGGCCATAATAGTTTCTATCCATGAGCACAATTTCATAGTCTGCAAGCGTAGTTAGCTCCATCCTTTCTTCAACCGATCGCATTCCTTCTATCAAAGAGTTCTTTAAAGATGCCGTATCAGATGCCCACAATATTAGCTTTATAGCATATAGAACCATTTCCTTCATGCTCTTATATTCCAACAGGCCAAGGCTTTCTCTTTCTACTCGGAACTTTTCCATTATTTCCTTTTTGCCACTGATCAAGAGTCCCTTACTCATGTCTCTGCCAAAACTGGTCCAGTAGCTTCCGTCATAGTCGACAATCCATCCTTCGTCCTTTTCGAGCTTTTCTCCAAGTTCGACAAACAAGCATCTAAAAAGAAAAGGCGCTGAAAAAATCTGCTCAAATGCATTTTTAAGGCCTACCGCCAGATTGTAGGTCACAATCCGCCGAGCCGAAACATCTTCTCTAGATCTCGTAAAGCCTTCCAGATGAGCCAACTCAATGGCTGATTGCCTAATCTTTTCCATATCCGCCGGATGGCCTATACACCCCATAGCTAGATGATCATAAATTTCATATATTTTAGGGGTACCTGCTCTTTTCGTCGCAATGATTATCCCTGGCTCACCATTAACAACAGCCAGTGGCAGCGCAGCCTGCAGTTGATCTTCAATATATTCTCTTCTGTTGGCAATGGCTTCAAGCCATCTATAAGGCTCCTCTATCACAACATTATCTCCTTCTACTTTATATAAAGTTTTTATAGATTAAAAATAAAACCTTCTATTGTCGATGTTCAAAAGAAAGCATAATGATTAAAAGTTGGTGATGGAAAAAAAGATAGTGAAAGCACAACGCTAAAAAAGGCAAAAGAATAAAGGAACTGTTTAAGCTAACCGACTTCAGCAAACAATTCTGCTAGCCTTTCTTCAGCTATTTCAACCACGCCACTTTTTTTCAAGAGTTTTACCTGCGGAAAGATTCTATTCCTTCGATTGACTCCCCCAGTAGCCGTATCCGACTCGGCAGCAATATCTAACAACTGTAAGGCAAGCCTAATAGCTTCTTCCTCATTCCTTTCTATACTTGGCTTTCCACTCCATCTGTTAATATACTGCAGAATGCTTCGAACAGCAGGAGAGCCAGATCCAGAGGCTGCAAAATCCACGGTCTGAAACTGAGCTCCCAAAGCATCGTAAAAATAAATAGTCGGTCCCTCCTTACCAAAAGGATCTGCCAAGGCAAGCAGTGGCACCACAATTCCAATGCCTTGCAAGGATAAAGCCATGTTATCCTTCAGTAACTTGCTAACCATTCTTACCTTGGCAGCAACACTAAGAGGCTGAAGCTGGCTTCTTCGATAAAATTCAAAGGAATGCTGAAGGACTCTGGCAATCTCAAAAGCCGTTGCCGGCGTACCTGCTATCGCTAAAATCGTATTTCGATCAATCGAAATCACTTTTTCAGCGCGTTCATGAATCACAAGATTGCCCGCCGTTGCCCTCCGATCCCCTGCTACAATCACTCCCTCCTTATAATAAAAGGCTAAGATTGTTGTTGATTCTACCCATAACCTTTCCGAAATCGGCTTTGTGGGAAGCTCAGCCGGAGCAGAGAAAGGAAAGACTATGCCACTTTCTTTCAATAACGACACAAAATCCCCTTTCAGTCTTTCCTTTCTGCCCGCTTCAACAGGCAAAGAAAACCTTGGATGTGGGTTTTGATTCACTCTCCAGTCCTCTGCCTGTAGCGGCGCGCCTGGTCAGGATCGACTTTGCGCATGCGCTTAAGAATTTCTTCTGTATTCGGTTTTTCTACTTGTGGAGCCTGTGGCCCAGGACCACTGCCTCCTCCTGGTCCTGGAGTCGGAATCATCTGTTTGTTTTTCTGTCCTTGCTCAGGCATGAGCATGATTACCTCCATGTTGTGTTTCATCGATTGTACAATTTAATCAATTCCCCATGGGCTTCAAATTCAAGTTCTTTACGATGTCTCCCACACTTTTAGCATTATCGATAACTTCGCAATAGACCTCCAGATCCACTCCTGGAAAAGCAGATGCTAAATCCAGTCTATAGGTCTGCCCATTGAACCGAAAAGCAATATAATCCCATTGGACGTTAATAAGATCCTTTGAAAATCTCTGGATACATTTACCTCGAACAAAGGCTCGAGAAGACGAAGGAGGCTGTTGTATAGCCTGGCAGATATCTTCATCAGTCGTTAATCGGATAATATCCCCTGCGGATTCCAGAGCGTAAAACAGGCCTCGGCTCCGATCAACCAGATGATATTCTAGATCAAGACTTTGAAGCCAAGGATCTTCCCAAGAAAGGTTTTGATCCTCTCTAAATGTCTGCAGTAACCAGAACTTAGCCATCCAATCCAATCGGTCCTTCAACGCATAGGGATTGGATGACAAAGTATGAAGGGTCTCTTTCCATGCCTTCCATACTTTTTCTTTTTCTGGATGATCTAAATCCACATAACGGGCAACCCAATCCGCATAGTCATTCTGCAGTTCAATGGCCGTGGCCCTCCCTCCATGCGCTAGTTCTATTTCCCAGCGGAATTTCGGATCACGCGATATGCTACGGTGCGCATAAAGCGGATCAGCCAAAAAGAATCTTTTAGGGATACGCTCATACTGCAACGCTTCCAAGACTAAGGCTGTAGTCCCTACCTTGAGCCAAGTTGAAAATTCTGAAAGATTGGCATCGCCAAGAATCACATGGAATCTTCGATATAGCTTCGGATTGGCATGGGGTTCATCCCGAGTATTAATGATCGGTCGGCGATTCATCGTATCAATGCCCACAAGCTCTGTGAAAAAATCGGCTCTCTGTGAGATCTGATAGCCACCCGGCATACCATGATCTTCTCTTTCCCATCCAAGTTTTCCTGCTCCCGCATAGATCTGTCGGGTAATCAAAAAGGGAAGCATGCCTTCGACCAGCCTATCCCAGGGAATGAGACGGGGAATCAAATAATTTTCATGGCATCCATAACTGTGCCCAGCAAAATCCGTATTGTTTTTGTACATGCAAACGGTATGGCGTCTTTTTTTACTGGAGGCCTTGGCACACTCTTCCAATATTCTTTCTCCGGCTTTGTCTTGAGCAATCAGTTCGATCAGCGTCGAACATTCCGCTGTGGAATATTCTGGATGGGTATGATCGTTATAGAGTCTAGCTCCGTTGCGTAGGACAAAATCACTTTTTATTTCTTCAAAACTGTAGGGTCTTTGTCGATCTTGAGAAAAAAAGTTGGCTTCATCCGCATCCTGCCGCAATTCCCTTGCCCGAAACCCTCTAGCATCTTGATGGGGATCTTCTTTGGTATAATCCCAAAGGTTTGGACTGCCAAGCTGAGAAGCAGAACGGACTAGATGAATCGACTCTTCGACAACATCAATATCGGCATTTTCTAAAACAGAAATCCCAAATTCAGTTTCCAACCCAAAATACACCGACCAGGGCACAAGCCGCTTTTTTTCCATAAAACTTCACTTCTTTTTTACTATACTACTCCAGAAACCATCTTTTTTCTAGGCATAATCGGCGATAGTTTTACAACATTCTGTGGATCATAATCCACAAGCTTCAACCAATCCTCAGTAATATCTGAAGGAGGGAATATGTCATTTTCGATGTATTCTTCATCTAAGGCACAAAGGAGATCTTCCAGTCGTATCCCTCCCTGAAGAGGATCAATAATGGTTCTTTTTATGGCCATACCCTTTGCTCTTTCTACAATGGAAGCAATAATAGCCCCACTATTCAGATCGCCCCTGTAGAGATATTCTTTTTTGCCGCTTCTTAAAGTCACTTCCAAAAATTGGTTGCGATCCGTTCGAGCGTATTGTTCTTCGACTACCTTTTCGATAAGAAAATCGATCACTTTCTTCAGATCCCCTTCAAACCTTTCCATAAGGCTCGCATCGTAAGGAAGATCTTCAGTGAGATAGATCCTAAAAATTTCCTTTGCTTCTTCTTTGCCTGGCCTATTGACTTTGATCTTCCTGTCAATTCTTCCAGGCCTTAAGATCGCCGGATCAATGAGATCAGCCCTATTGGAAGCAAGAATAATAACTGCCTGTCGCATCGACTCAATCCCATCCATTTCGGCACAAAACATCGGAACGAGTGTATTCAAAATGCTATTAAATCTTCCCGCTCTTCGAGTCCCAAGGATCGATTCAGCTTCATCAATGAAAATAAAAGGAAGATAATCTTCCTTGGCTAGCTCTCTGGCCTGTTCAAAAATCTCTCTAACCTGTCTTTCAGATTCACCAACCCACATGTTGAGGATTTCAGGGCCTTTAATATGCATAAAATATTCTCGCTTCTCCTCCCCAGTCTTTTCTCGAAGCTTTTTTGTTAGATTATACGCCGTAGCTTTGCCAATAAGTGTCTTACCGCATCCGGGCGGCCCATACAACAAAAATCCTTTAGGCACATTGTGCTTGTACTTGGCAAAAATATCAGCATAGAGGAAAGGAAGCTCAACAGCATCCTTAATCGCTTCGATCGCCTGCTTCTGTCCACCGACTTTCTCCCATGGCAATTCTGGTACTCTCTCTAAAAGCTTCGATGAAGTCTTCGTCGACTTTACCACTTCGATCGCCACTCGATGAGAGGGGTCTAATCGAATTTCTAATCCCGGCTTCAACCGCTCCTTCATCAGTGGGGAAGAGCGAATGACAATGAACGTACCAAAACTGCCTTCATGACTAATCCTTAATCGATTGTCTGGTAAAACGTCTAAAATCTTTACAATCAGTCCTGAAGCATCAAAACCCAAGTCCCCTACAATAGCATAGGCTTCATTTAAAAGCACCCTTGTACCAATAAGCAATGTTTCCCCTTTTAAACGCGGATCAATAAGACAATAGAATTCAGAGCCTCCTTGAGCCACAAGCCCTACGTCACTTTTAGGAAGATCCAAAAGCGTCCCTACTCGATTGGCTGGAGAGGAAAGCTTTTCCACAGCTTCATTTAGCTTTTCAATTGCGTCTCTAGCCTTATCACAGGTCTCTTCTAGATCCCCCACCCGCTTTCTCAGATAAAAAAAGGCTTCCCTACTGAAAGCATCATTGACCAGAGACTGCCCAAGCAGATCAACTATTTGGAGGGTCGACAGCGAATCAAGTTTTTCGAATGTCATAGAGGTGTCCTTCATTCCAGTGTCTTTAACTTTTTTTGCCATGTTTCAAACAATACCAATGGTTTTGTTTTCATGCAAAAAAGTTATTTTTTTCTTCATTAAGCTTTTCCTGTAATTTATCCTTTTTAAGTTCACTAAGCAATTTTCGCACCAACCCTAGTTTATCATAAGCTTGCAGTATGGACCTACCGACGACAATGTGTGTTGCCCCCAGGGTTGCAGCTTCTTGCGGACCTATGGTCCGTTTCTGATCGTCTCCAGTTAGTTTTTCCCACCTAATCCCAGGCACTACGATATAATCAGGCTGTTTTTCCAGTTTTCGAACAGTCACTAGCTCTCTGCCCGAACAGACTATTCCTTTGAGCCCAGCCTCCAGTGCCAATCTAGTCAATAACCGAACTTCTTCTTCAACCGGCCGATCAATGCCAACTCTTTCCAGTGTTTTTTGCTCAGCACTCGTTAGCACAGTCACTCCAATGATTTCTGTGTAACTTCCGGCAGCTGCCGCAACCGCTTCCCTGAGCATTTCTTCCCCTCCTAGAACATGAACCGTAGTAAACTTTACTTTGAGCTTGACAGCTTCAGAAACTGCTCTAAAAACAGTCTTAGGAATATCATGAAATTTTAGATCAAGGAAGACGTCGGCACCGCTATCAATAATTTTCTTGATAATATCAGCTCCTCCAGCCATAAAAAGCTGACTGCCTACTTTAAAAAAATCGATCAGCGGCCTTAACAAATGAACCAAATTCAAAGCCTCAGACACATCGGATAAATCCAAAGCAACAATTGGTTTTAATTCCATGGACACTTTATCTTATATTAATAGCTTTGCTCCGGCAAAAATCAATCTTGGACTACGTATTCTTGGAAAAAGACTGGATGGCTACCATGAGATTCGAACCCTCATGGCACCGATATCTCTTGGTGATAATATCTATATCGAACGGACAGAGAGTGGCATAGAATTGGAGACTAGCGGCCATTTCGATGTTCCTAAAGATGCGAACAATCTAGCATTCAAAGCGGCCCTGCTTTTTTTATCTCATTATTCCATACGAACAGGCCTAAAGATAAAACTGACCAAAGTGATTCCTCCCGGTGCTGGGCTTGGAGGCGGTAGCAGTGATGCGGCTACAGTTCTTTCTTCCCTAAAAGAACTTTTTGGAATAAAAGATTCTATTGACACTCTTTTCCGATTAGCTGCCCAGCTGGGCAGTGACGTGCCTTTCTTTCTATTAAAAAAACCAGCCCTTTGTACAGGCCGAGGAGAAAAGCTCCAGCCGGCGACCATTCATTATCCACGCAAAGGCATACTTTTTTATCCAGGTTTTCCAATACAAACTCCCTGGGCATATAGGAAATATAGAGAGCTGCTGGACCAAGGCGTCGTGCATCCACCAGACCCAGAAACGATTGATCACCCCCTCAATGACCTTGAACAAGTCGTCTTTTCAAAATATCTTTGGCTAGGAACTCTTAAAAACTGGCTCATCCGTAGATTCCACCCAGAACTTTGCTTGATGAGCGGCAGTGGTAGCTCTCTCTTTGCCCTTTGGCGTCAAGAAGATCCTCAATTTTTTGAGTCACTCATCCAAGAGGCTAAAAACTACTTGGGATGCTGTTGCTGGATCCGTTCTTTTGAAATCCTCGAGTCGTTTTAGCTTCTTCTTAAGTAAAAAAAATTATGTTTTGATCTTTTCGGTGTTTCTTTTCACAATACTGCTATGATATCCCATTATCCATATCTTATTGTCGGCGGGGGGATGACTGCGGATGCTGCTGTTCGTGCCATTCGTTCAATCGACGAGAATAAAGCCATCGGTATTATCTCTCAGGAGCCCTATCCACCCTATCTCCGTCCTCCTCTTTCCAAGGGGTTGTGGAAAGGAAGGCCGGTCCAAAGGATATGGTGTCGAACCGAGTCAAAAAAAGTGGATCTTTTTCTTGGAGAAACAGCCCTAGCTCTTGATCTTTCCAATCGCAGGCTGTATACAGATAAGGAAAAGACTTATAGTTTTGAAAAGCTTCTTATAGCAACGGGGGGAAGACCAAGAACGCTGCCTTTTAAAGATCAATCCATTATCTATTACCGTAATCTTGCTGATTATTACAAGCTTAGAGAAATAACAGAAAGAGCAGAACATTTTGGGATTATTGGCGGTGGATTTATTGGAACTGAAATTGCCTCCTGTTTGTGCGAGCTTGGGAAAAAAGTCAGCATGATCTTTTTGGAAGAAGGAATAGGCCGCCGGATATTTCCTTTAGAGCTTTCTCTTCGGCTCAACGCCTTTTTTGAACAAAAGGGAGTTCGCCTCTACCCTAATCAATCCGTTAAAGACTATAGGAAAGAGGGGGGCAAAGAAATAATTGTCAGTTCCACAGGACAAGAACTTGTTTTTGATTGTGTTGTGGCAGGTCTTGGGATTATTCCTAATGTTGATTTAGCCAAAGAGGCGGGCATCAAAGTAGAAAACGGTATTGTTGTTAACGAATATCTACAAACGAGCTGTGAAGGGGTGTACGCAGCCGGAGATGTAGCTAATTTTTATTGTCCATTACTTGGGAAGCGACTGAGGGTAGAACATGAAGATAATGCAAGAAAAATGGGAGAATGTGTAGGCAAAGCCATGGCTGGAAACCCTCTCGTTTATGATCATATTCCTTCCTTCTATTCCGATTTTTTTAATTGCTCTTACGAAAGTGTGGGCATAGCCGATGGGACCCTTCCTGTAATCTCTTTTTGGAACGCGGACCATTCCAAGGGTGTGCTTTACTATCATGATTCCTCGAAACTCATGGGAGTGCTACTATGGAATATCCCAGGGAAGGTGCCCGAAGCAAGAGCCATTTTAAGCGAAGGAGTGGCAGTTGATCCTCAGGTGCTTTCTCATAGGATTTCCTTCAATTAGTCTCTTTTTCTTATAGGCTTTTGTTGCTAAAATTGCTTCTGGATTTATTTTTTTCTGGATGGATGACATTACGTTCCTACCGAGGGAAGAGGTTTTTAAGCTGAAACTTGTGGTAAACGAATTGTTTTTAAGCATTCAGGGAGAAAGTACCTTTGCTGGCTACCCTTGTGCTTTTATAAGACTAACGGGATGTAATTTGAGATGCCGGTGGTGCGACACAACGTATGCTTTTTCAGAAGGCAAACTACTCCCTATTGAAGCCATCATCAATCAGATTCAAAAATTTAACATTCCACTTGTAGAAGTGACTGGAGGAGAGCCACTCCTTCAAAAAAACACTCTGCATCTGCTCCGCTTGCTCTGCGATCTTGGCTATCAAGTACTATTGGAAACCAGCGGCGCTTTGTCCATCCGCCAAGTAGATCCAAGGGTCCATCGGATAGTTGATTTGAAATGCCCATCAAGTGGAGAAAGCGAAAAGAACTTGCTAGCCAATCTTGATTGGCTTAGGGAAAAAGACGAACTGAAGTTTGTCATTGGGAATAACGAAGATTATCAATGGGCAAAGACCAAACTAAAAGAAGAAAAAGAACGGCTCACTAAAGTTAAAGCAATCACTTTTTCTCCTGTTTTCGGTGAACTAGAGCCAAGTATCCTCTCTGAATGGATTTTAGCCGATAGGTTAAATGTTAGACTAGGACTTCAAATCCATAAATACATATGGCATCCGGAAGCACGCGGAGTGTAATAAATAACTTCTTAATTGGCAGTCCCTCCAGCTCTTTAGAATCCAGCCCCTGGCATTCCTCCCATATACGAGCCAGCCTGTCCATTTTGTTGCCATGAAGGAGGGGTATTCCAAGGCATGGAAGTGACATTTTCCTGCTTCTGCTTCTTCTTTTTGGATTTAGAAGAATCCTGGCTAGCTTGTTGGGTAGTAGAATTTGAAGTTGATGCGCAGCCTCCCACAACGCTCATGATGACACACAGAGACAAGACCCAAAGTATATTCAACATTTTCGCTTTCATAACAAACCAGTTTTGCTTTTTTTAAAAAAGAAATCAAAAATATTTTTTTCTTTTTTCTAATTTAAAACATCATCTCCGGGCTGAATGTTTCCTTTAAGCGAATCCATTACAATATCAGCAACAGCTGTAGAAGGTTCTGTTGAAACAATCTTTATCTTTCCTAGAAATTGTTTGTTGCGGAAGACTTCAAGCTCTCCATTTTCAACTAATCCATCTTTTTCTCCAATATTCAATACGACGAAATTCCAATTCCGGTTGACAGAAACTACCTTACCATGAATACCAGTCCTCATGGAGACAGCTCGTGCAACCGCAGGAGAGGCCTGCTTGAACTTGTTTAATTCATTGGTCAGCCGAGCTATACTATCTTCCAAAGCAAGTTTTTCTTTGACTAAGTTTTCTATTTTTTCTGAGGCTTCCTGATTGGCTTTCTTTTCCTCTTCAAGCTTAGCTGTCAGAGCATCCAATTCGGATTTATGCTGATTGGCCATCGAAGAACTGCTCTCCGATTTCTGTTGGAGATCAGCAAGTTGACTTTGGGTTTCTTTAAGATCGTTATCAAGCTTTTGAGCCCTTTCCCTTTCCTGAGCAAGTTCAGCCTTGACCTCCTCTAAGTGTTTTGAAGTCCTCTCTAGCAAGACCTTCGATTCTTCTAGCTGTTCGCTCGTTTTTTTCAACTCTTCAGAGGTGCGTGCATATTCAGCCTTGAACTGATTTTTTTGTTTGACAATAAGAAGTCCAAAAACTGCCGATACAACCACGCCTACAAAAACAACAACGGATAAAAATCTACCGATAAACATGGAAAAATGATTGCCAAAGTTTAATTATAAAAAGATATGTTCTCTTTTTCGCATGTTTTCTCCTCTTCTAGAATGTGCACGCATTTTATGCCATGAATTCTGAAGAGTGTCAATAATGCAATTTCAATAGTAGTATCTGGTAGAAAAAAAATATTAATTTTTTAAACAGAAAAAATATCACTTTCTTTTTTTAACTGGCTCAGTCACAAAAGGTTCATCTAGAATGCTTCCTTGAAGCGATGGAGGCAGTGGTATAGACACAACCAACGGGTTGCTTTCCCCTTGTCTTGCCACAAGAAAACGGATCGATTTTTTAGCTCCAGTAAGCCCAAATTTCTCTTTTCTATATATAGACAAAAAATCAGAAAGACCGCCATTAATCCCTACATCGTTGATAGCCAGGATCTGATCCCCAGATTTCATGCCGTATTCGTAGCCTTTTCCACCCACTTCTAGAGCTACCACAAAGATCTTCGAATCGATCTGGGCAAGAATCATGCCTTCAGGAAAGCTAATCGGTTCATCCTTAAAAGACTTTTTGTCTTTTTCTTGAAAGATAATTCTTAAATCATCCGCATCAAGAAAATCAAAAGCCTGGCAAAACGCTAATCCCGTCTTCCATACTGTTTGGTGGATCATTTTCATCTCTTTTTCTTCAGGGCTATCCGTATGGAATGCTCCATCTGATTCTATGGCCGGAGTAGACCGAGAAGCGGCTGCAGCTAATCCCCCTTTTTCTCCGCCTTCTCCTTCAGCTGTTTGAGGGTTACCGGAAAGAAGATCCATCTGCGGCTTTACATAAATTACTCGTAGCAGAGCATCCGGAGGAATGATCGTGTACGCATTGATCACGAAGGGGTATTTTGGATGCACCCCCTCTTCATCTTCTATAAAAAGCTGGCAATCCTTCAGCTCTGGCGTAAATTTTAGTGGAGAGGAAACTAACGAAAAAGGAAAGACTAAAAAGAGAAGAAGAAAGGAGCAGGAAATTCTCTTTTGACTTAGAACAAAACATCTAAAACAAACACTCATCGTTCTTCTTCCTGTTTCTTAACCTTTGTTTTCAGGAGAAAGTCTTGCGGGCTATCTTTCTCTAACCATTCATTGATGACAATTGTTTTAAGCCTGCTTTTTTCTCCTTTTTCAATACGCAACAACCCCTTGGGTACTTCCAAGCGGTCAGAAAGAAAAGAAAGAAGCAGTTCATTCGCTTTCCCCTCCACAGGTGGAGCCGAAAGTTTGATTTTAATCGCTTCTCCATGCATGCCAACCAGCTCAGTTTTTTTTGCGTTGGCTAACACTTTAATCAACAGTCGTGCCGAAGCCATAAAAAGACGCCTCTCTCTCTTCTCCTCTCTTATCCTTGCGCAAGCCAGGGGCTTGCTGAGTTTTGTTCGGCTTTCCGAAAAGCCTCTTTTACTTTCTGGAGTATAGACTCCTCCAGAGGGCCTTCCTGTAACGTTTCGATATTCTCAAAGAGATGCTCTAGCTTTGTTGTACCAACAATAACCGAATGCACTTCCGGAAAAGAAAGTACAAAACTTAAGAAAAACTTGGGCCAATCCTTTTTTTCTATGCCAAAATCTTCCGGTTTTAGCTGCATTTGCTCAAACCGTTTCCTGTATTCAGCTCCATACTCCTTAGCATAGGAAGGGCTCAATTCCGTAGGATCTTTCCAGGGACAATTGGCCAAGGGTCTTTTTGCTAAAACACCCACATTTTTAGCTTTAGCTTCCAGTAAAACTTTTTCGAGATTCTTCTGATCGGTCACATTCAAACTCATCTCTAATACATCTATTTCAGGAAGGCTCAACGCGTAGATGGCCTCCTCATTGTCTCCAGAATAACCAATAAACCTTATTTTCCCTTTTTCTTTGGCTACGATTAAAGCTTCCAGAGCTTCTCCTTGCTCCAGAATTTCTTTTGAACAAGTATGCAGAAGCATAATGTCGATATGATCGGTACGCAGTTTTTTTAAAGACTGATCCACTGAAGCCGCAATTTTTTCTTTAGACCAAGGGGGTAAAAACTCTTTGCCTTCCACCTCGCCATAGCCACACTTTGTGACAAGGATAAAATCTCTTCTTCGATGAGCAACCGTTTTGCCAATCAGCTCTTCAGATTGTTCATAGCCTCGGGCCGTATCGATGAGATTGATACCATGATCCAAAGCAAAGAGCAGCAACTCAGAAACGGCTGCTGTTTGCATATGTTCCAAGCCTATTTCAGCGGTTCCAATTCCTAGCCTTGAAACTTTGAAACCTGTTTTGCCAAGAACTGTATATTCCATAGACGTTTCTTTTTGAACTCCACCCGTTTATAGATACACTTTGCACAAAAAGCTTTTAAAAATCGATTACTTTCTATTTTATTGATTGTTTGCGCATTTGTCCAAAATGAACCAAGCATAAAATTTGCATGCAAGTAATATTATCTAAAGATTTTGATTTTGAAGCCGCTCAGGCTTTACCTTCTTTTCCCGAAGGCCACAAATGCCGTAGGGTTCATGGCCATAGCTTTAAGCTTACTGTGGCCGTACGAGGAGAAGTCGACCCTATTCGAGGCATCCTGTATGATCATGCCAAAATTTCCGAGGCTGTTATTCCTTTGATCGAGCAGCTCGATCACAGCTATTTAAATGATATTGAAGGACTCCAAAATCCAACCATAGAAAATATGGCTGGCTGGTTTTGGAAAAAGCTTCAGGATAAATTGCCTGGACTTTATGAGATCACCGTTCAGGAAACAGCCAGAACACGGTGCATATACAGAGGAGAATAGATTGTAGAAGAACTTTTCAGAAAAGAGGAATTAACCATTATGTCTTTAACTCAAGAATCAGAACTTCTAAGACTGCGGAAGGAAAAACTGAACTATTGGAAATCCCAAGCAATCGATCCATTCGGAGGGCCTTATCCCGACACCCAACCTATTGAAGCAATTATTACTACTTTCGTCGAAAACGTGTCCGTTCGGATCGCTGGCCGCATCCTCTCCATCAGGGATATGGGGAAAAGCTTTTTTGCCCATATGCAGGATCAAAGTGCAAAAATGCAGATTTATGCCAATCCGCAATCGGTTGGCCAAGAAGCATTCAATCAGCTAAAACATTTGGACATCGGAGATATTATTGGAGTAGAAGGAGAGTGTTTTCTTACAAAAACAAAGGAAAAGACCGTCAGAGTTAAAAGCTGGCAGCTTCTTTCAAAGTCGCTACGTCCTCTCCCATCAAAGTGGCATGGGCTGCATGATGTTGAAGCCAGGTACCGACAAAGATATCTGGATTTAATAATGAATCCTGAAGTCAAAAAAGTGTTCTTTAATCGTAGCCAGATCATTAAAGAAATCCGTCATTTCCTTCACCAAAAAGGCTTTATAGAAGTCGAAACCCCTATGATGCAAACAGTAGCCGGAGGGGCAGCAGCCAATCCATTCAAAACTTTTCACGAGGCCCTTGGTATTCCCCTTTATTTAAGAATCGCACCTGAGCTTTATCTGAAAAGACTTTTAGTCGGAGGATTCGAAAAAGTATTCGAACTAAACCGGAATTTTCGGAACGAGGGCATTTCTAGAAAACACAATCCTGAGTTTACGATGCTAGAGGCGTATTGTGCATATGGAGATTACCGCTCGATGGCAAAGCTGCTCGAAGAGCTGATTGTACACGTGGCCCAATGCGTCTTTGGTACCTTGCAGTTTCCAGCCTCTAAGCACTTAGCAGAAAACAAAATGGTAGATCTGACCCCTCCGTGGCCACAAAAACCGTTCAGAGAGGTTCTTAATGAAGCCATTGGCAAAGATTGGTTTGCTTTAGATGAGGCAGAAAAGAGAAAGGTTGCTATGGAGTTTGAGATCGAAGTCGAAGAAGAATTTACAGAAAGTGATATTGCTAGACATCTTTTTGAAAAACTAGTCGAAGCTCGAACAATCGGCCCACTTTTTGTTACAGAACTGCCTACAGATCTAGTACCACTAGCCAAACAAAATAAGGTGAAGGCAGAGTTCGTTGATGTCTTTGAGTTGATCGTCAACGGTCAAGAACTGGCTCCAGGCTATAGCGAACTAAATGATCCAATTGTGCAGAGAGAACGACTTGAAAAACAGGCGGGAGAAGAAAAGCAGAAAATTGATGAAGAATTTCTTCTGGCCTTAGAGTACGGTATGCCTCCCGCAGGAGGAATCGGAATGGGGATCGATCGATTGACTATGCTTTTAACCGGTCAAGAATCAATTCGTGATGTCATTCTTTTTCCACTCCTTCGACCAAAAGAGGAAAAATAAGAATCAGGTTGCTTCTACTTTAACTGTTCTATTTTGCTTGCATTTTTCACTAATGACAAGATTGTATTGAATATATAGAAAGAGGGGGTTTAGCTCAGTTGGTAGAGCGTCTCGTTCGCAATGAGAAGGTCAGGGGTTCGAATCCCCTAACCTCCAGAGTTTAACGTCTTATAGCCCTATCCAGGCGAAATAAAGAGAAACTTAAAACCATGGCTACACTCGTGGCCCATAGCAAAATACCCATTTTGCTTTCCACAAAGTAATAATTCCAAGGTTTTATTGCTACCGTAATGGGAAAATCAAAAGCGAGCTGATTGTTTGTTGCCTTATCCTTTAGAATCACTTCCAACCGGTACCTGCCTTTCCCTAAATAAACAGGCATAGAGATGGTACCACTCGGACAGGACTGAAAGGCCAGTGACTTCAGCAGCTTGTTATTCTCCGAAAAGAGCTTCACAGCAACTAAAGCCGTTCTTGCCTTATCACTGATTAAGTCAACAACAATAGTGGCTTGACCTGAATCAGGCACATTATCACAGAAGGTTTGGCCCTGATAAATGGATTTTTGCGTATAAAGATCCATATGCACCGAATACCCTTCTTTTTCCATTACAGGACATTTAAAACGGCCCGCGTTTTTATTGCACACATGCCCACAATCAGCAAAAGAAGGAGAAGTTAACCCAAAGATCCATCCGAAAATCCATATGAGAAAAGGATAAAAGAATAGCCTCATGTTGTCATAAGAAGTATTTGATGTAATGACGTTTTTAGTTTTCTACAATCCACTCGTAAAGAAAAAAATTGATTTTATAAAAATATTTTTATAATCTGTTGATGATTAAAGAGCTAGTTAAGCTTACCTATTAGGGATTGAAACTAAGTTTTGCGAATTCCGTTGATAACAAACTGTTCGTCAGTGTTAAACCTACCTATGAGGGAGTATACTGGTAAACAGTTAAACCGTGAATTTTTCTAGGTCTACAAATTAATTTACCTTCCTCATTTTCATAGTTCACATATTTTGGATTAGCGCAATAATCCGTTCGTCAAAGGCTTCAGCCTTAGGAATCATGTCCGTAAGTTTATGATATTGACAAAGGTGAGATAGGCGATGAAAAAACACATCAACGGTTTTATCAAGATTTTGGCGAATAAGAAGTTTACTAGGCAAATCGATGGCAAGGGTGGAAGATTGGAGCATTAGTTCTGTTCCCGCTAAAGGATTCCCAAAGACAATGACAACAGTCGGTGGTAGTTCTAAACCCACCTCTTTTGCAGCTTGACTATGATCATACGTGGCAAAAAGCCAAAAACCTTCAGTCATCAATGCGCTTTTCAACCGTAAAATTGTATCTAAAAATTTATACGGTGAAGAATATCGTACTATTCCTTCAGGCAAGGATTCAGGCATACCTTCTCCATCTATTTATTAGAATTTCGAAAATTATTGGTAGCCATGTATAATGCACTCTTAATCTAATTCTGTGGATATTGTCAAATCCGAAGCCGTCACGAAATAACTACCAAACCTTTCTTTATCTTTTGTTTCTTTTATTTCTGATACATTCAGTCTGAACCAGTAAAAAGTTCCATACTCAATAACCATCCTGGCTTTTTTCGATTTGTTCTCTTTCTTTCAACATCCGTAAAGACAAGGATAGAATAATGCTAGCCCATCTTCCGCAACGTTGCGTCATAAGTGATTGCAACAGAACGAAATAGATTTTTCGTTCTGCCTACATTGCCCACTTGGGCGGAGAAGCGAAGAGGGAGAGTAGATCGATCTTTTGAAGCAAGGCATTCAACTCGGGAGGAATCTGAGAGAAGAGCCCAATCAGCGGTTGTCCTTTTAGAGAGAGGTTGACCAAGCGGATCGTCTGAAGACGCCGAAGCACCTTGGGCACCTCTTCGGTAAAGCCCTTGGCCACCCATTCGGCTCCGAGCCGCGCACTTATCCAGAAGGCAAGGAAGCAGATCCTTACATGGTTGCGGACCCGGTCCGGTCGCCAGTGATAGACGGGACGGACTTCCAGGTAGCTCTTGAGCTCCGAGAAAGCGGCTTCGACCACAGCTAGCTGCTTATAGTGGGTGAGCACCGCCTGGCCCGAAGCCTTGGTCGCCGGGAGATTGGTCTCCAAGAGATACCAGCCGTCAGTCGCCTCTTCTTCCTTGACCCGCTCCTGATCCAGTTTCCACCAGAACCGGCCGCTTGCGTCGACGCCGTACTGGAAGTATTTGTGCGCTTGAAGCCTCTGCAGCGCTCGGCCAACCCGGCTGCCGAGATTCACGGGATTCACCTGCCGGCGTGCCGCCTTCGTGATCTGGCAGAGCACCTCTTCTGCTTGGGCAATGCGGCTTTGCCTCCGTTCGCGGTCCCGCTGAGCCCGCCACTCTCCTCCCGCAATGACATAGCGCACTCCCTCCTGTTCAATCTCCAGTACCCGCGTCCGGTCCGTTAGCCAAAGCTGCCGGTCTTCAGGCAGACGACTGAGAATCTCCAAAAGCTTGGCCCGAGTCGACCGGGTCACGTACTCCAGCTCCATGCCAGTCAGGATCTCCAAGTTCCACCAACTCCTCATCCCCCCGTCGAAGACGAAGGTCGCCTCTTGGATCCCAAACCTCCGTCTGAGCGTGACCAAGAGCCCCGTCAAGGTCGTGCGGTCCGCCCGATTCCCTCTCAGCACTTCCACATGGAACGGAATCCCCCGACCATCCGTAGCCACCGCCAGAAGAACTTGGCGCCGATCCTGCCGGTGATCCCGGCTATAGCCATATTGCGCTAGTCCCTCAGGGCCCTCCCCTTCGAAGTAAACACTCGAAATATCGTAGAGCACCAGGCTCGCCCCCTGCGGCTGACTTCCTTGGTAAAGCTTCTTCTCAATCCCACTCCAACAGCCGTTCAACTCATCCATCGCCCGGTAGAGCTCGTCTTCATCCAGATCCTTCTCCTCAAGCCCACAAGCCTTAGCCAGAAGAGTCCCCCGCGCTTCCTCCCGAAGGGCCAGCTTCGAGGAAGGAAAGAGAATCCGGCCAAAAATCATCGCCTTCAAAAGCCTTCGTTTCCGCTCCGAGCCAACATTGGCAAAGACTTCATCGAGGCCAAAGCGACCCCAGGCTTCTTCGAGAACGGCCAATCCGCCGTAATCAAGTGCCTCCTGCACTTCGAGCCCCTCTACAGGGACAAGACGCTTCTTTTGCAAGGCCGCCGCTAGCACTTCTCGAGCCTCTTCCGGCAACCGGGTCACGTTGGCAATCCGGCGTGTCTTCACCTGCTTCCCCACCCGGTAGGACTCTCGGACAATATAGGATCGATAGATCTTCCCTTTGTGGCGGGTGCGGACCTCCTGCAAGTACATGCCTACCTAACTAACATATTTTCTACACGATGCCAACATAATAATAAAAGATAAATAAATTATTGAGGCCTACACAAATATACATAAGTCATTGATACATCAACAAAATGGTCAAAAACTTGCGGAAGATGGGCTAGCAACTCCATCATATCCTAAACCTGGCCATTTTGATCTCTCCAGAATAGGAGACTACCACCATCCAACATTTCTGAACCGCTAAAGCCGCTTCCAGATTCTAGAACTTAAGCTCATCTACAAACACCATTGCCCCACATCAATGGCCTTAAAATCTGGACTCAATAACAGGAGCAGAAGCTTCGACTTGGGGGTCATGTAGTTCGGAATTGAACTTGGTAATGAGTTTCAAAACTGCCAAAACCCAATAGATCGCATGTTTCACAAGTCTAGCAATTAGCAATCCATTTCCACTCTCGAAGTGGCTTGGATACGCGGCGATGTATGGTCCAAAGCACTTAAGTTTTCCTCTGACTCCTCAAATAAGGACTTACTGAGACATCTATTCGAAGAGAACTGGTAGTGTCGTGTCTTCTCCAGCCAATTTGTTTTAGGTCAATTTTTAACCATTCTTTCTTAAGCAATACCTTAAACAGAGGATAGAAGTTGGGAAAAAAATCTTTCTATTTATCTTCATTTTCATAAGAAAAATGACATGGATAAAAAATGACAGATCCAATAATGCAGTAGATATGACTTCTTTTAAAGAAGTTTGTTAAAAAGGAAGAAGAAGCAAAGAATAAACCTTTTTTGACTTCTTTATTTCAAGTAAACTCTTTAAGAGTTTATTAATTGAAAAGATAAAATATCCCTTCGGTGCAAAAAAAAGCTTTTTTCTTTTTTATCGTACTTATTTTATTAATCAACCTAACCCCAGATTTCTTTGGTGCTACAGTTGATGTATCTCGTGATTCTCCTGCTCTTGCTTTATCTTACCAACGGCTAAGCCAACCGCAATTTCAGCAAGGTAAAAAATTGATCCATTTATTAAAGATTAAAGCCGGAGAGAAAGTATTAGACATTGGATGTGGTTCTGGAGAATTAACCGCATATACAGCCCAGTTTGTTAAGCCAAAAGGATGGGTGCTCGGGATAGATCCCTCACCGTATCGAATCGAATTAGCAAACCAAAAAAGGAATAAAAATCTTTCCTTTAGGATTGGTGGTTCAGATGATTTATCCAGTCTTCCCTCCAATTTCTATGATGTCGTTTATCTCAATTATGTCTTCCACTGGATATTTGATAAAAATCGGGCATTAGAAGAAATTTTTCGGATTCTTAAGCCTGGAGGTAGATTAGGCTTATGTTCTGGAGATAAGGAACAACATTCTAAAAATTTCAAAATTCTTAGTGAATCAATTCAAGCAGTGCTTGGTTCAACGGCATCCAAAGACCTTGTCGTGCCTTATCATATAAATAAGGAAGAACTCCATAATTTAGTCATCAAAAGTGGCTTTATCATCGACTCCCTAATGGTTGAGGAGAAAACCAATTATGTAAAATCTCCAAAAGAAGTTATCGAATTTCTGGAAGCAAGCGATTTCGGCAATTTTTTAGCTGGAATTACTGAAGAGAAAAGACAGCGAATTTTGTCTTTGTTTAAACAGAAGCTATCAGCAACAATGACTTCTCAGGGAATACCAATGAAATATAGAACACTCATTCTAATTGGACATAAGCCTAAAACAGTTGCCTTAAAAGTTTTTTAAAAAAAGATTTAAAGAGCCAATAACTTTTGTAAGAGTCAACCATATTCTTGAAAAGACATATCTTACTCATGAAATAGATGAATGTTTTTCTATTTAGCCGTGCCATCAAAGATGCCATAAAGATAGGCATTAAATCCGACGGGTTTTTAGGTTTTAAAATCCCTTCTTAGTTAGCTTCCTTTAATAATAATCCGATAATCCCTCTTGATCCTTCTTGCTTTTGAAGGGAAGAAAATCAGTCTCTTTAAAATCAATTAAAAGCCTACCCTTCTTTGGATATTTAAGAAAATGGTTCCAATAAGGAATGGGATTTTTTAAAATCAGCTTTTCACATTTTCATCAGGAAAAGGGATGGGAACAATCATCGGTTAGATCATCTTCAACAAATAATGGTCTTGCTTGCCACATGAAAAATAACTTCTCTCCATTTGTCCTTGCTTTTCTGATGCATATTCGATTTCTCTTTCATTATCTCCTAGAATCAATAGTTTTTCATCTTATTGGAATCAACTAAAAATGCGATTTTGATGATTGCATGGAATGGTCCTGTCTTTCATCTCATAAATTGCCTTTCTTAGAGTTCATTCTAGAAATATATATTAAAAAAATTACAAAATTTTATTGTACTCAATACACTAAAACCCAATGTCCTTATTTTCAAGCACTTTCAGAGTATATTAGATCATTAGAACCTTTTTATAAAGCGAAATTAGCAGATTGTTATTTTTAATTAGATAAAAACATCATCTTGCTCGTAGTGCAATGGAATTTTTTACAATTGCACAATAAGCAATCAGTAGAAGTTGATTTTATAATCCATGGTTCTACAAAATACTCATATGCATACTGATTAGATTAAGTGTGTTAAAAAAATGAAATATTAAAAGGAGAATAAGCATGGATATATATAGAATATATGTAGTAAACAATGGAGCGGATGCACAGAATTTTTGGTGCTTTCTAGCTCCTCCACAGGAACTTGTCAATGATCAACGCGTTTTTGCTAATTCTAATGTGAGATTGAGGATTAGAAATAACGCAAATGGCCATAACTATTTTGAAGTCCCTGTTCAATATGTTATAGGAGCAGGAGCGAGTAATAACGCTGTTGGTCTTGGAGTCAAGATCGTATCAAATGTTGTAGAAGACGCCAACATTGGTGAAATGTGGGAAGCAAATTATTCAACCGTACCTCCTAATGAAGGGCCGACGTTGACAAAATTGCCAAAAGTTTCTCCAGGCAATACGATTTCCATTGTGTCTAACAGGTTCGATAAAGTCAAGAATCAAGACAATGATTGGTTTAGCAACCAATCTTTTGGGATAAAGACAACATCGGGATTTATGGGAATGACTTGGTCTCCTGAACCTCAAGAAACAAGAATATTGACTCCAAAATTGCGGTTCTACATAAGCATCGGTGAATATGGAAGTAATGTACTCGCAAATTGGGATCAGTTCACCAATCGGGCTGCAGTCGTACATGTACCTACTTCATTCGCATTTGAAAAGTGCACCGTGATTTATACCTCAACGGGGGATTGGAAAGTAATAAAAGGAGAGCCAGAATCAGTAGCGTGATTTATAATGATTATTGGGATGAAATTCAAATCAACTCATAAATCATTATAATGATTGTGGAGATTGATTATTCTTAATTGAAAGAGAAGGCAAATCGTAACAATAGAAATTTGCCTTCTCTTTCTATGTGATTAAAAGATAAGGAGCTGTCTGATCTTAAATTTAATAAAAAAATTAAAGACAATGGATAAATAATATGAGAATATAATCATAACTTATTAAATATCAAATACATGCATATAATCACAATGTTTTCATAATGCATGAAAACATACAAGAATCATGATCCAAATAGAGGAAAGAGAATCAAAGAAGCATTAAGCGCTCGATTATGTAATAAACAGCTCGCTCTAGCTAAAGAACTAGGAATACACGAATGCACAATATGTCGGTGGCAACAGGGAAAAAGTATTTCTTTAAAACATGCTGCACTGTTATGCGAAAAATTAGACATTTCTATGGATTGGTTAATACTTGGCAGAGGAGAAATGAATTTTCACCACAACGGCAAGAACGGTTATAACTTCCAGAAGGTTGACTTAAAGGACGTTGATGAGTTTCGTAAATTGCCAGAAGACATTTATCAGGCTTTGATGAGCCTATTAAAAGAAATAGCTAAAAGACTATAAGTGGAGTTAGAACTTATTGATGTAGCCCAAATCCAATATCGATTGTCTGATGAGGGAAAAAAACAAGCTACTAGTAAAGGATGGTTTTAGAAGGAAAACAAAAAACAGAATTTTGATCCTATTCTTCTATTCCATAGAATCCCTACGATTAAATGCATTCAAGGCTATTTGGCCAGATATCATCAAATTGAAAAAAAACTATCATTACTATTAAGAGAGTAAGGGGATCGATTCGATCAGAAAAGACCCTAAAAAGACATCTTTTTTTTCTTTGATAACAAAGCGATCGATGCAACTTTTTTGTTGCACATTTGAAGAAACAGTTAGCCCATGTTTGGTGAAAATGGGATGATTTTGGGGGTGCTCCAGAGGAGAGGAAGCGATTTTTGCAAAAAACATAGTGCTACACTATGAATAACTTTTCTTAAGTTATTGATCGATTAAACTTGCATGTGTTGGCGTTTCGAAATAATGTCTCTTCATGTTTTTGCGGATTGTGCCGATTCGGCGACCAAGCGGGAAGGTGGTCCACTATGTTCAGCTGGTGGAGAGCTACTACGATCGAGGGAAGATTAAGCAGCGGACGATTGCCAATCTTGAGCGGTGGGAGCTTTTGGCTCCGCATGTGGACCGGCTCGTGGAGCTTTTAAAAGGGGAGCAGCGGAAGATAACTGAGAGGAATAAGATAGTATCAGCGGTGGTTTGGGAATTCTTCCTGCCTTGAGAATTGGCTGCTTTGAGCCTTGGAAACCCAAAAAAAGAACCTCTAAAACCCCCACATAGTGACACATTGAAAAATAGTCTATTGATAATCAATAACTTACGAAATTTTCACCAAACATGGGCTATAAGGAGCTTAGCCAAGTGGAATGGGTCTTTCGGAAGCTAAAGGATGTCCTAGAGACGCGTCCGATCTATCACCATGATCCGAGAGCCGTCCCAGGCCCATGTCTTTGTTGTTGCCTTGGCCTTCTTGCTCGACCGACTCTTGGAGAAAAAGCTAAAGCTAGCCAAGCTCCCCTTTTCCACCGAAGAGGCCTTGACTCACCTCCTACCGTCCACGTCGTCGAGGCAGATGTTGGAGGCACCAAACACCGCGGGGTCACGGCAGGAAACCGACAGGCGCGTCAGATCCTTTCCGCCCTGAAAATCAGCTCCTTAGAGCCTTGGAAATCCAAAAAAAGAACCTCTAAAACTCCCACATAGTGACACATTGAAAAAAGGACCATTGATAATCAATAACTTACGAAATTTTCACCAAACATGGGCTAAACTAAAGCAGAAGTAAGATCTCCTTCTATTCGAGGAAAACTCAGAGGGTGGTTTTGGGTTCTTAGTGGAATTAAAACAGAAGAAAGAGAAGTTTTTGGAGGAATCACAAAGGAGGAGCCTTTGAGCAGTTCTTTTCTTCTTCAACCTATTCTTCCTCAATCAATTACGATAGAGAAGGATAAAAATGACTGACATAAGTATACTCAGTATATTTGGTATTTTATCGAACTTCCAATCGACGGAATGCAGCTATTCCTCCTGGAACAAAGCTCGAATCGAAATTTTATGGAGAAAGAATCTTCCGAAGGATTTGTATAACAAATTTCAGAAGGCAATCGAAGCTTTTTTCTTTTTGGTCTAATTGGCTTTCGATCAACGCGTTGCGCCAGTGCCTTTCCTCCACAATGTTTGTCACAAAGCAAAAAGCAACCCCAAAATCTCAAAGGGTGTCGAAAGATCTTGAAGACATATGATGGTTTTGGGGATTTTGTCATAAATCATTTATAACGTGCAAATGTCTTGTAACGGCTCAAAAAACCTTAAAAAGTAAATTTAGAAAAGAATATCTTGCAAAAAAGAATAGTTCTCATCTAGGTTCAGCTGATCCTAGACAAGCAAGCGTTATTTGCTTTAGACCTATCTTAATCCAGAATCAGTATCATCTTTTACTTTTCGAAGTACCACATGATAAGATTCTAAATGAAAAAATAAACAAGGAATATCCAAAATTTATATTAAAAAATTATATCGACGAGAAAAATCGCATCCTTTGTCAATGAGTATTCCTTCAGTGGCTAAACTCAATAGCAATCCATCCTCGTTCAGTAAGAAAGCCTTCTCACCTCTTTCTTTTTATCAAAGAATTTTGAGAACTATCTAGAATATTCGAATTCCTCCAAAGGAAACGAAGTATGCACTGCTGATAAATAAAGATCCTTATGCACCTATGCAAAGAAAGGTTTATTAAAAGAAATTTCTATTCAGAGATCTGCCTATTATCTTTTGATTCAGAAGATGAAGCTTTATGTAGGATCACTATTAAGACTATATTTGAGCATTCTACAAGAATATAGCAAAGTGAGAATACCAAGGATTCACAGATTGTAGCAAAGATAAAAGTTGGAATGATGCAGAACAACTGCTATAATGTTGACAATTCCGACTTGTCTTTTGGAGAATACAAGTAATTGAATGGAATAGAGAAATAGAAGATGAAATTTGGAAATTTCATCCGAACAAGCCATGCTTGTGTTCATTTGAAACGTGTGATTTGAGAATAAATGCCTTAAAAAAAGACATGCAAGTATGTCTAAAAAGAAGAGATTAATCTTTTTCATTATAAAGGTATTTGTATGAAAATAATTTCTTTTTCCTTATCGTTGTGCATTCTTTTTTATCTTTAATCTTAAATCCTCTCAAAGCTCATTTTTTAAAAGGAACAACTAATAATACATCCAGTTTATTCTCTCCCTCATCTGGACCAACTTTCACTAATGGCTTAACAACTGGAAATTCTTATTTCTTTAATTCCCCTCTTTTTCAACGGAATCTTCCACATAGATCAATCCCAGAAATAGTTCTGGATACTTTAAAGAAAATAATGATAGTCATTATTATAGGCAACGATTCATTACTCCTCGATTTAATCGGCCTATCACCTATTTAAATCTTATTCCTGGCACGATAGAGAGGACTCCTTCAACTTATCCTCAAGTTCAGATGATGATGATGGATTTTTGGAAAATGATGATAAAGAAGAATGAAATTTACTAACTTCCCTTACTGCAGCTTTAAGAATTATTCTCTCTTTTCTGTAATACGCATAAAAGAACCGTTGGTAATCTTCTATAGATAATTTCACTAACGTCATCTATTGCCTTTTAGGAAATCAAGGTGTTGTATCAAGCCCTTAAACTCAATTTAGAGACGAAGCTAAAAGGCACTTGAGATGACTTGGTTATTTTCCTTCGTCAGCCAAACAAATAAATAATCAGGACTAGAAACGACTTCAAAAGACAAATCGAAGCATCTTTTGAAAGTGTCTAGATGCAAAGAACATTGACGAGGAAGGCAAGGATGTAGAGCGCTTTCAGGATCAATGTGGCTCATAAGATCAATAAATACATGAATACCCTTTTCTAATCTCTATTATAACCCAGCCTAAAAAATTATGAAAATGATTCGTTACTAAGCATTAATAGCTTACACAAATTCAAGTTTTAGAACAAAAGTGCAGATGAAAGAAACAGTCCTGCAGATTTCCATTCGAGGATTATATGCTAGTAATTCGAAACAATTATTCTTTTTTTGATCTCATATCCAAGATTCATGTTTTTCCTGAAAAACGAGACAAGTATGAATATCGATACTCTTCGGCAGAATAAAAACCATGGACTTTATAAGGCATGTTTATGGGTTTTTTAATCATTCCTACTTTAAAAACACTTTGTATAAAAACATTCTTCGCAGTATTCGTATTGTATTCATCAATTTGTTTAGATCTTGAATTTCATTAACACCATCGCATTGGTTGTACCATTCCCTTAGTTTATCAAGACCTGTGACGATAGTAACTATGTCGAATTCCATTTCTTCAGCTGCAAGATTCTTACTGACCTCCCATGACCAATTTCTAAGTTTTGTTTCACATCATTTCGAAAAATGGACATAGTACGGCTGACTTATAATCGTGTGTTCTACAGACTCTTTGGGTAAGATGCACTTACAAGCTCCTCATGTTTCCGTACGAAAGCCACTAACTCAGTTCAATTCAAGGAAATCTTTTTCTTTTACTACGTTGGTTTTTAAGACCTACAGTCAGCAAAAACCGTTTTGATTTTTTAATTAAGTAGTCCTCCATCATAATCAACTTGATCAATATTTTTGCCCTCACATTTTTGAAATTGCATTCATATCACTAGCTTTTCCTCAGGTCTTCTAAGCTCTGGTATTCCTTAAGGTTGAGCTGAGCTGTGTATGGTAAGATTTTTCTCTGCTTCAAATAGCCCAATCAATAATTTCAGACTACTAATCAGCCAACTTCATCAATAGTGTTGGGAACTTTATCGGTCTAATCAAACGAACATCATACTGCACCACTTAGCCACTTTAAAGGAGGTTTGAAATTCGTCTCTTTTCTCTTCTTCGTTTAAGAAGTTCGTTTTATATTTTTTTATTCCTTATGAAAGAAAAACTTGAAGATCGCGATTTGGAAAGGAACGAGCTTTGTGACAAGCAGCTTGAAGCTTTCCCCACTGCCAAGCTTTCTTCTTATCCTCTTGAAGGGCTATCGACTGAGAATCAACCAGCCTTGGCTTTCCTATCGGAAGAAAAAGTCGCTGTGTTTTACAGATTAAAAAAAGAAGAAAGGCCTTGGGAATATCCTCTTTATGGTAGCCTGGTTGCTGCCGGCTTTCCCAATCCGGGTGACGATTATCTAGAAAAAAGTTTGAGTCTAGACGAACTTCTGGTTAAAAGGCCCTCGTCCACTTTTTTTGTCAGAACCAGCGGACACTCGATGGAAGGAGAAGGAATTCGAAACGGCGACATTCTGGTAGTCGACAGAGCTGAAACACCGAAAAACGGATCGATTGTGGTAGCAGCTATCAATGGAGAGCTAGCAGTTAAAAAGCTGCGGATAGAAGGAGGTAGAGCTTGGCTACTATCGGTGCCGCACCATCGAGAAAGCAAAACTTTTTCTATGGAAATAAAAGAGGAAATAGAGTTAGTGATCTGGGGAGTGGTTACCGCCGTCATTCACAAGGTTGGTTAGCATGAATAAGCAGAAAAGATTTGGCCTCATCGACTGCGATAACTTTTATGTTTCCTGCGAGCGGTTGTTTAATCCTTCTCTGGAAGGCAAACCGGTGGTGGTGCTTTCAAATAACGACGGTTGTGTTGTCTCCAGATCTAAAGAAGCTAAGGCCCTGGGGATTCCGATGGGAGCTCCTTTTTTTCAGTGGAAAGAGTTTTTTCAATCCCATAAGTTGATAGCTCTTTCGAGCAACTACACTCTCTATGGGGACATCAGTAGCAGGGTCATGGAGCTTGTCGAAGCCTCCGCTCCTTTGGTAGAAGTGTACAGTATCGACGAGACCTGGGTGGACCTAACGGATAGCCCTTCACCCTATGAATATGCAAGGGAATTAAGAAAAAAAATCTGGAGGTGGACTGGCATTCCCGTAACCATAGGCATTGGGCCTACGAAAACGCTAGCGAAAGTCGCTTCAAAAATTGCGAAAAAAATGGATAATCTGCGGGGAGTCAATTTTCTTTCTAACGAGGATCAAATAATCGCAGCGTTGAGCATCATAGATGTAGAAGATGTCTGGGGGATAGGCCACAGGCTAGCTGCAAAACTAAAAGAACTTAAGATCCACAGTGGCCTTGACTTGAGGAATGCGGATCCTTTCCATATAAGAAAACTATTCTCCGTGATGCTAGAACGAACGGTATGGGAACTAAGAGGGATAAGTTGTTTTGATTTCGAAGAAAACGCCAAACCGCCAAAGCAGATCCTTTCATCGCAGACTTTTGGAAAAGCTCTTTTTCAACTGGACGAGCTAAAAGCAGCTATGGCTAATTTTGTGAATGAAGCCGGAGGAAAGCTCAGACGCTTCGGTCTGGCCGCTGGAAGCATGACAGTATTCGTCAGGCATGGGTCTTTTCCCGGGCAAGTAACCTCAGCAACTCTCCGGTTTATAGAGCCAGTGGAAGATACGATCACTCTGTTGGACAAAGGAGAAAGTCTTCTCCAGTCCGTTTACAAACCCAACAGAACCTATACAAAATCAGGAGTACTTCTTTTCGATCTTCAGCCAAGAGAAAATCATCAGCTCGCTTTCTGGTCGAGAAAAGAGGAAAAAGAAGAAAAATTACGTACTCTTTCTCAACTTTTGGATGATTGGTCCATGGGGAGAAGCAAGCCAGCCCTGAGGGTAGGAACAGAACTGTTCAGCGAAAATTGGCGGCTGCGAGCAGAAAGGAAAACCCCTAGCTACACGAGCAGATGGAAAGAAATTCCCACAGTCCGGGCCTGAACTCTGGAAAGTTAAGAAATTGGCGTTTTACGAGCTTATAGCTCGATGCCAGAAAACCCAGCGCTCTTAAAGATGTATGCCAACAGTCCGGACAGGACAAAAGGAAGGATAAGCAGGATAGGAAACGTCTGCTTTTGTAAAAAGGCGAGCAGAGGATGTACAATGAAAATTAGCGTAATGAGACGCAGCAAAAACAAAAGACAATGTAGAGCGTATATAGGTAGGCAATACAAGGATCGGTTCTGAATAGCAAAAAGAGGATAAAAAGAGGATATAGAAAGACAGGGTAACCTGTTGGAATTATTTTTAGTAAAACAGAATAAGAAGTTTACGAGTGAACGCCGGGAAAGGCCACACTTTTAAGAGTGGGATGAGAGGCGATCTCATAATGAGATATATTGCAGATATCTCATGATTGTATTATGATGTAACTTTGGACGGGAAACGATGGAAGCGATCAAAAACAGCCGTATACAATATTGGTTATCAGCTCATCTGGTGTCCCAAATATCGCCGTCCGGTTTTGGTGGGTGAAGTAGCGGCAGCGGCTAAAAGAGCTATTGCACGAGAAAGCCAGAAAAATCGAAGTGGAGATTGTGCAGGTAGAAGTTATGCCTGACCATATACACGAGTTCGCAAAGACCATTCCAACGAACAGCCCCACTTTATCGTACAGCAGTTGAAAGGCTACCCTATAGAATATTAAGGGGAATTTCTATTATAAATCGATTGGTGGAGAAGTAGGAGTGGACTTTGGTATTGATTCGAAATTAACTCTATCTAACGGGATAAAGATAGACTTTGAATGGCAAGAGTTCACTAGGCTCAAGCGACTACAGAGAAAACTCACAAAGTTGAAAAACGATTCAAAGAATAAGAGCAAAGTTCAGAATCTTCTTAAAAAGGAACATGAGGAGATAAGAAACAAGCGAAAGGATGCCCAGAACAAGACTTTAGCATTTCTTAAACTACACAGAGGAGTTGTCTTCCAGGAAGATTTTCTAAAGGATTGGGCAAGGCTCTTTGGCCGTCAGGTTCACGCCTCGGGTATAGGCGAACTGAAATCGAGGTTGAGGAACAGTCTTGAAACGCCTGTCTTCATAGGTAGATATGAACCAACTACTTAAGAGTGCTTTGCCTGCGGGAAACGACATAAGCTATCGATCTCAGACAGAACTCTCAAATGTTCTTGTTCCTGGGCTAGCGACCGTGATATTAATGCCGCCCTGGTTATTTTAAGAAAAGGGCTTGGCTTGAGCTATGATCAGACCGTAGGGCTGGACCGTTCCGAACTAACGCCTCTGGAGAAGGAGACCGCTGCACGGATACTGAGAAGTAATTCTCATATTCGTGGAAGTTTCCTTCGAGGAAAGAGGAAGCCCACCCTTTTAAAGGTGGAAGGAGGTCACAATTATATCAGAGATAAGCAGAGGAATTAACTAGTGATTTCTTTGCAGATATCCTTCTTCAAAAGAAGCAACGTTTGTCAGTGTAAAATGAAGCCTGTAAAGGAGCAAGATGATAAGATGGGAGGAAGAGAAACAGTCTTACATTACTTTTAGTTAAACGATGCGACCAAGCTATTTTTTCATAGTTGGCGGCCAACTCATTACATGCCTTACAACGCTGGATGCGTATCCTTAAACACTATAAAAAGCATAAAGGTACCAGGTCTCTATAGTTTTATTCTCTTAACCCATACTTCACATCAGATAATATAAAAAACACAGCAAGGCAGACACGGAAATGATGATGATTGGTCATTCAATCATTCTTTTTATTAATCATTTCATTGAACTGTCGACCCACTTCCATTAGCTTTTGAGCATAATGAATTGGCGTGTGATGAGCTAAAACATATTCCTTTGCCCTATTGCCCATTTTTATAAGTTCAGATCGGTTAAAAAGAGACATTTTCAAAATTTCCTCCAGCTCTTTTTCAGCAGACTCCGGATTAAGCTTGAAAACGAGTGTATTGGGCAGCTCTGCATACCAGCCTACGTTTAAAACTACCACAGGCTTAGACAAAAGCATTTGATTAAGCAGCGAACTTGATGTTTCTCCCATTGTCGGATCCCTTAAGGCAATGCAGAGATCAACGCATGAAAGAATTTCTTGCACCTTTTCAGGCTCTTGATATCCAAAGATCTTCACAATGGCTTGCAGTTTATATTTTTTCGCAAGACTGTGAATATTATACCAAAAGAATGTCCCTCCAACGATCCAGTATTCCATATGCTTTTGCAGCATGGGATTCGATTGCAATACCTTGAACACCAGTTCATAGGCTTTATTAGGAAGCACATAGCCGAAAGTTGCTGCAATGAGTTTTGGTCTGTCCTTTGGAACCGAAAAGCTATACGAGTTGGACCGCAAAGAAGCCAGAGCCTCCTCAGGCAACGTATAAGGAAGATCAATCTTAACAACCGGTTTCGATAAAAACTTCTTTTTAATGTTTTGCAGAGCAAAATCAGAATGGACGACCAGCGCAGATGCCTTGGAAATGACTTCTTCATTCATTGGGTACCAAAGGATGGAATGCTCTACATAAATTTTTTTTAAAAAATTCAAGATGGCCGTACGCCTATCTACTGCTGTGTTTGTTGTGATCAAATCCAAAGCGTATAATTCTTTGAATTTTTCTATGTAGCCTGAAAAATTTCTTTTTTCGATTAAATAATAACCAGCGTAAAAGAACTGCAGCACGTAATCGTGCAGAATCACTATTCCAGGATATCTCAACAACAACTCGTAAACATAGGAATGAAAGCGAAAATCATTACTCATGTTAAAGAAGACTAGATCACAGGCTTCCACTTGCTCCAACACCTTCCAATTGATCCGAGCCTTTTCGACATACCGTACAACCAGACAATCCCTAACCAAGGATTCCGTTGGCCAATAATCTTCCACAAATAAGATGAGTTTGGAAAATTTCTTTAAATAAGTCAGAACATTACGACTGAAATCAGCAATCCCAGATTTTTTCGGAGGTAAAGGACTAAACCAAGCGATTTTCACCTATGTAAGTTTTTCCAATGCAATTATCTCCATCTTTCAGATGAAACACAACAATTTCTTCTTAGGAATAATCCTTTCGGCTATTTTCTCATCATTTATCAAGGGAAAAAATCGATATTGGTTCTTACCTATGAAACATTCTTTCATATGGGCTTGATTGGTTGACGGCTGAAAAAAACAGCAAACCAAAATAAAGAAGAGAAAGCAACAAAAGAATCAGAAAAACATAAAAACTGGTTTTTCCGGATTCCTTTTTTGATGGATCTTTTTTCTCATCATTTTTCATTACTGCTAGAAGATTGTAAAAGAAGATCAGTTTCTATTAAAGAAAGATACCCAACAAAACCATTGAAAAATTTTTGAGAATATATCTTAGGATTCCTAAGGTGATTAATAGTCTTTAAAATTTATTCTCATTCCTATTGATGAAGAGCATTAAAAAAATCGATATATCTAATAAGTATCTGCCCAAAGATGAATATGTGAAGCAGATATTACTGGGTATTTATAGAATCTTTTTCCGATGATTCCTGGCTGTACGCGACTTAGTCTTCCTATTACAGTTACACTTTTTCCTCTAGTATAAATGGTAGGGTCTAGAAACTTTCTGGTGGAGACTAGAAACCTTCCATAGCTCAAGTCCGTTGTAAGAGGCACCTTAAAGCTTTTAGATAGGGGTTTGTGAATGACCTCTATTAAAGATCTATCGGGTAGGTTTTGAACCTGAGCAATGACTCCTCCTATAAATAATCGAGTTCCAATATAAGCTTCGGGATGAGCCATAATGGCAGAAAAAGAAGGTTCGGTTTTAAGAATGAGCTTTTCTTCTTTAGTAAAGGGACCTGCTAGAGAAAAAGTTGCTGTAGAAAAAAAGAGGAGAATGCAAAATAGGAGAGACTTTATCCCCATAAAAAAAAATATTCAATTTATAATTAAAAAAGAAAATTTTCTAAATTCAAAAGAATCAATTTTCCAAGGTGCTAAAAGCTTTTTTTAAGGAAGGTTAAAAAACGTTATGTTGATCAATCATGAAAAATTGTCTGCATACTTTTTACCTCTGATCAAATGATGGTTTGAACATACTTACGGTGTTCCCATGGATGTTCAAAAAGTGCTTTGGCCTATTGTAGGAGAAGTGAAAAATGTTGTCGTATCTTCTCCGACGGGCTCAGCAAAAACTTTAGCAGCATTCCTTGAAGTTATTGGACCTATGACCTGACTATTGAAAAATCTACGCCGAGATTGTCAAAAGCCACTGAGCCAGTTGTTCCAACTGAAAAAAATGAAAAGCTTGTGAGAATGTTGCTGCGTCGTTACGGTATTTTTTAAAAACTCTTCGATGAAGAAAAAGCTTATTATGCGCTATGGGCTCAGTTGCTCTCTATCCTTAGGCTTATGGGAATGCAAGAAGAACTCTTAGCCAGTCAATTTATCAATGGAATCGGTGGAAAACAGCTCTTGCTATCTGAGGCCATTTCAATGCTTAAAAAAATAAAAGAAAAGGCACCTGATCCCTTCTAACCTCCATATCAGCTTTTGATCCCTCCTCTCTTAGCGAAATAATTGAGAAGCTAGTCAAACAGTAAAATAGACTCGTTCATTAAAAAAAAGAGCTGTCACAGATCTTTAAAACAAATGGCCTCCAACAAGAGGAAAATTTAGCATAGAAACTGAAAGTGATAATTATTAAGACTCAAAGTTTTCGTTCTCTGCCTTTAATAAGAAAATATGGTCTTTAGGGTCATAGTCGAGCTTTTCCAGCTGCTTGGCTTTTCTTCGGATCAAAGAGGTCCACCAATTTGAAATTTGGCGAGTAGTTTTTCCAAGTTTACAGGCAAGATCCTTATTAGAAATTCTGCCTCCTGCTTCAGCCAGTATAGCCAGAACTTTTTCTGTCCTTATATTATCCTGTCCTCTTCTAGAAGATTCCACAAATTTAAAACGAGATTTTTCAAGTTTGATATTTTTTAACTCCTTCCTATGTCTGCTTAAAAACACCCTTAAGGAACTCGATTTGACTCCTAATTTAGCAGCTAAGTCATCGATATGTATTGGAGCTTCTTTAACAATTTCAATAAATTTTTCTACGGTCAGCCGGCTCCGACGTCTTAGAAAGGGTGGGATGACTGCAGGCTGAACGATTTTTTTCCTTGCGATCCGTTCTTTTCCAACAAACTCAATATCCTGCGAATGCACCGTAAGCATTTTCCCTATGGTATCCTTTGGACAACGAAGTTTATCAGAGAGCTCATCAAGACTAATTCCTGATTCTCCTGCTTCTTCAATCATCTTTAATAAAACATCCAAAGACGGTTCTGGAGATTTACTCTCCAAAGTCTCCACACTCATATTCTGTAATTTGTCATTCGCAAGATGTAACGAGACAATAGATTTAATAAGCTCGTTGACTAGATTGATAGTTTCATCCGGCAAGGTTCGAAGTTGAATGGCTGTAGCCAAAAATTTTTCATAGGCTTTCATAATAAAAATATGAATCAAAGCTATTAATAATTACAAGATAGAATACAAAAAAATCTTCTTTTTTTGTAGTATGCATGCCTTCATATTGAAACTTCAGAAGCCGTCTCTTCGTTAAAACCTTAAAAATATTTCATTGATTGTATAACTTTTTTAGTTTTTCGATTTTTTATTGACAGTACCGAGTTATTGATTTAATGCTTCCATTCTTATTTCTAAAAAGCTGTTCGGTTCTCTATTATAGATTAGCTGTAAGGATTGGGCAGCAAATACAATCTTTTCCTACTCTTTGGAAAATATAGAAGAACTTCTATTTTAAGGAATAGGAAATAACTAAGGATTCTCTGATATATAGAAAGGTATAGTAATTTATGATTTTCTCTTCGTTTGTTTCCAACCGGAAAAACAAAAGGGTCCCCAAGGATTATGAAGATTGGGAAAAAAATTTTCCAAACCTGTTTTTTTTAGAAGCAAATCAACCGAAAGTTGAAAGCTATTTACAATCGATCCAATTTTTAAACCCTAAAGAATCGATTTTATCCTTAACAACTGAATCGGCACATAGAATAGATAAAATTATCAGAGTAGAAACCTCACATAGAACATTCCTTTTAAAACAATCCAGGCCATGGATTGATTGTTGTCCTTCCAATCGAGCACCTATGAGCCGAATCTTGAAAGAAGCAGAGTTTTATTTGCTTTGTTCCAAAGATCCTATACTGAGAAGCTATGTGTCCTCTCTCCTTTATGTGGACCGAACAAACTATTTGCTCATCTTATCAGAGCTCGGGGAAAAAGATTGCTCAGCAATCTATGAAAAAGAGCCCTTCTCTTTCGACGAACTAACTTCCCTCCTCGATTTTTTATCTTATCTGCACTCTTCCTTTTACAAAAAGAAAATGATTGTAAAATTCGAGAATCAAGCAATGCGTAAGTACCACTGGAGGAATCTTTTTGTTATCCCCATGAAACAAAAAAAATCGCTTTCGGATTGCAAAGAAAACGAAAGTTACGACTGGCTTAAACGAAAGTTTCTTACAGACTGGAAATTTTATTCAGCGATGAAACAAGCTTCGTATCGCTACTTAGACCAAGGTCCAACACTGATTCATGGAAATTTTTTACCCCCAAGCTGGATCCGTACGAGAACCGGTATTGGCATATCCGATTTTGAATCGATGATTTGTGGGAGACCAGAAATCGATATAGGTCTACTTTTATCCCATCTTCTTCTAGCTGGATTAGTGGAGCATTTTTTTTATGCTTTAAACTATTATAAATTACCAGAGAGCTTTGAGATAACTTTTGCATTTAAAATCGCTGGAGCTGAAATCTTTCGAAGATGCATAGGACCAGGCGCTTTAAGATTTCTTACACCTCAAAAAAAAGAAAACCTACTTTCTACAAGCTATAAGTTACTAACCGAAGAAAAAGATGTTCTTTTTAAATCGATTCGTAAGACGCTTAACCGGCAATTGACTTTTTAGCCAATCTGCACACTGTCAAATTAACTGACAAAAAAATAGCTGATTTGGATAGGCAGACTATACAAGAAAAAATACCGCTTGCCCTTAGCTCTATCTATCATCATCCCCTCTCCATAAAAGGATATCCATAGACACTATGTGTTTGCTATAAGCTTTTGTTTCTTGAATTACAGATAGAGACCTACGACTAAAGTTAGTGGAAAGGCTGACTATAAGACTCTTTTTTGTTTTTTTTTCTGCTTTTTTACGAATCTTTAGCTTTAAGGCCTGCAGAGAGTAGACCCAAAGGAGGAGTCTGGATTATAAAGAAAATATTTTTAATACCTACGTAGTTGACTCTGACGCAACATAAATCTCAATTCCCAGATACCTAGTCGAAGCTGTTCAGATCGAATGGCAGCGACTCCTCCTTTGTCAAAAGGAAAAGCCTGAGGTCTACTGGCACCAATAAAATCGGATAGAAACTCAGCAAGACTTGGCATATGACCTATAAGAAAAAGAGAGGATTGGCTATCGTACTTTTTAATCACTTCAAGCAGTTCAGAGGAAGAATGCCCATTCTCCAGTTCAGGAATGATCACCACTTCGTTTTCAAATTTCAATGTCTGAGCTATAACCTTTGCCGTTTGCAAGGCTCTGTTTAAAGGGCTACTGAAAATTACATCAGGTTTTATTCCAAGCTTTTTAAATCCTTTTCCTACAATCTTTGCTTCTTCCTTACCTTCAGGAACCAAGTTTCTCTGAGCATCCGTCTCTGCTTTTGGTTCCGCTGTTGCATGACGAATCAAATAAAGATTCATAAAGGACACCCCCTTGTAGATTCTTTTCTTTTTACATCCTTTTCCCTGCTTAGGTCAATGATCAGTTCCTCTGAATAAAATGACGAAGCACCTAACAATAAAGTTTTTTCTTAAGCTTAAGAGTAGGCTTATAAAAAACTATAAACCCATTCACAAAGCTTTTTACTTCCAGTTTTCTTTTTTAGAATGCAAAGAACCATATTAAAGACGAACTTTTTATTCAACAAAAGGAGAAAAAAAAATGGCTTCCACATTTGATACCCTAAAGCTCAGTAAGCGGCTAGAAGAAGCTGGTTTGACTCAAAAACAAGCAGAGATTATCTCTGAAGTACTTGTCGAAGGATTTCTTGAAGAAAACAAAAAAACCGACTCTTTTAACGCAGAACAGCGGCTGGAAATGCAACTGAGTCTTCGGATGGATAAACTAGAATCAAAAATTGAAAACCTCGATAAACGCCTCTCCCAATATTTTGGATTACTCATGGGAAGCATCGTTCTTTTAGGCATCATTTTAAAAATCCATCTCTGAAAAAACCCCTCTGAGAAATGCGTTCTCAACATCTTAGTCCTAGAAGTCCTCTCTAAAGGTCAGTTGATAAAACTGTTTGACTTTTCTAAAAAGAAAGAAAGTGGCAACAGGACACTTGAGCGGTAGTGGAACAAAGTATTAGAGAAGAGCCATCAGATTGCCAAAGGGAACGATAATGGAATAGAAGAAGAAAAGAAAGAAATGGCATTAGGTCTATATAAGATATGAAAAACTATCTGACAAAGTTTTAACAGACAACTTAGGAAGACAAATGAAATGACAGTACACTATGGCAACAGATTTTTAGACAGGAGATAAAACGCCGGCAACAAGATTAGGACTAGAAGACATAAGACTGAAGTTTATTCTAGAAAAACAATTATGACGTTCTTCCTATTCAATGTAAGTATTCTTTGATGCTAGCTAATAAAAGAAATGAGCAGAGGACAACAAGCTTGGAGTTTCCGAACGAAGCAGAAAAGGGCAAAAGAAACAGAATCTTATTAAAAATCTTTGATAGTTTTGGGTGGGAAAAGGGTTCTGAGTGCATTAAGCAATGAGAATACATCGATGATTTCTTGAAAGATTGCTCCTTCTACTGGACTCAATCCTCCTGTGGCCGCAATGCCCATGCCCATGCAGCTTAGCATCATTCCACCAATTGCACTCTGTAGGGCAATCATCCTCATTCTTCTACCGATATGGAGAAACTCGTCAACCTTCATCAATGTATTTTCCATGATAACAATCTTAGCCGCCTCTGTAGTCGGCTCACTATTTGATCCCACAGCAATCCCAACCGTTGCTGCCAACATGGCTGGAGCATCATTTATGCCATCGCCTACAAACAATGTTTTTGCTTGACTAGTCTCATTTTTAACAATTTCTAGTTTTTGCTCTGGACTACATTGGGCATATAGAGTGGAGACCCCCACCTGTTTAGCGAGATAACTGACTTCAGATTCTCGATCACCAGAAACAATGAGAACTTTTTTAAATCCATGTTTAGCTGATAGATGAGCAATAAATGGTTTACTTTCTTCTCTTGGAGCATCTCTAAAGCGAAAAGTAGCCGCATAAACCTCATCGATCAACACCACGCATTCCAACCCTTCGCTTTCTCTAGGCATCTGTTCTAGCCCCTTGATATCAGAAGACAACTTGGATCGGGCTGTGATCCTAACACTCATTTTTCTAAACAGGCCGCAAAGGCCTTTCCCTGGAGGTTCATGCACTTCAGAGAGCTCCATGAACTCGATTTTCTTTTCTGCAGCCTTTTGCAAAACAGCCGCTGCAAGCGGGTGTTTTGAGTATCGCTCTAGACTTGCAACCAAATCAAATACAAACCGAGGTTCAAAAAAGCTAGAATAAGATTCTTCCACAAGCTTAGGCATTCCATAAGTCAATGTACCAGTTTTATCGAAAATGGCTGTCTGGCATTTGCTGATGAGTTCTAGAGCTTGACTGTCTTTCACTACAATCGATCGACGCGCACAAAGTGAAATGGATCCTAGTATCGCTACAGGAATCGCCAAAAGAAGTGGACAAGGGGTAGCAATGACCATGACTGAAAGGAATCGAAGTGGACTGCCAGAAACCATGCCCGCTACAGTTGCAATAAAAATGGACAAAGGAGTATAAAAAGCCCCTATCTGTTCAGCAAGCCTTCTTATTCTAGGCTTAGCTTCTTCGCTTTTTCTAATGACCTCCATTATTTTTGCATATCGAGAGTCTTCAGGTTTTCTGAGAACTCGGATGCGAATAGCCGAATTCCCATTGATAGCACCAGAAAGAACCGTGGAACCAACCGTCTTTGAAATCATGAAAGGTTCTCCAGTCAAATAACTTTCGTCCATAACCGTTTTGCCTTCGATAACGACACCATCGGCTGGACATATCTCGTGCGGATAAATGATAAGCTCGATTCCCTCGATCACCTCTTTCAAATCGATATCTTTAATAGAACCATTTCGTTTTTGATGAGCTACTGTAGGCATCCTTCGGGCAAGCGCTCTCAACACTGCAGAAGCATGATAGATAGCCAATCTTTCTAATAGTTGTCCACCGCTCAACATCAAAATCACTATTGCTCCTGCCAAATATTCTCTAAGAAGGAAAGAGCTAATGATCGAAATTCCAGCCAGAAGGTCAGAACCAAACTCAAAGCGAAACAATTTCCATACCAATTCAATGAGAAGAGGGATACCACCGATTCCGTAGCTAAAAAAAAGAGGCAAAGTCGCAAAAAACGGGTCTAGCTTCAATAGATACCGTAGCACCACATACGCAATAATAGAAAAAAAAGAGCTAAGAGCGATAAGCTCAGTTCCTTTCTCTATAAATGTAAATGTCCTTTTTTGCTCCACCGTTTTTCTGTGTGTTTCTGGACTCATAGGCAGCTTCTTTCTAAGAATTGCATCCCACTGTCCCTAAATCAAAAAGAAAGACGAATTCTCTAATGACATTGTTCTATCAATTATCTTTCCATCGCCTTTAAACTCTAGAGCTTTGGTTTACTAGCAAAACAGGTATAGAGAAGCGGTAGGCAACCACCCAGGAAGATCATTAAGATTTTATCCGGCTTACAAGATCTTGAACATAGGCTAAGATCGGACCGATTATTGTATGGTTCATTGGGAATTGGTTCTATCAAATAGATAACCATTCATCTACGTTCGACCAATGAATAAGGCAAATGATAAAAATGCTCTTAGGTTCATTCTGAAAAAAGATGGAAACATTGTTGGAATCAGAGGGATAAAAATAACAACACAAAGCAACCTATTGAAAAGCAAGGACTAAAAATTGTACTTTTCTAAACTTTTCTCTAGTATAGATCTTATTTAAAAAACATTGAATTTAGAAAAATCTTGAAAAGTCTAACAAAGAAAATCATTATCCTTTCTAGCATTTTTTTATACTCACTTATCCTTTTCCCTCATACTCGCACTTGGTCACAGAACACCCACAATTCTAAGAACATACTCCCCTTTGCTGAACTACATAAAAAGGTTTCCATACTAGGCACCAAACCAAAGAACGTCTGGACCTATGGGGTATTCACAGCTTGGGCACCGGTGAAGGATGGGGTATTTGCGGCTGGTTTTCCTAAGCTACTCAGTTATAGTTTTTTGCAAAAAATGAGTGCTTTTACAGTGTCTCCAACCGAAGTCATTGTACAAATGGCTATTTGCGAAACAGCTTTTGCCATTCCTGGGCTTAAAGAAGGAACACGATTTGAAATTACTGCATCAAATCCAGCACAGGTTCTGGAAATGATTCAAGCCGGCTCCTTTTATGCTAGGCTAAGGCTTTCCTCTGCTCCTAAAATTCTATCGATTCCTAAAGCCGAAAAATTGAAAAAAAAGGAAAAGCAACCTAAGTCAATGAATGGAGTCGGCTCTACTGAGGAAGTGTTTGAAGAGGGAGAAGCAGAGACAGTACAAAAAAATAGCAACAATAGTATAGAAAAAGGACCGTTGATTGTTCACTTTTCGGATATTGGCAAAGCTTTTAAAAAAAGAGGTATACACCCAAATGATACTTGGACTTATGGGAGGTTTTCTGTGGATTCTCCCTACAAGGATGGGCTTTTTATTGCGCATGAAGCTGGTCTAGCCACGCGTCGAATTATCGAAGGAGTGATCAGTGCCGGCATCATCTTTCCTTTTGGGGAAAGGTATGATAGTGCGATATTTTCTTCGAGGCTGCCACACCTAAAAATCGACAAAAAAGATATCATAGAAATCACTAAAGACCATCCAGCAGAGGTAAAAGAAATTGTTCGCGCTGGAGGACTGATCGTTCGGATCGAACTTGCGGATCCTCCAAAGGTTGAAAAAGAAGGTTCTTCAGATGGGGCCAAGGACTTTTTTGCTCCACTGATTCGAATTTTCTCTCCCTAGCACCTTCTCTCCTGCAATGATTAAATGGATAGCTCTTGTTGTAGCTTTTGTATTCTCAAGATACTTCCGTCCAAATCTTCTCTAGCAGCCTTTACTATGGCAGGCACTTCATCGATCTCAATCGCTTGAAGTAAGCTTTTGCCTGCTGAATTAAAATGCTCGATCCACCAGATATTTTTGTACTGACTATTCTTGATTAGACAGTCCCCATAACCTTTGATGCGGATAAGTGTCTTTCCCAAGCCCAAAGTCGACTCTAAAAACTCCTTATCTTTCAGGGATAGTGGTAAGAGGCTAAGCTGGATAACCTGAGGTTTTTTTTCTATTTCATAGTCTGTCGCCAGTCGATTGATTTCTACAAGAAGGTAGGGGGAGTTCATGAGTCCACCACTGAAAGGAGCAAGTTCTTTAAGAGAAAACTTGGGAATAGGGGGAAGAGACCTTTGAGTTTTCAATAAGACAGAAGGCAATTGGCCTACTTCAAGCCATTGAAGCTGATTGGAAAGACAAACAGCCCAAAGTCCAAGAATTTGAGTCTCGAAGATAAGAAGAGGGAATGGTTCATCAATAGTGATTTCGACTTCCCCTACACTTAGAAAATTTGCAACTGATTTGATATCGGTGGGGGTGCTAAGAGATATTTTTTCTGATTCCTTCCCACTCTTTGCCTTAAGGAAAGAATAGAAAATTTTTTCAAGCAGTGTCTGCATTTTTCTCAACCTACGGTCGATCATCCCGAAGAGTCCTCCAACCATTGATCATCGTTTCGATGACACTGACTCTCCCCAGAATATCCTCACGAATCACGACATAGACATGAAGCAGTATAAAGATGACAAACACCCACATTCCCAAATGATGAAAGGTATGCAAGTTTTGGCTGCTACCGAAGATTGGAAGGACCCAAATTGTAAACAAGTAATATGCCCATGTCCCCATCCCATCCATTTCTCCAAACAAAGCCAATCCAGTGATAAGCATGAACCAGTCTAAAAGGAAAACAAAAAACGTTGCTAATCGATTCAAAGGATCAGCTCCAACATATTTTATAGGCTCTTTTTCCAAAAATAGGTACCATTTGATTTTTTTTAACACTTCAGCCCACCAAAAACGATCAAACAAAGGCAAAAGAAGAAAATCCCTTCCGAACCTATTGCCAGCAAGCGCCCAATAGATTCTAATCATAAGTCCAACATCGAACAGAAGTGCTGCTACAAAATGAACGTACCGGATAAAGGCAAAATTATAATGACCGAAGGCTTCTCCTCCAATGCTTTGCGGAGGATGCGCAATGAAATACCCACTAAGGGCCAGGACGAAAATAGATGCCGCATTAATCCAATGCCAAAGCCTTAGGGGGGCTTCATACACATAGACCTGTTTTGTCTTAAGAGTCTTTTCTTTAATCGGCTTCATAGGCAATGCTTTTAAACCACTCTCAGTTGGGCCAGCTTCCTTCCTTTTGCATCGATGAGATGGGTGGAACAGGCCAAGCAAGGATCAAAACTATGGAGGATGCGTAAAATCTCTAAAGGTTCTTCTGGCTTTGCTAATGGGGTATTCAGAAGAGAGGCTTCAAAAGCTCCCATCTTTCCTTTTGGATCTCTAGGCGAGCCATTCCATGTGGTGGGGACAACGGCTTGATAATTTTCGATTTTTCCATCTTTTATTCGAATCCAATGACCAAGAGCCCCTCGCGGTGCTTCTACCAAGCCGACACCTTTGGACTGAATAGGCCATCTGGCTGGATCCCACTTGCTAGTATCAGCTGTTGCCGTTTGACCGGATTGAATGTTTGTAAGGAGGCGTTGATAAAATCTTTTGAGCAGCTTTGCGCAGAGAGAAGCCTCCAATGCCCGAGCTAGCGTTCTGCCTAAAGTAGAAAATAGGGCTTCTAAAGGGAGCTCCAATTGACGAAGCGATCGTTCAATCAGTTCTTTAAATTCTTCTCTTCCCGAAGCATAGCCGATCAGAAACCTTGCTAACGGCCCAACCTCCATAGGCTCTCCTTTAAACCGCGGGGCTTTAATCCAAGAGTATTTACCTTGCTCATCCAGCTGTTGGATAGTTGTTCCGCTTCCCTTGGTGTTTGGCCCTAAGACAAAATAAGGTTCAGTGATCCCCTCCCAAGGATGCCTGCTTTCGGCAGGATCAGGATACTTGTACCAAGAATGAAAAACGTATTCTTGGATTTGAGACGAGTCCCTGGGATCGACCTCATGGATGTTTTTCAAATCCCCATTGAGGATCGCCCCTCTAGGAAAGCAGAGATTAGCTGAGGAATGATCGCCAGCCTGCTCAGGGATTTCTCCATAAGAAAGAACATTTTTAGAAGATAGACCGCCGCCATAAAGCCAATCTTTATAGAAGGAACCAATCGCAAGAATATCTGGCAGATAGACCGTTTCAACAAACTCAATCGATCGGTCGATAATCGAAGAGACTAAGTTGAGCTGACTCATATTAACGGGTGCTCCAGCTCCCATAGTTTCGTCGATATTAATAGCACAGGGCACACCGCCAACAAGCCAATTAGGGTGAGGATTTTTTCCACCAAAAACCGTATGGATTTTTACAATTTGTCTTTGAAAATCCAAAGCCTCTAGATAATGAGACAGAGCTAATAGATTGACTTCAGCAGGCAACTTATAGGCGGGATGACCCCAATATCCATTTTTAAACAACCCCAACTGGCCACTTTCCACAAACTGCTTAAACCTATTTTGGATGTCAGAAAAATACCCTGGGGAGGATTTGGGGTAAGAAGATATTTTCTGAGCAATTTCAGAGGTGGCTTTGGAGTCAGCCTTTAATGCGCAAACAACATCGATCCAATCGAGTGCATGCAAATGATAGAAATGGACTAAATGGTCCTGAACCATTTGTGCTAAATGCATAATATTACGGATACAGTTGGCATTGTCTGGAATTGTTATGCCAAGGGCATCTTCTACAGCTCGTACGGAAGCCAAAGCATGCACGCCCGTACAGACCCCACAGATTCTTTGAGTAAATGCCCAGACATCTCTTGGATCCCTGCCTTTGACGATCAGTTCAATGCCACGCCACATGGTTCCACTAGAGACTGCGTTTCGGATTATATTGTTTGCATCAATATTCACTTCACAACGCAGATGGCCTTCAATCCGCGTGATCGGATCGATCACAATCCTTTGATCAGAGGTGTTCAACGGAGAACTACGAGCAACTTTTTGCTGGTCATTCATCCTTTTTTCCTTTTTGGTCTTTTAAAGAATCAGCCGCAGAGGTTTCCTCCCTTTTCTTTTTGAAAATCCCACTAGCGACTGCATGCGCAGCCATCCCCACGCCTGCTGCCCCAAGAAGGCTAAAGCCAAGTGTATCGGCATCCGTTTCTACCCCTAACAATTCGATCTTCGACAGCCTACTATAAAAAGGACCATTATCCCAGAATCCATCCTCCGAACAGCCAATACATCCATGGCCAGCCTGGATCGGAAACGAAACCCCTCCATTCCACCGAGTAGTCGAACAGGCATTGTAGGTCGTCGGTCCACGACAGCCAACCTTATACAAGCAATATCCTTTTTTTGCCCCTTCATCATCCCACTTTTCCACAAACTGCCCAGCATCAAAATGACCGCGCCTGTAGCATTTGTCATGGATCCGCTGACTATAAAACATTTTTGGCCTATTCTGAGAATCCAATTCAGGGAACCGATCAAAAGTGACCATATAGGTGATGATTCCCGTCATAACTTCAGCAATAGGAGGACAACCTGGAACACGAATAATCGGCTTGTCTTGGATGATTTTATGGATAGGTGTCGCCCCTGTAGGATTAGGTTTTGCTGCTTGCACACAACCATTAGAAGCACAACTACCCCAAGCAATCACTGCTTTAGCATCTTTTGCCGCCCACCGAAGTTGTTCTATGAACGGTTTGCCTCCAACTATACAAAACATTCCATTTTCTTTGGTTGGGGGATTGCCTTCAACGGCTAAAAGATACTTGCCTTTATAATTTTCAACTGTTTCTTTTAAGGACTTTTCAGCCTGCCATCCGGAAGCAGCCATGAGCGTCTCATCATAGTCAAGAGATATCATCGATAGGATCACATCTTTAACAAGGGGATGGCCTGAGCGAATGAAGGATTCTGAACAACAAGTGCATTCCAGGCCATGAAGCCATATGACGGGTATTCTTGGCTTGGTTTCAAACGCATGGAGAATTTGCGGGACTACATCTATTCCAAGCCCCAAGCTGAAAGCTGAAAGAGTACAAAACTTTATAAAACTTCTTCTGCTAATTCCTTGTTTATGAATCAGCGCATAAAAACTTTCTTCTTCGTACTTCATTAGCACTCTTTTTCATCCATTATACCTCAGCCCCTGGCTCTCAACAATTGAGCCTAAGCCTTGAAAAAGGCTCTTCGAATGACCTATAAAAACCATCTTCTCCCTGACAATAATACTAGGGTTTTCCACGCTTTTACTCTTGGGAGGACTCATACGATAAATCCCATGAAATAAAGAATCAGCGCTAAAAATATAATTTGTAAAAAGATAAATAATATTAATTATTTTTATACATTACCAAAATTTAAATTTTAAATAATATTTTATTTACTTATACTTCTTTATGATGTATAAATTTTATTAATTAAACCAAAGGAGAAAAATATGGCAAAAGTACTTTGTGTTCTTTATCCCGATCCAGTGGATGGCTATCCAAAATCTTACATACGGGATTCGGTCCCTAAAATTGAAAAGTATCCAGATGGTCAAACGGTGCCTAATCCTAAGCGGATTGATTTTGTTCCAGGAGAACTCTTAGGATCTGTCTCGGGAGGGCTCGGTCTAAGGAAGTATCTGGAAGAACTTGGACACGAATTTATTGTTACTTCGGATAAGGACGGACCGAATTCTGTTTTCGAAAAAGAGCTACCCACTGCTGACGTAGTCATTTCTCAGCCGTTTTGGCCTGCCTATTTAACTCCAGATCGCATTAAGAAGGCTAAAAATCTAAAACTGGCTATCACAGCAGGGATTGGTTCGGATCATGTGGATATTCAGGCAGCCATAGAAGCGGGCATAACTGTAGCCGAAGTTACCTATTCCAATAGCATTAGCGTTGCTGAGCATGTGGTGATGATGATTCTTTCGCTTGTGAGAAATTATCTTCCTGCGCATGAATGGGCTGTCAAAGGAGGATGGAATATAGCCGATTGCGCCGTAAGAGCTTATGACCTGGAAGGGATGCATGTCGGTACCGTAGCGGCAGGAAGAATCGGTCTGGCCGTGCTTAGAAGACTAAAACCCTTCGATGTCCACCTACACTATACAGATCGGCATAGGCTTCCTCCTGAAATCGAAAGGGAGCTTGGTGTCACCTATCACCCAGATGTTTATTCTATGGTTCCCCACTGCGATGTCATCACCATCAATTGTCCTTTGCATCCTTCTACTGAGCATCTTTTCAACGATCAGCTTATTGAAAAATGCAAACGGGGAGTTTTTATTGTGAACACCGCCAGAGGGAAAATCTGTGATCGAGATGCGGTGGTAAGGGCTGTGAAAAGTGGTAAAATTGCAGCCTATGCTGGAGATGTTTGGTTCCCGCAACCGCCTCCCTCCGATCATCCCTGGAGAACTATGCCTTACAATGGGATGACACCCCATTACTCAGGAACAACCCTTTCGGCTCAAGCTCGATACGCTGCTGGCACAAGGGAAATTTTGGAATGCTTTTTTGAGGGTCGACCGATTCGAGAGGAATATCTGATTGTAAAAGGGGGCAAGCTTGCAGGAGTCGGTGCCCATTCCTATACAGCAGGCAGCACCACAAAAGGGGTGGAAGAACTATTAAAAAATAAATAAAAATACAGGTTTTTAACTAATACCTACGGCTTTTTCTCCATTTCGGAGAAAAAGCCGTTTTTTTCTATCAGTCTTCGATCGGAAAGATGTTCTTGAGGATCCAGCCCACCCCCACTCCTGCGACAAATCCGCCCACATGGGCCCACCAGGCCACTCCTCCTGCAGCCATACTTTCTGGACTCATAGCCATAAGAGAGCCACTGAAAAGCTGCATGAAAAACCAGAATCCTAAATAGAAAACCGCGGGAATCTCAGCAAAAGTATACCATCCAAAAAAGGGAACTAGGGTGATGATCCGGCTATAAGGATAAAAAACAAAATAAGCGCCTAAAACGGCTGCAATGGCTCCAGAAGCTCCAATAATAGGTAAAGTAGAATGCGGATCGGAGGCTATCTGAACAATTTCAGAAACAAGGCCACCGAAGAGATAAAAAAAGAGATAACCTATGTGGCCAAATCGATCTTCGACATTGTCTCCAAAAATCCAAAGATAAACCATATTCCCAAGAATATGAAAAAACCCCCCATGGAGAAACATTGAGCTTATAAAAGGAATGTAACGGTGAGGATCCAATGTATCTCCGCCAAATTCAGTCCAATAGACAAAACGAACAGGCACATTGCCATAATCCAGAAGAAAATTTTGAAGTTGTTTTCCACGAGTCAACTCGTAAATAAAGACAAGTATATTGGTCAAAATTAAAAAATTATTTACATATGGTCTTCTTTTACTGGGTATAGTATCAGCAATGGGAATCATACAACACAAATTGCTTTTCTAATGATATCTTTTCAAAAGCCGAAATCCTACAAAACAAACTATAGATTTATTTTCTTAAAAATCTTAAAAATACCTATCCCCAAAACAAGCATTTTACCTAATTCTCTACAAAAAAGAAAATGCTTGCCTCAGCCTGTTCCAACTTACTATTTTTAGAATAAGCAACTCGTTTTCCTTTTTGTTATTTTTCCACCTTTTTTCTCTAACATGAACACGATAGATAACTCTCTTGTTAAAACAGCTCTAGCTTATGGAAAAACTGTAGATGAAGTCCTTGATGTCCTTCAAAAACAAGGGATTCTCAAGCCTGAATTCACAATTTGTTTTATCTCAAGCACTTTCAATCAGCAACAGGTAGTCAGTCAAATTAAAAAGTCATTAAGCGGTCATCTGTGGGGACTGTCGAGCGCTGGAGAATTTAACGGCATAGAAGAAGCTATGACTTGTGGGGGTATTTTCCTGCTCTCTGTTGAGCCATTAGCAAACGTCTTAAAATCCAATGTTTCCTATGGGACCATTGGCGTCGACGCTGAAAACAGCGCCAAAGCCATCGTACAAAAAGCCTTTGAAGGACTTCAGTTTGATCCTGAACTGCTCTATCTAGGATTTTCAGGGAAAAAACCGGCGGATCTGCTTAAAGCTACTCCTTTCTCTCTTCTTATCGCTCATTCTCAGATTGGGACCGAAGAGAAATGCCTAAAAGGCATTTGCGAATATGTTGGGCGCGGGGTCCGAATTTCAGGTGGGAGCGGAGCTGACTCCCTCTATTTAGAAAGAGTCACGGAGACCTACTGTTATGCAGACGATAAGGCAGAAAAAAACGCTCTCTCGGTTCTTTCCCTAGCCACTACGCTGAAAAATGGAGTAGGCATAGCGAATGCTTTCCGTCCCGTACCAGGCAAAGGAGCGTTTGTGACAGAAAGCTTTGGAAGAGTCGTCTATTCTTTAAATCACCGCAGAGCTGCTGATGTCTACATGGAGTTGACGGCTTCTTCCTCATGGCAAGAAGCCTTTCATGCTTTTAATAGTCATCCTTTAGGAATAGTAGAGCCAGTCAGTCACTATTGGCATATCCATAGCCCGGCTGCTATTCAAAAGGATGGTTCGATGGCTTTTTTTTCTGAAATTCCTCAAGGCTCAGGTGTATCCTTGCTCGAAGCTGATTCTCAAAGTCGGATTGAATCTACCCGTCTGGCCGTACAAAGAGCCATAGCCGATGCTGGTTATCCTCAAAAAATTGCCGCAGTCGTTCTCTTTAACTGTATCCTTTGCCACCAACAGTCCGAAAGACTTAAAACCGGGAGAGCAGAAATCCAAGCTGTCAAATCTTTAGTCGGCGAAAATGTTCCCCTGATCGGAGCTTCGACTTATGGGGAAACAGGCTACACTATCGCAGGCACTGTAGGCCATCACAATCAAACTACAACTGTCTGGCTTCTAGGCGATGAGCCGATTACACGTTAATGCCCCTTAGCTGAGTTCAAAAAGAACTAGAGATTGGATTTCATGCTGAAAGCTCAACAAGGAGCCCTCGTTCCCTACCCTCAAGAAAATCACAAACTTTTTTCCATCAAATTCTTTATTTTTCTTTTCTCTTCTCGTTTCCAAGGTTACGTTTAAAATCATTCTTCCAACATGAACCGAAATATTGGCAAATGGGTCCTTGCTCTTTTGTACTGTGATTTGATCCTCGCCTTTTCTTCGTTGCCAGGAGCTTCGCTTTCTGTAATCACTAAAAATGTATCGGATAAAATCCTCCACTTTTTTGGTTATTCGATTCTCGGATGGCTTTTTTGCCAAGCTTCAACGAAACTTCTCTATGGAATAGCCTTCGCAGCACTCTTTGGGATGATTGACGAAAACTATCAAAGACTTATCCCCGGCCGACAGTGTGATTTTTACGACTGGTTAGCAGACTGTCTTGGAGCAACGATTGGCGCAATAATAAGTGTGGGCATACTTAGACTTTTCAAAGCAACGAAAAAATGAACAATTTTTCTGATAATAAAACTAAAGAGAAATAAATAACTCTCCTAGCTAATGGGAGCTTTCAGAATTAATTTCCAAGAGATGGCCATCGGGATCCAAAAGAAAAATTTGAGGAAACCCAGCAACACTATTCAGATTGATCTTTAATCGGAAGGCTGGATCAGTTTGCTCTTCACTGTAGCCTTTTCCTTTTAGCCAAGTCAAAGCCTCCGTTATATTTTTAACCCGAAATGCTACATGTCTAGCTTTGGTGTCTATCCAACGGCTTTCTGTATTAGGAATCGGAGAAGACACAACAGTTAGATGCAGTTGCTGGTTTCCAACTTCAAACCAAGCACCAGGGAAAGAAAAGGGAGGCCTTACAATCTGTTTTAAACCGAGGACTTCAGTGTAAAACCGAATCGAGCGTTCTAGATCTTTTACTGGAAGAGTAACATGGTGTATGGCTTCCATTACAACCATAAGAAAAAGAATCTTATTGTTTTTTTGTATCTCTCTGGTAAACTCTTTTCAATTCCAATTTAAATAAAACGTCTATGAAATGCTGGTTTTGCGAAGAAGAAGCTCGGGGAACCTGTGCAGCCTGCGGTCGAGCCCTATGCCATCGTCATGCTCATATCCATGATGAAATGACATTAGCCAAGTCGGATACAAGCACTGGGTATAGTAGTTACTATAATGTCTATGGTGCCTTAAAATGTTCAGAATGCAAATTGGAATGGCGTTCGTACAAACCACATGGCTAACGAACGAAATCTACGCTATGAGTGGAAAATTGATTTAGGAATGAGTCAACTGCCTGATTCTTTCCGACAGGTTCCATCGACCAGGCAACTCTTCAATCCACCACCTTTTGGTGGTTTTGACTACATCAAGTTTTCTTCTAAATCCAAATTCAAAGCCCGCTGGAATGAGTATGCCATCACTCTGCTCATAGGCTCGATGCAATTTTAACAGAGCTTCCTCAAAAGAAGCGCATCGTACAGTGTCATGGCTTTCAGGAAAACCTATGAGTTTGATCGATTCCTGACTATAGAGTTCCCGCTGTTGCGGCCACCATTCTGCCTTCCCATCCCACCAAAAAATGGAGCTTGCCATATAATCAAAGCCACTTTTAGCAATGCTGACCACCTGTTCTGGAGGACAGCCCAAAGCTTCCCCAAAAAACTGAACGTTCAGAAGAATCGACCGGCCATAAGCAATCAACTCTTTCCAAATAGCCGGTGAAATCCCATAAACGTAATCAGCTCTAAATCCATCGACTCCCAAATCCAACCAGTATTTAATGACCGATTTCTGATAATCAACGACGCTTTCATTTGAAAAGTCAAGTTGAGCAAGATCTTTCCAACTGATCCACTGACCATTGTCAACGCAACCAGGATTTTTTGGCTGACCACCTTCCCAAACAATCCAATCAGGATGCTCTTTGATTAAGGGAGAATCTATGGCGATGTGGTTAGCCACCAGATCAACCCATACTTTAAGCCCTTGCTGATGACAAAGATTTAAAAACCGCTGGAATGCTTCTTCGGTTCCATATTCAGGAGCAATTGCTTTGGGGTTTAATATGGAATAGATACTTCCAGAAGCACCACAAGGGCTAATTGGATTGAGAAAAAGGATGTCAAAACCCATCCAAATAATCCTCCCCAGATGACTTTCCCAATCCTTTATTGTACCCAAAAGCCTTGGGAAAATATTATAGATCCAAATTTTTTTCTGCTCTCTTCCCATCATTTCTTTAAGTTTTTTTTAATTTAAAAATAATTAGTGAATAATCAATAAATACTTATGCATGCAGTCGTGCCCTTGCCTCTATTTTTCCAATAAGCAGACTGTACAAGTAGGCTATTTTTTCAAGGCATTGCTTTGTAGGCTTGATCAATCAGATCATAAAGCTTGGGAAGCCATGATTCTCCCCAGAAGAGATAACAACTAGTTTCTGCTTGCAGCAGTAATTTGCGCATTTCTTGAAGTTTCCTTGTATATTCCAGCCCACTATTCACTTGCTGTTCTTTAGCTTTTTCCCAGTATTTGGCACTAAGTCTGTATATGGCTTCTAGAGCTTTCTTTTGGGATTGAGAGCCTGTCCACTGTGAAAAATCATACCCTGAAGTCGATCCAACATTCCATGCCCCAGTCTGTACATGCACCTTCTCTGTCGGAGGATGTTGTTCAATGTATTCAGCCAAAAATACCAATTCAAAATCTCCTTGAGCCTCAATTTTTTCCAAATATGGTGAAAAGAAATAGCCCCAGAAATTCGCCGAATCGCTTAAGTTTCTAAACCATCCCCCATTTTCACCGTCCGTCCATGTTGTGATCAAGACAGGAGAAGCAAATGACTTCGTCTTGTTCTTCGCTTCACCCAAGAACCATACCGGGTCCATTCCGCTTTGCTGGGCATTGCTTAAATCTCTTTCTCTAGGAACAATGGCAATACTTTTACCTTTCCATTCAGCAAGATACACCTGATATGGGGCTGTGGGTTGACCGTCTTGTCTGCGAATATGAGCACTGTCCACAATGACATAGCTATAGCCCACCTCCACCAAATAAGGGATCATTTCCATGGTAAAACCCATTTCGGGAGGGAAAAAACCTTTAGGCTTTCTGCCAAAAACCTTTTCAATACATTGGCGGTGCAGCCATAATTGTTCTTCCCAATCTTCTATAGGGATGATGGGAAAGACGGGATGAAAATACCCCATTCCCACAAGCTCTATACTAGGAAGTTGCTTGTAGGCCTCAAGCATCCTTCCAAGATCGAGAATATCTTGGCTCTTTTGCTGGATTGCAGGATCTAAAAACTGTTCCAGTAAGGTCCCTGAAAAGCCAAAATGGACTTTGGCCTTATCTCCATACCGTCTTAAGAAATGGATAGGCCGTTCATAAGCTAAAAGAATCTGCTGAGCTTCCCACCGATTAGTATCCAACAATAGATTCAAATTCCCTAGAGGTTGATGCATATGAAGGCCAAGGGCATGACATATTTTTGGCATAACCACACCTCCTTTGGATTGAATCTTTTAAGAAGCCCCTCACAAATGCCCTAAAATAAGGAATAATAACAACGTTCTGTCAGCGCTGCAACTGAATCCCAACTAAAAGATTCTTCGGCAGCCTTTCGGCCGTTTTGACCCATCCAACGACTATGCTCAAAATTTTTCATGATTTCGCAACAACCCCATGCTATCGATTCTGGGGTTGGATATACCTTGTACCCATTTATCCCATGCCATACAAATTCTGAACCATTATGTGTTGCGATAACAGGCTTTCCCGCTGCCCACCCTTCAAGGACAGCTATGCCAAAGGGCTCGTTCCGCGAAGGAAGAACCACCGCATCAACCGCACGAAAAAGATCATGCAGATCAGCCCCAAACCTATGTCCTATGAATCGTACAGCATGCCTTATGCCAAGCTGCCAAGATCGATTTTCCAGCTGAGATCTCAAGTATCCATCACCAGCAAAAATGAACTTAGCATTGCCATTGAATTTAAGAACCCAAGGAATTGCTTCTAAAAGAAGATCTGGACCTTTCTGATGGGTCAATCGGCCACAAAAAAGAAATGTTGGATCCATCGGTCCAATACCATATCTTCCCTTGACTGCTGCCGGATCAATAAAACCGCTAAAAGGAGTCACACTAATCCCATTGGGAATTACCCAGATTTTGCCTTCCCATTGGTGATAAATGGAAACAATTTCCCATTTCAACTGATTGGAAACAGCTATAATTCTATCCGCATAATGAGCACCTTCTCCTTCTAAGTGACGAATCCTCGCAGAATTGCCTCCATGATGACAGTTCCCACAGCGGCCATATTCAGTAGAATGAAGGGTAAAAACAAAGCGTCTGCCACGACCCCATTTTGCCCATTTTCCAGCCATTGAGGTCAACCAGTCATGTGAATGGATAATGTCAAATCCCCCAGCATAATCTTCTTCCTTCCAAAGATGTCCAATAAATGATCTGCATAAATTATGCATTTCGGTTATAAAATCTGGATGAAAAGCAAAATCACACCGATGATAATGCACCCCATCAATACAATCATAGTGACTCATCCAATTCTGTCTTCTAGTAAAAACATGTACCTGATGGCCCCGACGGGACAACCCAGCGGCTAGCTCTGTAACATGTACAGCTAATCCTCCAACAGCAATTGAATGAAGAGTTTCCCAAGAAAACATAGCTATTTTCATAATGTATTTTAAAGGCTCAACAGGTTAACATTGTGATGATTAATACAATAAATCCAGATTATAATCCAAAACCACCTTAGAGCAGACTAAGGGTTTGCCTAATTTAAAATAAATGTTTTTCTGTATATTGACTTAGCATTTTTACGCTTATTGTTCTTTTTAGAGCCATCAGTCCTCGGATCAAAGCTTCTCTACAATTGGCTTTCTTTTTTTCTTTCCTATTTTTAAAGAGTCGTTACTCTTTTTTCTCAATCCTGCCTAAAAAATCCACTCTATGAGTTTCAATATTCAACCTTTCCATATTCCCAAGCGATTATTGATGGGGCCAGGCCCTAGTCCTGTGCACCCGTCAGTTCTTGAAAAAATGAGCTGTGCACCCATAGGCCATCTAGACCCCTTTTTTCTTTCTCTGATGGAAGAAATAAAGACAATGCTAAGAGCTGTGTTTCAGACTTCCAATGAATTTACTTTTCCGATCAGTGGCACGGGAAGTGCAGGTATGGAGTTTTGTCTTGTCAACTTAATAGAGCCGCAAGATAGGGTGCTTGTAGGAATTAATGGGCTTTTTGGCAGACGTATTGCTGATCTAGCAATAAAACTGGGGGCAGAAGTCAAAACCCTAGAAGTCCCATGGGGACAATCGATCGAAGTCGAGCAGCTTAAAGAGGCGATATCAAAGGAAAAGCCCAAAGTTGTGGCTTTAGTGCATGCTGAAACCTCAACTGGAATTTGCAATCCAATGGAAGAACTGGCTCCCATTGTTGCTGAAAGCGGTGCTTTGTTCATTCTTGATACGGTCACTTCTCTTGGAGGATCCCCTGTTTTTATCGATCAATGGAAAGTGGATGCCACCTTTAGCGCCACCCAAAAATGCATAGGCTCTCCACCTGGATTATCGCCTGTTTCCTTTAGCCCTAGAGCCCTTGATGTGATAGCGAAAAGAAAAACGAAAATTCCCAGTTGGTATTTTGATTGTTCTCTCCTTTATGGTTACTGGGGACATGAACGGCTCTACCATCACACTGCACCGATTAATAATAACTATGGACTGCATCAATCCCTAAGACTAATTCTGGAAGAAGGACTGCAAAATAGATGGCAACGGCATTATCAAGCTCATTTGATGCTAAAAGAAGGACTATCCCAACTCGGTTTGAAGTTTTTTACTCCCGAAGACCGTCGCCTCTGGCAACTCAATGCGATCACAGTTCCAGATGAAAAAACTGAAGCTTTCCTACGTAAAAAACTGCTTGATGCTTATGGAATCGAAATCGGACCTGGGTTAGGACCTCTCAAAGGAAAAATATGGAGGATTGGTCTTATGGCAGAAGGGGCAAGGAAAGAAAATATTGAGAGATTACTCGAAGCTTTGAAAAAAATTTTATCAAGATGAACGATTAAAAACGGAGTGAAGGAATTCTTTAATGCATTCAGGGGGCCTTCCAAGAATCGCTTTATCTTCAATTTCAAGAATCGGTCTTTGAATGAGTTCAGGATGGGCAGCCATTATTTCAATCAATGCTTCATCACTAAACGGATGCTTATCAAGCTTAAGTTCAGTAAAGGTCTCTTCCTTGGTTCTTAATATTTCAATAGGCTTTTTGCCCATCTTTTTTAAAAGCTCTGCCCATTTTTCTTTGCTTAGAGGATGGCTAAAATAGTCAATTTTTTCATAATCGACTTTCATTTCATCTAGAATGCCAACCGCCTTACGGCAAGTAGAACAAGTAGGTTTGATATAAATAAGAACTTTGTGAGCCATTCGCTTTGTCAATTTATTGCTGAGCATTGAAAAAAGTCAATAGATTTAGAGAAAAGAAAAAACTAACTCAGAAGAAAAGCCCTAATTGATTATCAGTTTAGGATAAATGAACCATCTTAAGCAAAAAAACTAAGGATTAAAAGAAAGCTCAAAGCCACTACCAAGCCAAGCCCTGACTACAGACGTTAACCCTTTTAGGGAACATTCTCCCTATATCGACAAAACCAACCCAATACCGTAAACTCTTGAGCCCATTGCAATAGCTGTAGCTCAGAGAAATTTTCTTCCCCCTTATCATTGTCTGTTACAAACGCTTCACAAGCTTCATAAAGAGTATGCCCCTTTTCTAAGAGACTCAAAAAACGAAAGACTTGGTACTCAACTGGTTTAATATAAGGAACATTCCTAAACCGATGCACTACTACCCAATGCTTTTGTCTTCTAAGAGAGAAAGACCGTTTGGGTTTTTTAAGTGGTTGCTTGCGCCTATAAACTATCCCCATTTCTAAAGTACCGATACCAGATTTTTCTAAACCGAAAAGTAGAAAATCTTCGATTGCGTATTGAAGCTCAAGCAGGCTGATATGCGGTTGAAGGCCTATTCTCAGAACTTCAGGTTTTGCTTCCATAATATCCTTAGAAGATAAAGAAGGATAGTCTGGGGCATCAAAAGCTTTAAACAGAGCCCTTTCCAATCGAACCATGTCTACAGCCGCTTCTTGAGAAGTGGCACCTAAAAAATCTGGATTTTCTCTTAAAAAGGCTTCTAATTCTGATCCAATATCTCCAAGTCTAGCAGAGCGAGGCGGATATTTCCCTAAATAGGCTTCTACCAGTTTTCTAAATCGCCTTTTTCCAATAAGATAGCTTAACCCGCTAAAATCCTGATAGAAAGCCTCTAGCATTTTAAACCAATATTGTTGGTTGTAAACTTCTAGGCGTTCTAAGCTGGTCATCGTCCGACTAGGTTCAAAGATCCTTTGTGCCAATGCCTCAATAGACTCCCCATCTTCGGCCATTTTCCTTATCCGATCCTTTGAATTAAGCGGACGACGGATCAAGGTTAGAACCAATCGCTGAAGCTTTCTCAAGCTTTCAGGACTTTCCGCATCTAGGGTCTGTAGATTGATAGGCATCGATAAACGCTTTGGCTTTTAAGGCTTCCTGATAGACCTCCTCAAAAGAAGGAATGGCATCATCCCATTCAAGAAGGGTTGGCCGTGGACCACTCCGTCGAATAACCTCGCTGTAGAGTCCCCACACCGCTGATGATACAGGCTGATCATGGGTATCAAGGATATACTTTGGAAGTCGACTATGTCCAGCAATGTGAAACTGTATGACTCGTTCTAAAGGAATATGGTCCAAATAAACTAGCGGATCAAATCCGTGGTTTTGCGAGTTGACATATAGGTTATTCACATCAAGGAGGATGCCACAGTCAGCCGTTTCAACCACTTCGGTTAAAAACTCCCACTCCGCCATTTTAGAAGAGCGATACTGGGCATAACTACTGATGTTTTCCACCCCAATCGGAACTTCCAGAAAATCCTGTGCTTCTTTTATTTTTTGAGCCGTCAGTTTTGCTGCCGCTAGGGTATAAGGCATAGGTAAAAGATCATGGACATAGGTTCCATCCACACTACCCCAAGCTAAATGGTCCGATACCCAGGGGGTTTTTGTTTTTTTAATAAGTTTTTTCAGTCGCTTTAAATGCTCACGATCTAGCGGATCAACCGACCCAAAATACAACCCTACCCCATGCGGCACTACTTTATAACTTTCCAGTATCTTATCCAATAGAATCTCTGGCTTTCCTCCATTACCCATAAAGTTTTCAGAAATAACCTCAAACCAGCTCACTCCTGGCTTCTTCTCCAATATATGCTGGTAATGAGGGATTCTTAAGCCAATCCCTATTCCATAGGCCTCGAAAAACTTTGAAAACTTCACAGACATGCTTTCCCTATGCAAAAAGAGGCACAGAGATAGATTCTAAACAAAGTAAAAAACTTAACACCAACAAGAGGTTTTCGATTCTGAGCTTTGAGGTTCTTCACCCTTCTTGCTTTTTTTCTTTCCTTTGCAGCTTTGCTTTCCTTTACAACTCATCTCGGCAAAGGCTCTAGGATCTGCTGATTTTCCAGCTAATTTATCCAGGTTTTTCACCTGCCCATTCAGAGCTGTTCCTGCAAGCATTCCAACCATAACCGTGCCAACAACTGCAGAACGAAGTTGTTTTTTCATCCAATTTCACGGGAAACCCCGACCTTCAGACTGGGGAGGGATAGCGCGGCGGCCTGAGCCGCCCCTGTTCCCGCATCTCCTTTCTCTAATGCTATCTTGGTTCATAAATATCCATAAGGGAAGAGAGAGGAGGTTTCACTACGTCTCCCCCCTTCCCAGGGCTTACGCCACATCCGACTTTTGTTGGTGATGGAGCCAGGCTGGCGTTCCCGACTCGCTTCCCTCGAGAAAGTGTGCGACCGGCTACCCGCATGCGCAGGAGAAGGGAACCTTCGGCGCTTTGTCTTGTGCCTGCATGATCCCCTCCTTCCAGGGTCCAGGACTGAGGAAGTGTCCAGGATTGGGTCTTGTATAACCTATCGCTCACGTTGTTATTTCTTTGCATCGACACTGCTCCGTAACTGACCCTGATCAACTCGGCTTGTAGTTACCTACAAGCCCCTCCCATTGAGGGAGGGGTAGTTGACATTTTCTATATTCCTTTTAGAAGATTCGCTCTTTTTCTTTTATCCTTTGATAACAACTTCTACAAGAAAAAAACCAATTATATTTTTTGAAAAATCTTGAATTTGCAACCCTTTGCAATCCCATTTTACCATGTCACTTCTCTTGACTCTTTCTTCCAAAATCCTACAATAAATAAAACGCTTAGGCCTAAAAGCTGCTTTGCTCCAATCTAGAGTTTATGGAAAAATGATCTTTTGCTTTTCTTTCTCACTCCCCCTTTTATCTTTATATACTTTTTATGCTTTTTTAAAATTAAACCAACCAAAGGTTTAGTTTATGGAAAAAGATACCATCTATACCGCATTGCCTGGCCGAATCTATCCTTTAGGAGCAACCTGGGATGGGCAAGGCGTCAACTTCGCTCTCTATTCCGAACATGCCACCAAAGTCGAGCTTTGCCTGTTTGACTCAGCGGGAAAGGAAACAAAAATACCGATAACCGATTGTACTGATTACATCTGGACTGTCTATATTCCCTCCCTTTCACCAGGACAGTTGTATGGCTACAGAGTTCATGGTCCCTATGAACCTCAGGCAGGGCATCGGTTTAATCCTCACAAACTCTTGCTCGATCCTTACGCTAAACTTGTCAAAGGTGAACTCAACTGGAATGAGGCTGTTTTTGGTTACAAGATAAATGACCCTCAATCCGATCTTTCTTTTAACGAGACAGACAGTGCTCCCTATGTTCCTCTATCGGTCGTAGTAGATTCCAAGCAGTCCCCAGGAAAAAAGGAGCCTAAGCCATCTATCCCTTGGCATAAGACCATCATTTATGAGCTACACGTCAAAGGATTTACTCAGAAAAATGAAAAAATCCCACCAGAATTCCGAGGAACTTTTTTAGGCTTAGCTTCCCAACCCGCCATTGACCATCTGCTTAATCTAGGGATTACAGCAGTGGAATTAATGCCCATCCATCAACATATCTCTGAAGAACATTTGATAAGAAAAGGACTGGTGAACTACTGGGGTTATAATACTATAAGTTTTTTTGCTCCCGATCAGCGTTTTGTAGCTTCTCAAACAGATCTTGACCCCATTACTCAATTTAAAACCATGGTCCAAGCCCTGCATGCCGCAGGGATCGAAATCATTCTCGATGTTGTTTACAATCACACAGCCGAAGGCAATCAATTAGGCCCTACCCTTTGCTTCAGAGGCATTGACAATGCTGCTTACTATAGACTTTCTGTTGATAACCCTAGATACTACATGGATTTTAGTGGCTGTGGCAATGGATTTAACATGCAAAACCCAAGAGTTATCCAGCTGATCATGGACAGTCTTCGCTACTGGGTAGAAACGATGGGAGTTGATGGGTTTCGTTTTGATCTAGCAAGTGCTCTTGCTAGAGAACTCTATGAAGTGGATAAACTATCAACTTTTTTCGATGCCATTTTGCAAGATCCCATTCTTTCTCAGGTAAAACTCATTGCTGAGCCGTGGGATGTAGGAGATGGGGGCTATCAAGTTGGCAATTTCCCTGTCAGATGGGCTGAATGGAATGGTAGATACCGAGATGATGTGAGAAAATTCTGGAAAGGGGATCTTGGCACATTGCCTGAGTTTGCCAATCGGCTGGCAGGTTCGAGTGATCTGTATGAGCAGAGTGGACGAAAACCCTATGCAAGCATTAACTTTGTTACTTGCCATGATGGTTTTACTCTCATGGATCTTGTAAGCTACAACCAGAAGCATAACGAAGCCAATCTAGAAGAAAATAGAGATGGGAATAACGATAATAATAGCTGGAATTGCGGAATAGAAGGTCCAACCGATGATAAATCAATTTTAGAGCTTAGAACACGACAGAGAAAAAATTTTCTTGCAACACTCCTTTTTTCCATTGGAGTGCCAATGCTCCTTGCTGGAGATGAATTAGGCCATAGTCAAAAAGGAAATAACAATGCTTACTGTCAGGACAATGAATTGACATGGTTAGACTGGAATTTGGAAGAAGAAAAGAAGGAATTTCTGCAATTTATTATAACATTGATCAAAATCCGTAAGGAAGAACCGGTGTTTCAAAGAAGCAAATTTTTTCATGGAAGAACAATCCGTGGTACAAACATAAAAGATATTCTTTGGTTGGACTGTGATGGCAGCCCTTTAACGGATGAAAAGTGGAACGCAGGATTTATTAAATCCTTTCAAGTCTATATGGCAGGTGATCTCATAGGAGATATTGATTCAGAGGGTAAACCCATAAAAGGAAATTCTATCTTGATCTGTTTTAATGGGTCTGAAAATGACATTGTCTTCAAGTTGCCGACAAGAAGAAATAATCGCAGTTGGACTAGAGTGATCGACACATCCTATGGGCAGCTTTCTGCAGAAGACTTTCCTGGAGAATCTACTTACCAACTAAAAGATCGGTCCCTGGCTCTCTTTAGAGGATTAAGACCAAAAGAATAAGAGAATTTCTTTTTTCTTCTATTCCTACTCAGTCTTCTCTTGCTCTTTGGCAAAATGAGAACCTTCCCGGTTTGAATGCTAGAGATTCATAAAGCGATCAGACTGGACATTAAGCCGCCCTGGCTCACTTCGGTGAGTTCCCACTGCTGGCGAGCTGTCTACATTGCTCCCTTCCCAAGCAAACCGGTCAATGCCCAACTCGTCACCAACCCTACCACCATTGGCTCATCTACTTCCTAATTCACCCCTTGTCGCCTCACAGCCTTCAAACCTTTATGTACTTTACATCCAACAGAATGAGCTGCATAGGCATAGATATCTATCAGTAGTGCTGCTGAGTGATCACATGATGAATTGTGCAAGCCTCTAGGAAACTAACAGGATGGGAGGGTGGATGGAGAAAAAAAATCTGTTTTTATTATTTTTAAGGTTCTTTTTTATCTCTCTGACTTTGTAGCCACAACCAATATACAGAGATGTTTTCTTTCAATGCCTTTTGGAGTCCTTAATTTTTCAAGATCTCTTTTAATATCCGCAAGAATTTGAGACTTATGTTCCAAAGGAATTTGAGAAAGGAAATTTCCAAAGCTGCTTGACTCCAGAAAAGTAATCAGTGCTTCAGGGCTATGTGAAAAGGTTGAATATTCAAAAAGGCGGAACTGTTCGATGTGAAGCCCACTTTTATTGATTAGCGATTTAATTTCTTCAGAACTCAATAGGAAAGGTGAAAATGAAAATTCAAAGGCATTTTTAACGTATTTTCTTACGGATTGCTCGACTAGTTCCCGAATCGTAGTTTTGTAATTTTTATCACCCGTTGATATTCCAACTCTTCCCCCAGGCTTTAAAATTCTTTTTATCTGTTCTAAAGCCTCTGCTTTGTTCTCTATCCAGTGAAAAACACTATTCAAAAGGATACAATCAAAAGAATTTTCTTGGAACCGATGCAAATCCAAAGTTCCCCCCACTTCAAAAAAAAGATTTTTCGTTTCTTTTTCTTTTGCAATTTTGATCCTATAGGGCAATGGATCAATTCCAATAATTTTCCCACCTCTCAGTAATTCTGAAATGTATTGAGTCAGTCTTCCTGTGCCACACCCAATGTCTAACACAAAGTCTGATGACTTTATTTTAAGCATGTTAATGAGGACCTTGCCATGGAAGAATTGTGAATCGCTAAATTTTTCGTAGCTCTCGGCAAGTTCAATAGAATCTAAATCAAAACGAAGCTGCATAAATACAAAAATACAAAGTATACTGATACCCTACAAAAGAATAAAACGATAGAAGGTTTCGAATAATTTTCCTTCCATTCTTTTATTCTTCGTTTCTTTTTCCTTATTTTCTATGTAAAAGATTTTTCTTGTGAATAAGGATTTCTCCCTGTGCATTCATTCTCACCGATATCTTAGAAAAACGGAGGGACTGCAATCAAACTTTAACGTACCGGAGGATGATTCTTGTCATTCCTCTTTTGCTTCAAGAACCTTGTTCAGATTATAAGCTGCACTAATTAATGAAAGATGGGTCAATGCTTGAGGAAAGTTCCCTAATGCCTCCCCACTAAACCCTATTTCTTCGGCATACAAGCCTACATGATTGGCAAAGCCAAGCATCCTTTCAAATAGTAAATGAGCTTCTTCCAATAACTGAGGCCGATATTGACCGGCCCTAGTCAATGCTTCTACAAGCCAAAACGTACAGATATTAAAAGTCCCTTCTTTTCCTTCTAATCCATCGTCTGTTTTTCTTAAATTGTATCGATACACCAAGTTATTTGCTAAAAGCCCACCCTCATGGGAGGATCGCATAATAGCTTGCAAGGTGCTCAACATCATCGGATCTACGGGCGAAATAAAAAACACCAAAGGCATCATCAGAATGGAGGCATCGAGTGCCTCACTCCCGGAGGATTGGACAAATGCCTTTTTCTTCGCATTCCATCCTTTTTCCATAATAAACATATAGATCTCATTACGAATCTTTCTCCACCTAGAAATATCGGCAGGAAAGGATCTTTTCTCTGCTAATCGCAAGCCACGATCCAAGGCTACCCAGCACATCAATTTTGAATAGATAAAATGCCGCTTTTTCCCTCTGACTTCCCAGATCCCTTCATCTTCTAATTGCCAGTTTTCACAAACCCACTCAATAAGATGTTTGACTTCAAGCCATTCCTCAAAGGAAATTGGCGCCCCATACTTGTTACACAGATAAACGGCATCTAACAACTCTCCATAAATATCCAGTTGTAGTTGCTGATAGGCACCATTACCCACTCGGACAGGTCTTGAACCTTTATATCCATCCAGATGGTTAAGCTCCATTTCTTTCAATTCATGCCTACCATCTATGCCATACATAATTTGTAAGGGTGGATTTTTTCTTGAAAAACCTCTATAAACCTTTGAAAGAAATTCCATGTAATTTTGAGCTTCTTCAGTGAAGCCAAGTCGCATAAATGCATAAATAGTGAAGGCAGAATCACGAATCCAACTAAACCTGTAATCCCAATTCCGGATGCCACCAATTTCTTCAGGAAGACTGGTCGTTGGTGCTGCTATGATGGCTCCTGTTGGCTTAAAAGTAAGCAGTTTTAAAGTTAAGGCTGAGCGATATACCATCTCACGCCATCTTCCCGAATATTTGCAACGAGCAATCCAATTCCTCCAATAACAAACGGTTTGCCTAAAAAGATTTTCTGCTTCCCTACTCGATATATGCATCCCCCATTCGGAACCAGGTAAGAGTTGAACCAAAGCAAAGTCTGTGGTCTGTCCTTCCCTGAGAATAAACTTCGAAACCACCCCATTTTCGGAGATTTCTAGCGGTTTATCTGTCGTCAATAAAAGTCTTAGTTTTTCTGTTGAAAAAACTGCCCCAATGGTGGTGAGTTCTGTTTCATGCTGATCCTGGGCATAGTTGAAGGCAGGACGACATTCAAAACTAAAGCTTATCGTGCCTCTTACCGCTGTTAGACGGCGAATCAGCCGGAATCTATGCGATCCTGTATAATCTGTAGAGTTAACAGGCATAAAATCCGTCAGTTCAGCAGCTCCCTGTGTAGAAAGAAATCTTGTAACAAGGACGTTGGTCTCAGGCCAATAAAACTGTTTATAGCTGACATGGTGTTCCAAAGGAGCTATTTTAAAAAAACCTCCTTTTTTGTCATCTAATAAGGCCCCAAAGACGCTTGGAGAATCAAAATAAGGAATGCACAACCAATCAATCGACCCATCCATGGCCACTAAGGCCACAGTGTGCATATCTCCAATGATGGCATGATTTTCAATTGGCTGATAAGCCATGAGAATTATTTAACCAGTTTTGCCGCAATGGAAGCAACATGTTTTCCTTGGAATTTAGCTCCAGCCAATTCAATCTCGCTAGGCATTCTTTCTCCAGCACCTCCAGCTATGGTTGAAGCTCCATAAGGAGAACAGCCAGCAACTTCATCCACTGCCATTTGTCCAGTAAAAGAATAAGGCAGTCCTACGATGACCATTCCCAAATGCAGCAATGTAACCATGAAGGTTAACAATGTTGTCTCTTGGCCACCATGTTGCGTATTAGAACTACAAAAAACGCTACCAACTTTTCCGATAAGCTTGCCTGACAACCAAAGTTTTCCAGCCGCATCCAAAAATTGTCTCATCTGACCACACATATTACCAAATCTTGTAGGAGTTCCAAAAATGATAGCATCGGCTTCACCCAGCTCCTCAATAGAACATATAGGAACATGTGCAAAGGCTTTTTGAGGTTCTATAGCCCCCATTTTATGTAGCACGGATATTGGAAGGGTTTCAGGGACACGTCGCAATTCTACATGAGCTCCAGCTACCGATCTTGCTCCTTGAGCTACCGCTTCAGCCATTTTATAAATATGACCATACATCGAATAAAAGACCACATAGATTTTCATCTTAAATCCATTCTCACTTCTGTTTGTCTAAAGCTCACAATTAGAAACAATCAAAAGAGCAATAATTCCTCTTATACCTATTATCTAGGATTATAAGAAAAAAAGATTTATCAACAACAAAACGACAATGATGAGTGAAAGGATGTCCCCACGCACCCTTACTGCTTGTCAATGATGTTACGCAAAACATACTCGGGACATACTCACGCCTGACCCAAGTTCGTCCTTTTTGCCATGGGTTTGGACCGAGCGGTCCTCGGAATTGTCAAGGTCTTTTCGTTCTCCGGTTGATTAGCAACGGAGGGGATGACCCTGCAGAGGACGGTTTGCCTTGTGCCAGACGAAACCTTTCCAGAGATCCCCGCTAATTCCTTGAGACTTTTGCCCAGCACTGGAGACTTTTGTATATGCGCTGATGAGGTGCTCTTGTCGCCTTTGCCCTATCACCCGCAGATAGTTCTCATAGGGATTGTAGCGCCGATTTGCCTGAGTCCGTTTTGCGGGCGCTTCCCCTTCCCGTCCTCTTTTGCTGCTTTCTGTTTACATTCTGACCGATCAGTGCGCCAAACTTCTTCGGAGAATTTATGTTTGCCACGCTTATTTGCATGGCAATATCAATTAACTATTCATTACTCCTCTTTATTTGTAATCACATATTATTTAGTGCGTGGGTCTCTATCCATGAAACTAGCAAGTCCCTTGAGGTTGCTGTATAAAGACTGTGACTCTAGGAATAGGTAGTCAATTGTTTTCCATAGGACTGTGGCCTGAATTGATGGGGATGCTAATCGAGCTCTCTACTACATTCCGGTCACCACCCCTACTCTTCCTTGCTCGGTCTCCTTAGTTATTGCGTTTTGCCACAAGGCGGATAGGAGCCTCTCTTCCGCTTAAACGATCGTTTGTGAAATGATAAATCGTATATTCTCCTTCTTAAGATTGAGGAGGTGATGGAAGGAGGGGTTCAAGAAAACAATCAATCTCCTATTAAAATATTATGAAACAAATAAATTGGCTTTGGAAAAAAGAAATACTTGTCCTTTTCTTATTTTTTCTTTGTACAGCGAGGCTCTTTGGAGCTCAAGATTATCTTTTAAGCTTAATCGGGGAAAAGACAATCAACTTCTCGGAGATAAAGAGGCTTATGACCTGGATAACACACTCTAATTTGAATGGTATCATAATGGATATATCTGAAGATAAAAAGAACTTTAGGTCTCAACATGATTCTTCCAAAGCCAAATACTCGCCAAGTTCCAAGGAGAAATCTGGTTCCGACTACAAAATGCACTACAATAAAGATATTTATGTCTATACTTGTCCGAGCACTGAGGAAAAGGCTATTAAAAAAATTGTAGCAATCAGAACTCAAGCTTTTCGTTCTCACATCAAAGATGGGATAGGGGCATGGGGGTTTTGGGGGTACTTGTGGCAGCTGCAATCTGCAACAATTGTAATCACAATAATTTTCGATGAGAACAAAGTGGCATGTAGCCCAGAGGAGTTTATAAAAGGTTTTGGTCTCCAAAATCAGCGCTTGAAAAGTAACGGTTCTTTAGAGCTGCCAAAGCAAGGAAGTAACAATCGAATTTCTGTCAGGTGCACATTCAACTCTAATAATCTGAATGAGCTGCAGTTCTCCGCTAACAAAAATTATTCGGATGCTATCCACAAGTTAGATGACATAGAACTTTTAGAAGGTTTATAAGAAAATATGAAAATACATTAGCAGTTCTTTGTGGTGAAAAACATGATCGTGATCATTATAAATCATTGCTCCAGGCTCTTCCACAACTGGATCAGCATCATTTTGTGTTATCTTTGGAATTACCTAGGGATTATAACCCAATGATTAAGCGTTTTATGCAGAAAGCCTCCCATATCTATGAAATGTATGATGATGGCAAGATGCAGTTTGAAGAGGCCGAAAAGAAAGTAGATAAGCTAGAAGAAAAATTAATAAATTCAATGATAAAAAAAACTCCAGGTGTTCTTTACCTACAAGTTGACAAGAAGAATTTTTATTTAAGAAGGGAAGAGAAAACCAGAGAATGGGTGGCTGAAAATAGACTCACTGAAAAAGAACATAATCGAAAAGATCATAAGCTAGATTTGGGTCATATGACCGATGTAATCAAAGAGGTTGTAAGGCATAATGTTCTGAACCGTGGCAATTTGGAAGTTTATGCGGTGGACATTAGCACAAGAGAAATGAAAGAGCAGGAAAGAAAAGGAAATTTATATGTAAGTATAAAGGTACCCGAAGCATGCCAGCAGTTGGTTGAGGATTACCTAAAGAAAGCAGGAAAAAGTGCCAGGCTAGGGAAAACCCCAACCGAAGGTCTAAAACAGCGCATAACAGACGCCTTCCAGAAAGCGGGGCTTAGTCCAGATGATAAATTTTTTGAGGATTTCTTTGATAGATTAAACAATGTTGCAAAAAGGCAGCAAAAAGACAAGGACCTGAAGGTTAAATTCGAACCTATGGATGAATTTTTTGGCGTAGCACAAGACATAACACGAGCATTTGTAGATTATAGGGATCAAAGAATGGCAGGCAACATAGAGAAAAAGGAGGATAGTAGGTATGGACTTTGCAACATCAAAAGAATAGCTCAGTCTAGAAATTTTTATTATCCAGGTCCAAGATTGATCCATTGGGGAGGAGCTTACCATTTGGGAGAAATAAAAAGAGAAACCAATCTTTCAAAAGAACTAAAGAAAGTGGGTTTTCCCTATGTTGTTACTGCTGATGCGTATACTGGCGAATTAAGAAATTATCCGACGGATTTTGTATTTGAAAGTCATAAAGGCTTACTCAAAGCAGTGGATGATGGCATAAAAATGCAGCTGAAATCCCAAGGATTCCCAGTTCATCCCCATGTGTATCCTACAAAAGCCCAAGACCGTGAAAGAGGTGGAAGATAGTAAAAGAGAGAAAGGAATAGACCGCCTCTCATATAATTCAAGTAACGCAGAGACAGTCTAATTTATCAGGCAGAGGAAGCATAGCTTCTCTATGTATGGAACTAACCCATGTTAGGTGAAACTTTAGTAAGGCATTGGTATCAAGAAGCATTTTTACAATGTGTCACTACGTAGAGGATCTGATAGCTATTTTTTAGGTTTCAAGGTTCCAAGGAGCGATTCTCAAGGTGGAAATAAACAGACATGCCTGTTGGTTCATGTTGCAACCCTTCGGTTATTGGATGCCTTCGACGTCTGCCTCGGTCTCCAACCACTGGACCTGAGCTTGTTCGCTTCCCTAACAAATTAGCCGATTGACCATAAGAACATAAGCCATCGTGCCTAGCGAAAGAACTTGCTGCCTTTTAGCAGATTCTCCCTAATTTTACGGAAACCCCAATTCCTCCTCAAAAACCCTGCTACAAAGCTCAACCATTAGTTGGCTCTAATTCCATCTTCCATTTCCCTGTCGTTTTCTGCAGCACTCTGTGCAAAAGCTTAATAAGCCTTTCCAAGTAGTCAGGAGCTAATAGATCCTCTCGCTAGAAGATTTGCAATCGTTTGACTTTCTTAATCTTTCCTCCTACCTCCAAAGGCGGAAGCTATAAAATACAAAAAGGAGAGCTATGCTTACAATGACCTGCCCGCCTTTTTGAATTGCTGTAGTCACAAACTGAAAGAACTTTTGGATAAGGTGATAAGGCTTGGAGCATTCCCTATATAAGCCCCATTAGGTTGATAGCTCTCTGGAAGGTTTTTTTGGCATAGACCCTAGAAGAAGAGAAAAAAAAAGACTTTTTTTGTTCATTTATTAGGACTTCTAAAACTATTAACAGGAGACCAAAAAGCCATGCAGACTAATTAAAGGAAAATAATGTGGAACTTTCTTGACATAACAAGCAGGCGCCAACGAACGCATACACTTTTAATAGGGGTTGTTCTAGTTGAAAAAACTTTGAAAAAAAAGGCAGAGGAGCCTTGCTTCGAAAGCTAAAACATCATTGAAAACTCTATGCTTTATGAGGTAAAGGACTCCTATGTGATTATTTAAGAACTTCGGACTCTTCTTATTAAGCAATAGAATATTTATCTTTTTGCATTTACGACAGGCGTTCTTCGAGTTTTATGTCTGAAAGAAAGAAGACACAAAAAGGAAATCTAGTTTTATTTTTCATCTGCCAAATCGGGACTCAAAAATTATTATGACTGAATTCCACTTAGCTTTTCTAGCTAAGAAAGAATTCCGCATATTTTCCTTCTGGTCTTTATAAAAGAAAGAAAAGAGCTGCTGAAGTTATAAAGATTCTTCTTAATAGTGCACACTAGGTTTTGACTATTTTTAGCTTTATTTAAATAAGAAAAGAAACATTAGAAGCTTTGGAAAACCCATTAGACGATCACAAAAGACAGCGAGGATTATTGCTACTCCTCATGAATATAAAGTAAAGTGTGTGAAAGTTGTGGTATAATGGTTATGAATACGACTCTGTTTTGTTCCAATTGTAATGACTATCGGTTTGATTGACCGAAGGAAATGGTTATAGCAAAGGCTGAATTTTAAGCCAAAGTGAGTTTACCTCAATTTCCCAATAAGATTATTTTTGGAAATTGTTTGACATGGCACTATTGTTCAAACTTCTAAGGGAATCAGCCTAATTATTCTTAAAAACTATAATGAAAGGGTAAAAACCATTTCTCCTGGAAAGAGTTTTGTTATAATTTTGTGAAAAATGCAAAGGCCTTTGGGTACCAAAAAAACGGATGTAATCTATTTTTCTTTGTGTTGATAACAGCCAATGGAACAATTGCCCTGGATTGTGCAAAGGTTTTAATCCACCCAAGAGTAGAGAAGAAGATCCCAAGAGTTCCTTTCTTAGCATTCATTATGGAGGGTATTTCGCATTTGTCTGCTTACAGTTCTTAAAGGAAAATGGTTCTGCCAAGGTTGCTTAAGCTTTTAAGTAGTCAAGGAAACAGAACTATTTTATCAGTAGCTCCTCTTTATTGTATAATCACATATTATTTAGCGCGTGGGCCTCTATCCATGAAACTAGCAAGTCCCTTAAGGTTGCTGTATAAAGGCTGTGACTCTAGGAATAGGTAGTCAATTGTTTTCCATAGGACTGTGGCCTGAATTGATGGGGATGCTAATCGAGCTCTCTACTACATTCCGGTCACCACCCCTACTCTTCCTTGCTCGGTCTCCTTAGTTATTGCGTTTTGCCACAAGGCGGATAGGAGCCTCTCTTCCGCTTAAACGATCGTTTGTGAAATGATAAATCGTATATTCTCCTTCTTAAGATTGAGGAGGTGATGGAAGGAGGGGTTCAAGAAAACAATCAATCTCCTATTAAAATATTATGAAACAAATAAATTGGCTTTGGAAAAAAGAAATACTTGTCCTTTTCTTATTTTTTCTTTGTACAGCGAGGCTCTTTGGAGCTCAAGATTATCTTTTAAGCTTAATCGGGGAAAAGACAATCAACTTCTCGGAGATAAAGAGGCTTGTCACATGGATAACACACTCTATGAATGGTATCATAATGGACATATCTGAAGATAAAAAGAACTTTAAGTCTCAAGATTATTACAAAAATAAGCACTTACCACATAAGGAGATATACAATATAAAAGATGTTTATGTCTATACTTGTCCGAGTACTAAGGAAAGGGCCATTAGAAAAATTGTAGCAATCAAAAATGAAGAAAGTTTCCGAGATTGTGGTCATCATAACATCTCATTTTTAATGTTTGGGGAGCTGGAGCCAATTAAAGGGCACGAAATGACTACAATCACAATAACTTTTGATGGGAACAAAGTGGCATGTAGCCCAGAGGAGTTTATAAAAGGTTTTGGTCTCCAAAATCAGCACTTGAAAAGTAACGGTTCTTTAGAGCTGCCAAAGCAAGGAAGTAACAATCGAATTTCTGTCAGGTGCACATTCCACTCTAATACCTTGAGTGAACTACAGTTTCACGCTGAGGAAAGATTAGGACGCTTAGAAAAGATTAGGACACTTTTTAGCTTTGCCGAAAGATAAGAAAGATAAATAACACACTCGCTTTTTAAGAAAATATGAAAAATACATTAGCAGTTCTTTGTGGTGAAAAACATAATTGTGATCATTATAAATCATTGCTCCAGGCTCTTCCACAACTGGGTCAGCATCATTTTGTGTTATCTTTGGAATTACCTAGGGATTATAACCCAATGATTAAGCGTTTTATGCAGAAAGCCTCCCATATCTATGAAATGTATAATGATGGCAAGATGCAGTTTGAAGAGGCCGAAAAGAAAGTTGATAAGCTGGAAGAAAAATTAATAAATTCAATGATAAAAAAATCCCCAGATACTCTTTACCTACAAGTTGACAAGAAGAATTTTTATTTAAGAAGGGAAGAGAAAACCAGAGAATGGGTGGCTGAAAATAGACTCACTGAAAAAGAACATAATCGAAAAGATCATAAGCTAGATTTGGGTCATATGACCGATGTAATCAAAGAGGTTGTAAGGCATAATGTTCTGAACCGTGGCAATTTGGAAGTTTATGCGGTGGACATTAGCACAAGAGAAATGAAAGAGCAGGAAAGAAAAGGAAATTTATATGTAAGTATAAAGGTACCCGAAGCATGCCAGCAGTTGGTTGAGGATTACCTAAAGAAAGCAGGAAAAAGTGCCAGGCTAGGGAAAACCCCAACCGAAGGTCTAAAACAGCGCATAACAGACGCCTTCCAGAAAGCGGGGCTTAGTCCAGATGATAAATTTTTTGAGGATTTCTTTGATAGATTAAACAATGTTGCAAAAAGGCAGCAAAAAGACAAGGACCTGAAGGTTAAATTCGAACCTATGGATGAATTTTTTGGCGTAGCACAAGACATAACACGAGCATTTGTAGATTATAGGGATCAAAGAATGGCAGGCAACATAGAGAAAAAGGAGGATAGTAGGTATGGACTTTGCAACATCAAAAGAATAGCTCAGTCTAGAAATTTTTATTATCCAGGTCCAAGATTGATCCATTGGGGAGGAGCTTACCATTTGGGAGAAATAAAAAGAGAAACCAATCTTTCAAAAGAACTAAAGAAAGTGGGTTTTCCCTATGTTGTTACTGCTGATGCGTATACTGGCGAATTAAGAAATTATCCGACGGATTTTGTATTTGAAAGTCATAAAGGCTTACTCAAAGCAGTGGATGATGGCATAAAAATGCAGCTGAAATCCCAAGGATTTCCAGTCTATCACCATGTGTATCCTACAAAAACCCAAGAACGTGAAAGAGAAGGAAGATAGAGTTAGAACGGGAGTGAAAGGAATAGCCTGCCTTTCATATAATTCAAGTAACGCAGAGACAGTCTAATTTATCAGGCAGAGGAAGCATCACTTATTCTTAGTGATGATCCCCTGCAAAACCTCATACCCATCCCGCAAACAAACTGTTTAACGGATTTAGCCATAACGCTTGTTCTTACATTTGTATCTGTGCGATTCCATAAGCTATGTCCCAGCTTTGTGGCGTCAGATCAGATGCTACAGGATCAGATGGCAGCGGTGAACATCGTGCCGAAACTTACTGTTCATCTTGCGAAAACATCTCTTGGAGGTTAGGGAAAAAAACTGTATGAAAAATTCTGTATGTTTTGATAAACATTCAGCCATACTGCTTAGTCTTGTATTTTTGGTAAAAGCCTTGATCAGTTACTGTCCATAAAAGATTTGGCTATCCAAGTAAGTTCTTTCAAGATTAGCTTCATTCCACTACTCTACCACCCTCACATGGCAATCGGCTATAAGAGCTATGGAAAGTTTGTGTCGAAAGTCTTTTCTTGTATTGGTAATAGAAAGGCTGAACGTTTACTTGCATCAAATTCCTTTTGAGTACGAAAGTTATTTCTTGTTTGCGTTACCCTTCCTCTTTGTAAGACCAATCCTAACTTGTTTCTCTAAAACCTGTCTACACGCATAGGAAGAGAAAAATAATTCTTTGATTCTTATGCGACCAGAAAATCCATTTTATGACGGTAGAGTTAATAACTCTCAACAAATAATAATAATCTCGATTCGTGCAAAAAAGAGCTAAAAATTGAACAATAGAGAATTAGAAAGCAATCCCTACTAACCCTATTATTTTTATGCATGAGAAGGTTCTTTTTTTTCTTAAAAGAGAATTATTATTATTCTTCCTTTTTCCTAACCTTAGAGTTTGTTTTTCTGATACAACATTCTTTTCTATCGCCTATTGAGAGCAAAGCTGAACCTTTAAACTCTTATCCTGTATCAAGCCTTCCAGAAGTAACAGTCGAAGCATCCAAAGCAGAATCTATTCTCCAAACCAATCAATCCATCACTTCTGTTTATGGAACACCTTTCAACATTATGGATACCCCAAGAACCGTGACTCCAATAAATAAAACACTAATGCAATCCGCAGGGATCGGTTCTCAAGGATGGCCTGATCCTCTAAGTATCACCATGATCAGCCCAGCAGCCCAGTTTGATGCTTCAGAACTCTACGAAATGTCTTCACCTATTATTCGAGGAAAACCTGGTCTTACCTTTATCAACGGTATAGAGCAAAACGTGAATAACGATGGATTTTTCAACCCTCCATGGAATTTTAATATGGTGGAAAGTTTCGACCTTGTTGAAGGTCCTCCAGGAGCAGTTTTCGGCGCCACTCAGCCATCCAATGGATATATAAATTACATCACAAAACAACCCTATTTCGATAAATTCAGAGGGAACGTTTGGAATACGACCGGAATGTATGAAAACTACATGTGGGGAGCTGATATAGGAGGGCCAATCCAGGAAGGAAAACTTGCTTACAGGGCAAGTTACATGGGGATCGATAATAGGCTCTATTATCAATACGTCCGCAATGAACAACAAAATTTTTATTTCGCACTTGGTTATAGACCCACAGAAAATTATCAAATCGATTTTTATTCGGATTTTGGCATAGCTGATTATACTCCGATTGAATTGCTCCTTAATAGGCCAACTCAATCCCTTATCAACAATGGGCTTTATCTTACTGGATTTTTACCTCCTTCTCAGGTTATTGCTGGAACCGAACACAATCCTCCTGCAAATACCTATTTGAATTCAGAATTTCCAATAAGTCGGAGAGCCACTGTGAAATATCCAGCTGACATTGGCCAAGCTACTGTTGCCATGAGTCAAGTTATTCAAAGAGTGCATGTAAGCGACAATTTAGACATAGTGAATAACAGTTTTTTCTGGTACCAAGACCAAACAGCTATCCGTTTTGAAACTTACGAAGCCAATGTCTTTAAGGGTGATTACGAAATCGACAACCGAACTGAAATTAGAGCCAATTTCAATTCAGATTTCCATCATAGTACAAATACTTTTCTTCTTAAACATTTTATTGATTCAGGTTTCGAATTTCGTTTTCAACGCACTCTTGATTATCAATCCGAGGTCTATCTAGGAAACAGCTGGGATGCTATCACAGAAAACCCACAATTATTCAACTTTCTTTTGTCCAATAACTTCGCTAACTTTGGTCTTTATCCAATACCAGGTGCTCCAGCTGGTGGATTTTTTATTCCTCTCAATGATGAAACCAACCAGACCAAATTTTTTCGTCTTTCCCCCTTCTATCAGCATCAAATGGATCTTAATGAAAAAATCATCCTTTTTATCGGAGCAAGAATGGATAGTTATTTTATCCATTCACAAACACCACCTGGCACCCCAACTTTTTTGTTTCAATCACTCAACACTACGCAACTCAATCCACTCGTCAATGCCGCTATTACTTATAGACCGACTCAGCGCATAAGTCTTTATTTCAATTACAACTGGCAATACACAACCAATGCTTCAGGTGGCGGAGGATACTCTCCTATCTTTCCAGCCACCGCTTTTCATCTGCTGAACCAACTCATAGAAGGTGGGGTTAAATTTAATCTTCTTCACGACAGATTGTATCTTTCCATGTCTGGATTTTCCGAAGACACTTTTTTGGGAAATATTGAATTTCCTTCGACTCCAGCTTCTTTTCAAGGCCTTGAAGCTAATCTAACTTATCAGCCGAACAGACATTTCTGGATAAGAATGGGTTATCTTCTTGAGCAGGGCGTAGAAGATTGGAGCGGTTTTCCTGAAGGACCAGAAATGGCTCAAACATATTCCACCAATTTTGCAAGACTCTACGGTCTTCCCCTCAACAACAATGGGACTTTCTCTCCTGGGAAATACGCTTTGATCGGATGGCCAGATCAGGTTTATAGTGGAATGATAACCTATAAATTTGACTCTGGATTCGGTTTAACCGTTGGAGCTCTTGTTCTTTCCGATCAGTATCTAGGGTATGATTATCGAACCAGAATTCCTTTACAATTTATCTTGAATAGTTCTTTTTTCTATTCTAGCCCTAAATGGGAATCACGGCTTAATGTTTTTAATTTCACCAACCAAAAATATTGGCTCCCTGCAGGGGTGGGAATGTCTCCCACCAGAGAATTGGATTATACATCTATTGTTCCCGGTCTGCCATTCTGGATCCAAGGAACTATCTCATATAAATTTTAAAATCAAGTCCTTTTAAAGAACTTTCGATCAAATGAATCAAAATTGTCGTTAGTTTTTGCATTTTATTGATGAGACCTTCCTCTCTGCTAGGAGGAACATCCTATATCCATCATTATTTCTACTGCTAAAAAGAGAAAAAGATTCAAACAATATTTAAGTCAATATGGTGGAGCCTAGGGGATTAGAACCCCTGACCTCCTCAATGCCATTGAGGCGCTCTACCAACTGTGCTAAGACCCCATATATCCAATCAAATTATATTCTTTAGCAAATTATTCTCAATGTAGAGACACTCTCAATCCGCTAGAGCAGGCGAGCTTCTAGCTAGTAGGCACAGCTTGTGGGCAGTCTTCGTTGGGAATCCGCCGACGAACTGGTGGAGGTTGAAGCCATGCTTCAGCTAGACAACTTTGGCCCCTGTCCAGGCTACTACTGCCTCCCGGCTGCCGGTTATTCATCCCGGTGGCCCTGCAAGCCTCATTTCTGACCTCGCCCATTCCGTCCTTTGGGCTTATGGCGATGGCCACCTTCTGAACAGCAGCAGGGCCTTCCCCGTTCATCCCCAGTAAAGCACCCGATGTGGGTTTGCTCCCTCTTCTGTATCAAATAGTCTACCTCCTTGCCATATTCCCACTGGCTGATCCGCTGGTCATGATCGCACCCGCAGGAGCCGCGACGAACGCTATCCGGATTGTCTGCAAATATGGACTGAATTCCATGATACAGGCAGAAGTCCACGACTTTACGGATGCCTTGATGGCGCAGGTCGAGATGCCTGCGTTTATAACGCAGTATGCACTTCGCTCTGGCTCGTCCGAGCTTGCGCAATCGCCGGCTGCCCTTCCTGCATCGGGACCGCTTTTTCTGGATTTTGCAAAGTTGCTTGCTGGACAACCGCTTGATGGTGCGCTAGCCTTGCCCGGAAACGACCAGGCTACCCCCCCATTGTTGGAGACTGCGGCAGTCTGGTGGATCCGACCAAGGTTCCCCAGCGCATGCCTTTCCGTGGTCCCTTGCGAGTCCGAAGCGAGTGCCGATTCAACCAGGGCTAGGTGCCATTCGTTGGGCAGATCATTCCAGAGGATCAGGCAAGCGGATTTGCGCAAAAGCCAAGCGGGACGCGATAATATTAGAAACGACCCTCCTCGTCCCATAGAGAGAACGCTCCGCTTTTCCTCCATTCCCATTGCTTAGACCGGCTGCATCAGAGGGGAAATAGCGCTTGCCCTTATATGGATAGCGGATGGCCGCTGCAGCCTACGTGGTAGCTTTGTGGTATTCTCTATCTCCAGGTCATGGTGCATTCGTCTGGTAAGCCTCGAGATGCATGTCATGACAGACCATCCAGACCTTGGCCGCATCCATCTGGCCTTTTCGGATGATGGGAGCCTATCTTCTGGAGATACGCTTTAGGGATAGGAGGCGGATCCGTTCCATAGGTGTTATCTTCGCGCTATGACTGATCCATTGCAAACTGGAAAAACGCAATGGCCGCACTATCAGCTCGCCTATCCCTTCGTATGGATACTAAAATACTAACGCAGAATCCACTCAGGCGAGGTGGGGGTAGCCTGCAAGGCTCTGATCGCCAAATGCTGGCGGTAGCACGGCTTCCGGCTGCCAGCTTTGGAAAAGGACGTCGACCATGGGCATCGCTTCGTATCGGCCCCGCCTCGTTGAGCGACTTCAGCGATCGTGGGACTCCTCAAGAGTTACACGTTCTGCGTGGCTCTCGAAAAAGGTTTCCGAAGCTCAAAAACATTGGGTATCGCCGGGAACATCTAAGGACGCAATCCTATTATGTGGGAACAGCTGGGACCGTATCAGCGGAAGTCACCCGCCGATTCATTGCGGAACGTCAAGGCAAATAGCTCTAATTCTTGAGTGCGGCGCTCTCATCTCAATCCACTAATGGGGATGGGTATTCCCGCGCCGGTTTTACATCAAACGAAGAAGATAAGAAACTCTTAACATCGCTTATGCTATATTGAACTTAACCAAATTGAACTAACCAAAACAGATGAACGAACTTGTAAAGGAAGCCCATATTGGAATAAAACGGGCCAGGCTACTCGAAAAACTTGGGATAGTATCTAAAAAAACCCTTCTTCTTTATTTGCCTTTTCGGTATGAGAACCGCAGCGAGCAAAAATCTTTATTTGAGGTGGCTGAAAATGAAACTCTACTGTTTAAAGGAACAATCACGGTTGTTCAAAAAGGACAACTTAAGGCCAGAGCAACTGTTAAGATCAACCTTCTTTCTTTCAGCAATCAGAGGGAACAACTGGTTTGTATCTGGTTTTGGAAAACCTTACCACACTACCTTTCAGTGGGCCAAAAACTTGCTGTCTATGGAACAGTGCGGCTATACAAAGGAAAATGGACGATGTGGCAGCCGGAAGTCGAGCCGTTCGAAGAAGAAAAGGAGCTTTCCTCTTCCCTTAATTTATTCCGAATTGTCCCCATCTATTCAACGACTTCGGGACTCTCTCAAAAAGTTTTTCGGCAAATCATGCATGCACAACTCCAGAAAATTAATCTTGAGTCTACTGACCCTTATCCATTGCCTGAGAACCTTAAGCTTCCCACTCTTGCCTTTGCCATTAAAAAAGTGCATTTCCCAGACTTTTTTTCTCAAATTCAACAGTGCAGGGATCGGATCGCCTATCATGAATTTTTCGTTGAGCAGCTTCGCATGGCCTACAGAAAATTAACTAGATCAAAAATCAAAATCCAAAGGCCCACTAAACGACTTTCTCTTTGCTCGACTTTTTTTGCTTCTCTTCCTTTCGTTCCAACTTCAGCTCAGAAAAAAGCAATCGCAGAAATCGATCACGATCTGGAAGCTTCCACCCCCATGAATAGGCTACTTATGGGTGATGTGGGATCGGGCAAAACTCTCGTGGCTGTATACGCTGCCATAAAAACAGTTGAAAGAGGCCAAGACGTTTTATTTATGTCACCTACAAGCACTCTGGCTAGTCAGCACTATTTGACCTTAAAAAATTGGCTAACCTCTTTGCACATTCCCATTTTCTATGTAGGCAAAGAATCAAAGCAAAATGGAGAATTAGCATCTACAAACCAGAGCCCCTATCCTCTTTTCAAAGGAGAGTCTTCTTCGACTGCTCTTCCAGGTAAAGTGTTCGTTGGGACTCATGCACTACTCTTTCGCTCTTTCGATCCACAATCCCTGGGTTTAATCATCATCGATGAGCAGCATAAATTTGGAGTTGCACAGCGCAGCAGCCTTGCCAAAAAAGGGGTCTATCCTGACATATTGACGATGACAGCAACTCCTATCCCCAGAACACTGGCCTTATCCCTCTATGGTGATTTAGACTTTTCTATTCTCGATGCCCTTCCTTCCAACCGTGGAAAGATTGTAACCAAAACTCGCTCTTCAGATGCCCTTCCAAAAATATGGGAATTCATCAAGGATCAGCTACGGCAAAGACGCTTGGGGAATCAAAATAAGGAATGCACAACCAATCAATCGACCCATCCATGGCCACTAAGGCCACAGTGTGCATATCTCCAATGATGGGGTGATTTTCAATTGGCTGATAAGCCATACGAATTATCTAACCAGTTTTGCCGCAATGGAAGCAACATGTTTTCCTTGGAATTTAGCTCCAGCCAATTCAATCTCGCTAGGCATTCTTTCTCCAGCACCTCCAGCTATGGTTGAAGCTCCATAAGGAGAACAGCCAGCAACTTCATCCACTGCCATTAGTCCAGTAAAAGAATAAGGTAGTCCTACGATGACCATTCCCAAATGCAGCAAAGTAACCATGAAGGTTAACAATGTTGTCTCTTGGCCACCATGTTGAGTATTGGAACTACAAAAGACGCTTCCCACTTTTCCGATAAGCTTACCTGACAACCAAAGTTTTCCAGCTGCATTCAAAAATTGCCTCATCTGACCGCACATATTACCAAATCTTGTAGGAGTTCCAAAAATGATAGCATCGGCTTCACCAAGCTCTTCAATAGAACATATAGGTACACGCGCAAAGGCTTTTTGAGGCTCTATAGCACCCATCTTATGTAGCACGGCTTCTGGTAAGGTTTCAGGGACACGTCGCAATTCTACATGAGCTCCAGCTACCGATCTCGCTCCTTGAGCTACCGCTTCGGCCATTTTATAAATATGACCATACATCGAATAAAAAAAGACATAGATTTTCATAACGGATTCTTTTTGTCCTATCTGAAGATCGCCTCACAAACTATCAAAAGACTACTATCTCAATCCATATGCTTATTGCATAGGTTATACAAGTAAAAAGGATCGAGCAGAAAAGAAGAAATACGACAAGAAAAATTCTTCTTATCGTATTTCAAAAGCTTTGTTCCTCTTTTAAGAAAGAAAAAAAATAGAAAAGAATCCTAAGGAAGCGGTCAGAATTTCTCTTTTAGTCTTCCATTACTCAAGCTTTTTCTTTTTTCTTAACAGGCAGGTAAGAAGGTATTTTTATAGTATTAATCCAGATACCATACATTGTTTTAGAACATGAATCCTATATTGGCTGTAAGTAGGGGTTCATAAACTTGATTCAGATTAAAAGAATTAATACCAGCCTTAGAATTATGGTATCCATTGAGATTCTGATCAAAGAGCCAGAATAACGTGGCACCGGTAAACCAATGCTTGTCTATTAAATAATTAAACCCTAATACTGGAGAATACCAACTTCCCCACACAGAGCCCAAATAGGCATTACTGCTTTCTAAACTCAAGACCACACCACCTCCTGCCATTCCGATGTAAGGAACAAATTTTCCAGTAACATATCCCACAATGGCAGATAGGCCTAAGAAGCCTCCTATTGCAGAATTATTATCCATTTTTTGTAATCCTTGGACATAGGACAAGCTCTGATTGCCTAAAAAAGCACCGACAAATGCAATACCGAATGTTAAATGTTTCCACCGAGAAGGATCATACCACAGCACTCCAACTTCAACTGCTGGAACATAGGAGTAGTTTTTTGCAAAATCTGTTGTCATTCCATTTAAAGTTGAAGATCCAGAATAGGGAAAAGCAGGTCCAAAACCACCAAGAACGAAGAGATGATAAGGTTTAGGCTTGCTGATTTCATTATTTTCTAAGAGTTGCTTCCTATGCTCTAAATAGGTTTTTGATTGATCTCCTTCGCTCTGATCATCTGATAGGCTATCACTTGTATTAGCAAGAAGAGTTGCATTATTTAATATTATAATACATACAAACAATATAATATATATGAATTTCATATACATCTGTTTATATAACCTCATTATAGTTTTCATATACCTCCTATTTATTTTATTTATTTATATTAGTTTCTATTTCTGAAGCTTTTAAGAGTGTAGAGTATATAGAATTAGGATTAACAGATATACTATCTATACCTTCTTTTATAAGAAATTCTAAAAAATCCTTATAATTGCTTGGTGCTTCCCCACATATCCCAATTTTTCTTTTGTTCTTTTTGGCTATTTGAATCATGGAAGCGATTAATCTTTTAACAGCTTCATTCCGTTCGTCATAAAGGGAAGCAATAATTTCAGAATCTCTATCCACACCAAGAACCAACTGAGTCAGATCATTGGAACCAATCGAAAAGCCATCAAATATTTCACAGAATTCTTCAGCTAAAATGACGTTGCTTGGTATTTCACACATCATGAATATCTCCAAGCCGTTTTCACCTCTTCTTAGCCCATTTTTTTCTAACTCCTCTATGACTCTTTTGCCTTCTGTTACAGTTCTAACCATTGGAATCATTATCTTAATATTCAAAAGACCAAAGGTTTCCCTGGCTTTCTTAAGGGCCAGACATTCCAAAGCAAATCCTTGTTGATAGCGAGGGTGGTAATAGCGAGAGGCTCCTCGAAAACCAAGCATTGGATTTCTTTCAATGGGTTCAAAGTCTGTGCCACCTAACAAATTGGAATATTCATTGGATTTGAAATCACTAAGCCTAACAATGACATCCTTTGGGAAAAAGGCCGCAGCGATTAATCCGATACCTTCGGCTAGTTTATCGACAAAGTAGTCAGTTTTCTGTGGATAATTTTCTGTTAGTTGCCGAATTTTCATTTTTTCAGGTCCTTCCCTGAGCCGATCAAAGTGCACCAAGGCCATGGGATGAACCTTGACATAATTTGTAAGGATAAATTCTTGGCGAGCTAGACCCACTCCATCATTAGGAAGAAAAGAAAAATCAAAGGCTTTATGAGGATTACCCACATTCATCATAATCTTTGTTCTTGGACGAGGGATTTCCATGAGATTGATCTTTTCAATCGTATACGGAATATCCCCTTCGTAGACTTTCCCAATTTCCCCTTCTGCGCAGCTAACCGTTACAAACGATCCGTTTTGAAGCAGCTTGGTGGCATTTTCTGTTCCAACGACTGCTGGTACACCAAGTTCCCTACTAACAATAGCTGCATGACAGGTTCTGCCTCCCCTATCTGTTACAATTGCTGCCGCTTTCTTTATTACTGGTTCCCAATCAGGATCAGTTTTTTCTATGACCAGCACCTCCCCTGGTTGAAATTGATCCATTTGTTGTAGGTCTTGGATGATTCGAACTTTTCCTTGCGCTATTTTTTCCCCAACCGCTTTCCCTTCGACAAGAACCTTGCCTTTGGTTTTTAATTGATAGACCTGAATAGTTTTTTTATTTTGTCCTCGATGGATTGTTTCGGGTCTTGCTTGAAGAATAAAAAGCTCACCACTGATACCATCCTTTGCCCATTCAATATCCATGGGCGTACTGCGTTCATTCTTGCGAGTATAATGTTCTTCTATAATACATGCCCATCTACTAAGAGTTAATATTTCAGAGTCTGATAATACATACTTGTTTCTATCTTCAATTGGGACAGGTACATTTTTAACATAAGTACCCTTCATTAATCGTTCGCCATCGATGTCGTAGACCAGTTTGATATCCTTACTCCCCAATTTTTTCTGAATAATTGGCTTATAGCCTTTCATTAAAGTAGATTTAAAAACACAGTATTCATCAGGGGTGACTACACCTTGGACAATATTTTCACCTAATCCATAAGAAGCATTAATGAGGATGACTTTTTTAAAGCCCGATTCAGGATCAAGAGTAAACATGACACCAGAACAGGCAAGATCGGAACGAACCATTCTTTGAACCCCAACGGACATGGATATATTAATGTGTTCATATCCCATCTCTTTTCTATATATTATGGCTCGTTCCGTATAGAGCGATGCGTAGCATAGTTTGATAGCATTTAAAAGATTTGCTTTACCTTTAATGTTGAGATAGGTATCTTGTTGGCCAGCAAAACTTGCTAGTGGAAGATCTTCTACATTCGCACTAGATCTGACAGCCACATCAACATCTTCTATACGCGAATCTTTAGATAGATAATTATAGGCGCTAATTATAGCCTTTTTATATTTATAGGGAAATTTAGAATTAATAATAATATTTCTAATATATTTACTAGCTTCTTTAACATTATTTATGTCAGAATAGTTTATATCTTGTAATTTATGATCTATGATATCTCTAATATTATTATAGCTTATAAATTGTTCATAAGCCCATGATGTTATAGCAAAACCGTTTGGTATCTTTATTCCAAATGGTGATAATTCTTTCATCATCTCTCCAAGCGAAGCATTTTTACCCCCTACTTCAGCAATATTTTCTAATGTTATTTGATTATACCATAAAATATAATCTATAGTATTATATACAGATTTATAATTCATATTATTCCCCATTATATCAATTTTTCACATAGTTGTTATTTTTTTGCACCACTCGGAATATTATTCCAATAATAATACATATTATAATGGCTATTATTGGAATTATCATAATTTTATATTTAATCCATGACAATATATTTCCACTATTTACTATAAATGGAAATACAAAATTAACATTTTTATCTTCAATGAGGATGCCATATTGATTAAGTTTTGTTATTATTCCTTGATCACAGAATATATTTATTTTAGATATATATGATCCTGGCTTAAGATAAACACGCTTCCATATTACACCGTTTACCGGAACTTCTGACCATGAATAAAGATATTTATCAGGTTCATTTTTATATGTAATATATATGTTTATCTTATGATCATTTAAAATATTACCGATTCCTACTATATCGTATACTAATGAAACCATACCACTATGTGGGATTTTGTTGCAATAAGCATTCATAAAACATCCTCGCTTATATGGTAGAGGATACTCTGGATAGATTGTAAAATGAGCCGCAAAGTAATTATTGACCACAAATCCACACTTATCATACGTTTCACAATTCGATATAGCACATTTACATACAACAACATACATAATTATTATTACAGATATGCATCTATATATATAATTATGTTTCATTGAAATATACATTATTGAAAGACTGGAACGACAAACTGATCTGCTATAGCGATAATATTTCTATTCCCTGCTGTATCTCCGAAAAAGATGAGACCACCAAACCTACTGGAGGATTCCTTATAAATTGTAGATAGTCTTTCTACTTCCCAAGCTGCACCTTGAGCTTTTATGTGTAACTGTTTTGTTTCACCAGGCAGAATGGGTTCATTGGGAGTAATTTGCAATTCTCCGCCATTGACTTCTGGCGAATCGGCTGGCCATTGATTGTCGGGAGCAGCCGGATTCAGAAAGGCAACATTAGCTGTTTGAAACCGTCGCAAATAAACTTTTTCATTTCCTTTATTGGTTACAATTAAATCAAAATCGAGGCTCCGTTGCTGAACATAATAGGTTGCTTTACTGACTTTTGCCTCAACAAATGTTGATTCCTTTGGCAAGGGATTAATTCTAACAAAGGTTTTTTGGAGGGGTATAACAATTGGAAACTGTTTGGAGGTAATAAAAGCCCCACCAAATACTAGTACAATAACAATAGCCAAGAATAAGAATCCAAACTTTTGATCTTGCTTGGTAACCAATTCGTCCTCTTTTTCCAAGTAGGCAAGCCCTAGTCTTGGAGCTGTTGGCTTAAGAATAAGCCAATAATAGAGCCATCCTATTCCTAACAATACCCAAAGGAAGGACCATCCCATGGCTCGACTTAATCCATAGTTTTCAAGATTAATGGATTGTCCGGACAAGGTTTGGACTGTATTTGTAAATGGAGCAGAGGAAGGATCGATCGTGACTTTAATGGAAGGCCCTACGATGGGGCCAATATCTTTAATATTCATGGTTACCCCTACTGGCCAAGTACCTGGTCTACGCGCGGTCAATACTTCTTTAAAGTCATAGGTGTCTCCAAGCTTTACGATCATGCTGGAAAACACTGGCTGGCCATTTACGACAGTTTCCTTGCGGACAAGCCTGGGGCCGGGTTCAAAGAAATTGATATAGGCAATACCAGAAAAACCAAGTTCATGCGGCCATATAGGCAAAATCATGACTTTTCCAGTAACTACAAGATCTTCCCCTACTTTCAGATGATTCGAAGAGAAGCGAACATCGTAAAATTGGGCTGTTCGCATCCTCAGAATTGCTTCCTGAGCTCTTTCCCCTATTCCAGAGGCATAAAGGCAAGACGAAGCAATAATTGCAATTATTACAGTACATGCTAATATTAATGTGTTTATAGAGTAATTATTTATTTTCATGGCAATTTTTTCCCCTTTAGCGTTTTTTCTTGAATGCTCTGATATTTATATCTTCTTTACCCAACGATTTCTGGTGCACTGATCTCCAATCCACCAAAAAATTGCATATATAAAAATACCAACAACACCACTGAAGAATATGGCTGGGCCTAAGGCTCCCCCTTCAAAGGTCCGAAGAGTCCCACTTTCAATCATTCTTAAATACTCAGGAATGGCAGAACGGACATAGGAAAATCCGATGTAATCGGCTAGACTCAAAGTTTGGCCTAAGGCTTCTAAGGGTTGATGAAATGGAGCAATCATCACCCAGTTAGCAGGGTAAAAGGTTAAGGCAAAAGCATAGGCACCAAAAAGATAAGTCAAGAGAAGTTTTCTAGATAAAAGCAGAACACAATCCGCAGCAATGGCACACGGAATGACAGTCTCTGGAAACAATTCATTCATTGGATAACTGAACCATCCCCACCAATTGACATATCTTTCAAACCATTGCCAGAGATTGATTCCTACCGCACATAGAGTCATTCCCATGGGAAGTCTAGCTTTAATCCAACAAGCTGCCTGAACGCTGACTAACATCAACATATAGGAGATGACTCCTAAAATTGGAAAATAACGTCGATCTTTCCAATCTATCCAGAAGCTCCAGTCTCCTTCTAGTAATGACTGAGAGGCGAATGTTCCGACTGTCACAGTCATTCCTATGATAACCCATGCTACAAACTGAATTCTTTTCCCAACTTCTAAACCTTCTTTTTGAAGTTCTGGGGAAGTCTTTATCGTCTGTGTTTGCATTTTTCTCCTTTTTTTGTATTGCGGAAGGGAGAGTTGGCTCTCCCTTGTTACTCTCCCTTCCTATTTTTAGTTGGTGACCGGGGAAATTGATGTTTTTAAAATTACATCCCAGGTAATGTATGCACTGGATTGGTGGCTTCCTCAGGGTTTTCCATTGCCTCTGCAGCAGACATGCATTTTTCACCAAAATAGGTGGCTTTTAGAACAGCAGCTATCCTTGGAAACATGTCAAATCCATTGCCTAAGAACCAAACAGCAGCCCATGCAAAAGGCACAAATGTCCAGTGCAACGGAGCTGCAAACCATTCTTCTAAAATCCAGGCACTATGTCCCCATTCGTTTTCTCCAATTAATGGAATAAACATTATCGGCCATGCTACTTCCATAACTAATGGCAGCAGCCATTTTTTGCCCATTACCGGAAGCCTTGTTCTGGTTAACATCAATCCGGCCACCCCAAAGTTAATGAAAATAGGCCAGCTAAGATAAAAATTGAAAATATGGCTAGGAGTAAACTCTGTGTCCCTAATCATGGATGAATGCCATACTCCATCCTGTTCAACAAAAAAGACCGCCCAGACCAAGCACCAAGCATACACTCCAAGGGTTATTAGCCAGTTAGAGTACCAGCGTTTCAATTCCTCTCCGGGATTTAGTTGTTCTAAATGACGATCCCTATAGACAAACCAAATCCAACCCCATGTCAGTCCCCAAATGATAACATTCATTATTGTTATACCCCAGAAAAGATTCATCCAATAAGTCTGGAAGTCCTGTGAGGTATAATCAAT